>CAYJCU010000023.1:0-10079 GCA_964368765.1 uncultured Rikenellaceae bacterium
ATGGGTACTTTATATGGTGGGTTTTAGGGTAGATATGACGTGCATAAATTTAATCATCAGGTTCGCCGGACACTACTAGTTTCGATTAAAACTACCGGTCTGGAAGACCACCCGCCGGCGTAAGGCGAAAATGTTTTCTGCACTCGGCACGGCGTCTGCCACCGCTAAAAAAGAGATATTATCACGTAGAGTAACGGAGTGATAATATCTCTCGGTGGACGCACGATTCGCTAGAATCGTTATTCTGGATCAGTGCAAAAAGTCGGTGGAGCGTATGAGGGCTTTTCCCAAAATCACTTTATCTTCGGCACCTTTCCCACACTATAAATCCTCACGTACTTTAAGTACGCTCCGGTGTTATAGTGCGTGAAACGCACCAAAGCTAAAGCAATCTAGAAAAAAGCGGACATTAAACTAGTAATTCGAAATTAGGTTATTTAGTTTTACCCCACTGGAAATTTTCATTGAGCCGATATTCTGCCCCCTCATTTTCGGATTAAGCATAAAAAAACTACTAACCCAAAGGCTAGTAGTTTTTTAATATAATAATTGATTAACTATCAATTAGAAACGGTATCTAACACTTAAAGCAATACCATCAGCGTAGAAACCTGTACCACCAAGGATACGGAATGTTGGTCTCCAGTCTAGAGATACTGAAAATGGAGCGTTAAATCTGTACTCGATACCAATTTGGCCAAATACATCTAAGATAACGCTAGAACCTGCAAAACCAACACCAGGACCAAAACCGAAGTAGTAGCTAAATTGCTCTTTACCGATAGGTCTAACATACTGGTAAGCTAGGTTTAATTGAATACCATTAGTGTAAAGGAAACCTAGATCAGCCTCCATACGAGTCATGTCTGATAAGAATTTCTGATAAGAAATCTCAGTTTGTAAAGCACCAAATCTAATACCGATAGCGTTTGTACCCTCTTCGAATTTAGTAACATTTTTCTTCATGTCACTCTTTAAACTTTGAGCTTCAACATTTGTTGTAACAGCTGCCATAGCAACAGCTAAAAGGATAAATAATTTCTTCATTTTTAAATAAATTTAGGTTAATATTGTAAATTATTTCACTGCAAAAGTACATAATGGAATTGAAATAAGCAAATTTTTTTTTGTTATTTTGAGCCTTTTATGCGATTTATTTCGCTGATATTACTCTTAAGATCATCTGTATGATAGTGAATCTTATTGTGCGTTGTTAATTAATAAACACATTATCAGAGGATAACACCTCCACCAACTAATCTATCCTCTATATAAAATATTGCAGGTTGCCCCTTAGTTGCCGCCCACGCCATATCGTCTAATAATTCAACTTTTAGTTTATTTTTAGACAGAATTGTTATTTTACAATAACCTTTGGGGTTTACTCCTATTCCCCTAACCTTTACTGATAGAATATCGGAAGATGTGACCTCTTCAATAGAGTGAAAATAGTAATCTCTTAGGTATAGAGTATCACTATTCAGCGTTGCGCTATCTCCCACAATCAACTGATTATTTTGGGTGTCAATATCTATGACTGCTGATCCTTTAAATCTCTCATCGTAGATAATAAATCCCTTTTTTTGGGCTAAGGTGTAGAGTGGATAACCATTATGGTAACCCACAACCATTCGTCTATTGCCATCACTACTTGCTACCACATCGCCACGTTCAATCTTAACGCCTTGCGCGGCTAACCACTCAGCATACCTTATGCCATTAAAAAAACATACTCCCATACTCTCTCGCTTGCGTGTAAGGTTATCCCATCCTCGCTCGCTCATATATGTGCGTACCTCATCTTTTGTCATATCCCCTAATGGAAATAGTATCTTCTCTAGTGTGGATTGCCTTAGGCTCCACATGTAGTATGATTGATCTTTTGTGGCACTCTTGCCCATAGCGATATATTGTAAACCATTATTTCTCTTTAGTTTACAATAGTGCCCCGTAGCTACCAAACCTCCTCCATGACTATTAGCCACCTCTAGTAGATACCTCCATTTTATCTCTGTGTTACATATAGTGCATGGCGAAAGCATCTCTCCTCTATTGCATCCATCTATAAACACATTAACTATTTTTCTTTGGAACTCCTCTCTTACATCATACATAATAATCTCAATTCCAACACCTCTTTTAATCTCATCTAGTGAGTTTAAAGTGTCTTCATTAAGAGAACTATCCTGCATAATAAGGAAAACTCCTATAACATTGTAACCCTGTTCTTTTAACAAAACAACAGTGGCAGCACTGTCTATGCCACCACTTAGTCCTACATAAACATTAATCTTACCCAACCCTTTCATATAACCCTACAACTCAAATATTATCCTCTTCTTAGGCTAATACCCTACAATAACTCAAACTCTAAACTTCCAGAGTTAGTTCCATTAATCTCAGTAATAATATCACCTGCGGATACTCCCTCCATAGGCGACTTTAGCTCCTTAATCTTCTCTAGCGTCTCAGCGATGCTTTGTGCAAACTTCTCGAAGTTCTCTGGATAAACATATATTGTCTGTCTCAGATTACTAATGCCTTCATTCCACTCACTCGTTTTTCTACGTGACTCTGTGATTGCTAAGAAGTGCTCACCACCAAGCGTAGACTTAACGTCTAGATAATAGGTGCGCTTCCCAGCGCGTAGCGTAGTTGAGTAAACTTTCGCTATATTATCTACGTCAAACTCCTTTTTTTTGTCCAATTCTTGCATAAGATTATGGTTTAGGTTTTTAATTTAGTACAAATATAAGTGTTATTTTTTTAAATAACAAATTTTTTTTAACAAATTTAGTTAAAAATTTAAATATGCCCCCTAAATCGTCTTATTTTACACTTTTTGATTTAGTGGGATAATTTGTTGACAAAAAAAACTGTTATTTTGATAACATTTAAAAAATAAATTGTTACCTTTGCGGGATAATTATAGAAATATAGTAACAATAAATAATTTAGAGATGACCAAGATTGTAAAACTCAGTAAGGGGTTGGATATACCTCTAATGGGTAGAGCGGAAATGGTGTTAGAGGCAGAGTTATGTAGCGAGGTTTTTGCTATCAATCCAAATGACTTTCAGGGTATAATACCAAAGATGCTGGTTAAGGCTGGAGATATTGTAAAGATAGGTTCTCCACTTTTCTTCGATAAGAATCGTCCTAATTTGCTTTTTACTTCGCCCGTATGCGGAGAGGTAATTGCAATTAATAGAGGCGATAAGCGTAAGATTTTAAATGTCACTATCAAGGCAGCTGAGAGAGCTGAGAGTGAGAAATTTGATGTTGAGGGATATACTAATATGACCCCTGAGCAACTTAAAGAGTTGATGCTCAAGAGTGGTGTGTGGCCACATATTATGCAACGTCCTTATGGTGTAATTGCAAATGAGAAGGATACTCCGAGAGATATTTTCATATCTCTATTCGACTCGTCACCACTAGGAGTAGACCTTAATTTTATCCTAGAGCAACAGTTAGAGACTTTTGCTGCTGGTTTAGAGGTGCTTAAACGCTTAACAGCAGGTAAATTATATTTTGGAGTCTCTCCATCTACCTCAAAATCTATATTATCAATAGTAGAGAAGTTTGGAACAGTGACCATCTTTAAGGGTAAGCACCCTGCTGGATTGGTTGGTGTTCAGATTAATAACACACGCCCTATTGCTAAGGGAGATATAGTGTGGACAGTTGAGGCGCAGAGTGTTTCGATGATAGGCTCTTTCTTTAAGAGTGGTGAGGTTAATTTTAAGCGTATTATTGCTGTGTGTGGCTCTGAATTAGAGCGTAGAACATATCGCTGGAGTGTGATAGGTAGTCTGGTAGAGCCTATTATCAAGGCAGCGGGTGTTAAGAGTGGCGAGGTGCGTGTTATTAGCGGTAATGTTCTTACGGGTACTACTGTGGGAGCAGATGGCTACACATCATTCTATGCAAATAGTTTAACAGTTATTCCAGAGGGTAACAACTACGAGTTTTTGGGTTGGATAGCCCCTCGTTTTAATAAATTTTCAACATCTAAGAGTTATTTTTCATGGTTGATGCCTAAGCGTGAGTATCGTTTAGATACAAATGTTAATGGTGGAGAGCGTGCTTATGTTATGAGTGGCGAGTATGAGAGGGTAGTGCCAATGGATATATATCCTGTATACCTTATTAAGGCTATCATGGCTAAAGATATAGATAAGATGGAAAATCTAGGTATTTATGAGGTTGTAGAAGAGGATTTTGCTCTTTGCGAGTTCGTATGTACATCAAAAATAGCTGTTCAAGAGGTTATCAGAGAGGGTATTAACCTTATGATTAAAGAGCTAAACTAACAAACTAAAAGAGGTATGAAATTTTTAAGAGATTATATAGATAAGATAAAGCCAAATTTTGCCCCTGGTGCTAAGTTTGGTGCTCTACACTCTACTTTTGATGCTTTTGAGACATTTTTATTTGTTTCAAACGACACAACAAAGAGGGGTGTTCATATAAAAGATACCATTGAGCTAAAGCGTACTATGTTCTTCGTTGTGTTGGCACTTGTGCCTGCAATGGTGTTCGGTATGTTCAATGTGGGTTATCAGCACTCGTTATCTACGGGTGTAGAGGCAACAATACTAGAGAACTTCTGGTTTGGTCTCCTTAAGGTGCTACCTATCATCATCGTTTCGTATGTTGTGGGTCTAGGGCTTGAGTTTATGTTTGCGCAGTTACGTCGCCATGAGGTTAATGAGGGTTTCCTTGTATCGGGACTACTTATTCCGCTTATCATGCCGGTAGATACTCCGCTATGGATGGTGGCTGTGGCTACTGCTTTTGCTGTTGTTATTGGTAAAGAGGTGTTTGGTGGAACAGGTATGAATGTGTTTAACCCTGCTCTACTAGCTCGTGCCTTCATATTTTTTGCCTATGCACCATTTATTTCAGGTGAGAAGATATGGATTGCTGGTTTGACTAAAGGAGAGGGTATCATAGATGGTTTTTCTGGTGCTACTCCGCTAACTATGGCTGCCGATGCGGTGGCTAATAAACTGCCTGAGCTGCCTTTCAACTTCTCAATGGATTGGGTAATAGGTACTATGCCAGGTAGTATTGGCGAGACATCATTTATTGCTATTATGCTAGGTGCTATTGTTCTGTTAGCTACTGGTATAGCAAGCTGGAGAGTTATGCTATCTGTCTTTGCAGGTGGTTATGCTATGGGTCTTCTGTTTAATGCTGTTGGTGGTAATGCCTTTATGGATATGCCTGCACACTATCATCTTCTATTAGGTGGTTTTGCTTTTGGAGCTGTCTTTATGGCTACCGACCCTGTTACGGGTGCGCAGACAAATACAGGTAAGTATATATATGGCGCAATGATTGGTATTTTAACAGTGCTTACACGTGTTATCAATGCTGGTTATCCTGAGGGTATGATGATGGCAATACTATTTATGAACGCTATGGCTCCGCTTATCGACCACTATGTTGTTGAGGCGAATATAAAGCGTAGAAACCGTCGTATTATTAATGTTAAATAGGGGGGGATTATGAATAAGCAATCAAATGGATATATAATAGTATACTCAACAGTTATGGTTTTGGTAGTGGCGTCGCTACTGTCGTTCATAGCTATCAATTTAAGGGGTATGCAGAAAGAGAATGTAGATTTAGAGAAGAAGGGTAATCTTCTTCAATCGGTGGGTCTACTTAATGTGCCAAAAGGCGAGGATAAGGCTACTGTAATACCTCGTGATTATAGTAAATATATTGTTAAGGCACTTCTAGTTAATCGCAATGGCGATGTTGTATCGGATAATAACGATGAGACCTTCGCAGTCTTTGTTAATATAACAAAAGAGATGTCGAAACCAGCCTCAGAGCAGCGTCTTCCACTATTTGTGGCTAAGCTGAGCGATGGTAGTGAGAAGTATATCTTTCCAGTTAATGGAACAGGTCTATGGGGACCAGTATGGGGTTATATAGCTCTTAATGGCGACCTTAACAGTATATATGGTGTGGTGTTCGATCATCAGAGTGAGACACCTGGTCTTGGTGCTGAGATAACAACACCTAAATTTACGGGTCAGTTTGTTGGTAAAGAGATTTTTAAGGGTAGTGAGTTAGTGGGTGTTAAGACACTTAAAGGAGGTTTAGCAGCGGGTAATCCAAATGCTGTTGATGCTATTACGGGAGGTACAATAACATCTCGTGCTGTTGAGGATATGATTCTTAATAGCCTAAAAGGTTACTACAAATATATTATTAATAATCAAGTGAAGTAAGGCTCTTCACAATTAACTTAATCAATTGATATTTATGGAAAAGAGAGAGAAAGAGCCTATGTTTTCGGCTAAAGTGCTAAAGTTGCTCACAGCACCTCTAGGATCAAATAACCCTGTAACTATACAGCTATTGGGTATCTGTTCGGCACTGGCTGTTACGGCTAAGCTAAAGCCTGCCTTTGTTATGGCGTTATCGGTAATTTTCGTGTGTGGATTATCAAACCTTATCATATCTATTATGCGTAAAGGTATCCCATCACGTATCCGTATCATTGTGCAGCTTGTTGTTGTTGCAACACTAGTTATTATTGTAGACCAGATACTAAAGGCATTTGTATATGATGTTAGTAAGCAGTTATCTGTATTTGTGGGTCTTATCATCACAAACTGTATATTAATGGGACGCCTTGAGGCTTTTGCACTAGGTAATAAGCCATGGCACTCATTTGTAGATGGCATAGGTAATGGTCTTGGTTATGGAGTTATCCTTATCATTGTAGGGGCAGTGCGTGAGCTATTAGGTGCTGGTACACTATGGGATGTACAGATAATACCTCAATCGTGGTATATTGCTGAGGGTGGTTTCTACTACAATAATGGTTTGGTATTACTACCGCCATTTGCCCTTATAGCAGTGGGTATCATTATATGGGTACAGAGAAGTCGTAATAAATCGCTTTGCGAAAAATAAAAAGGTAGGGAGATATTATGGAAAATTTATTGAATATATTTTTAAAGTCAATTTTTATTGAGAATATGGTGTTCGCATTCTTTTTCGGAATGTGTTCATACATAGCGGTATCGAAGAGCGTTAAGACAGCTATGGGTCTTGGTATAGCTGTTATCTTTGTTATGATTGTTACGGTGCCGATTAACTACCTTATTAATGAGTATCTCTTAACTGAGGGGGCTCTGGTATGGTTAGGCGAGGAGTATAAGAGTGTTGATTTAGGATTTTTGAGCTATATCATATTTATAGCCGTTATCGCCTCTATTGTTCAGCTTGTTGAGATGATTGTAGAGAAATTCTCGCCATCACTATATAATCAGCTAGGTATCTTTTTACCACTGATAGCTGTGAACTGTGCTATTCTTGGAGGTTCGCTATTCATGCAGCAGCGTGTAGCAGGTGGTACCTATAACTCATTAACAGAGGCGGTAGTCTTTGCTTTGGGTTCGGGTATCGGATGGTGGTTAGCTATTATCTCTATTGCTGCGCTACGTGAGAAGATAACATACTCAAATATCCCTGCGCCTCTTCGTGGAGCGGGTATAACATTTATTCTAACAGGGCTTATGGGTATCGCCTTTATGATATTCTTAGGTATTAAATTATAAGGTGTAGATAAGATTATGGAAATAGTAATATCGATAATAGCATTTTTAGTTATCACACTATCACTTGTGGGATTACTACTATATGCAAAGAAAAAATTATTACCTTCAGGAGAGGTAAAGATAAGTATTAACGAGGGTACGCATGAGTTTACTGTGTCGCCTGGCTCAACACTTCTAAACACACTATCAGAGAATGGCGTATTCTTACCTAGTGCTTGTGGTGGTGGTGGTTCATGTGGTATGTGTCGTTGTCAGGTTCTTGAAGGCGGTGGCGAGATACTACCTACTGAGACCAATTTCTTTACTCGCAAAGAGCAGAGTGAGAAGTGGCGTTTAGCTTGTCAGGTAAAGGTTAAAGAGGATATGAAGCTACATGTTCACGAAGAGGTTCTTGGTGTTCAAAAGTGGGAGTGTGAGGTTGTATCAAATAAGAGTGTCTCTACTTTTATCAAAGAGTTTGTTGTTAAGCTACCTGAGGGAGAAAAACTTAACTTTAAGAGTGGAGGTTATATTCAGATTGATATACCTAAATATGACGCAATTAAATTTGCCGATTTTGATATAGAGACAGAGTATCGTGAAGAGTGGGATCAGCTTAAGATGTGGGATTTAGTTACTAAAAATCCTGAGGCTACCTACCGTGCTTACTCTATGGCTAACCACCCAGCAGAGGGTAATATCATCATGCTTAATATACGTATCGCTACGCCACCTTGGAGTAGAGCTACTGGTGGTTTTGAGAAGGTTAATCCAGGTATCTGTTCATCATATATCTACTCTCTTAAGCCAGGCGATAAGATAACAATTTCGGGGCCTTATGGTGAGTTTTTTGTCAAAGATACCCCAGCTGAGAAGATGTTTATTGGTGGTGGAGCAGGTATGGCACCTATGCGTTCGCATATCTTCCATCTGTTTGGTACTGAGCGCACAGATAAAAAGGCTACTTTCTGGTATGGAGCACGTTCTAAGCGTGAAATTTTCTACCAAGAGCAGTTTGAGGCTATTGAGAATGAGTTCCCTAATTTCAAGTTCACAGTGGGTCTTTCAGAGCCTAAAGCTGAGGATAACTGGACAGGGCCTGTGGGCTTCATCCATGATGTTATATATAATAACTATCTTAAGGATCATGATGCACCAGAGGATATAGAGTACTACCTATGTGGACCTCCTATGATGACGGCAGCTATTGAGAAAATGCTTGATAATCTAGGTGTGCCACCAGAGAATATAATGTACGATAATTTCGGCAGTTAGCGGCAGAAAAACTAGGGCGATTTGTAAAACTTTGTTTTGTAGGTCGCCCTTTTTTCGGCTAAAATAACCGCTCAGGAAGAGTGCCAGAACAGCAACTTATTATAGTACCCTTTTATGGATATAGATACCGCTTTTAGAGAGCACTATAAGCCACTTTGTATATTTGCTATGCACTATACAGGCTCTATCGACACTGCTGAAGATATTGTTCAGGAGTGTTTTGTGCGTCTGTGTCGTGAGGTGATGTCAGGTAAGAGGGTAGAGAAGGTTAAACCCTATCTCTATACCATGGTGCGTAACCTATCAATAGACGCCATTAAAGCCTCTCCGCACGAAGAAATAGATAGCTATGATATTGCTGAGGAGGAGTTTGAAGAGCGTTCGCATTACGAGTCTAATTTGTGGGGTGCTATTGATGCTTTGCCTAGTGGCTGCAGAGAGATTTTTCTTATGAGCAAGCGAGACGGCATGAAAAATAAGGAGATAGCCGATGAGTTGGGTATCTCTATTAAAACGGTTGAAAACCAGATGACTAAAGCCCTATCTAAACTCAAAAGTACCGCCATAAAAATATATAATTTTATCTTTGCATAGAAGTGTTAATATAAACTGCTTATAGAATAAAAATCTACTTGTAATATTTAAATTTATTATCTACCTTTGCTGTGTTATATTACAACTGTAAAATAAAGTGTGTAGAACAAACTAACTATAAACTTATGAGAAAAATTTTTACTATTGCAATGGTGATATGTAGTACATTCGCCATTATAGGGTGCGAAGAGACACCTGAAGAACCTAAAATTGATTATCAATCAAATACAGAGATTGATATAAACCCTAACCAAGAGGAGGCAACTATTAAATTTAGTGTTAATACCGCTTGGAGTGTATCTTTATCAGACACAAAGAGTGACGATAACTGGATTGAGGTAGAGCCTATGAGTGGTGGTGCAGGAGATGTGGTACTTACTCTTGATCTTGATGAGAACGAGACCACTGAAGAGCGCACTAAGTATATAAAGATTAATGCAGGCGAAACAAGTAAGGTGATAACTGTTACTCAAAAAGGTGCAGCAGCTACTATTACTATCGACGAAAATAGTAAAACAGTTGATGCTACTAATGGCGAGTATAAAATTGAGCTAGAGAGCAATACTACATGGAGCACAAGCACACTGCCTGAGTGGATTACTCTCTCTGCCAAAGAGGGCGAGGGGGACGCAAGTATAATTC
>CAYJCU010000023.1:10179-24513 GCA_964368765.1 uncultured Rikenellaceae bacterium
AATAACCTTTACAGCAGGTGGCGAGAGTGTTGATTTTACTATTACGCAAGAGGGTATAGAACCATATCTAACCATTAAGGAGAGCAGTGTAAGTGTAGGAGCAGTTGCTGGTACCGTACATTCAATAAATTTATCCACAAACACAACATGGAGCACAAGCATACTACCTGAGTGGATTACTCTCTCTGCCAAAGAGGGCGAGGGGGACGCAAGTATAATTCTTACTTATGAGGCTAACCCAACAATTAGTGAGCGTACTGCAACAATAACCTTTACAGCAGGTGGCGAGAGTGTTGATTTTACTATTACGCAAGAGGGTGCAGTAGCCTCTATCACTCTTAGCCCTAACACAAAAGAGGTAGGAGCTGTAAAAGATATGTTTACAATAGAGATAGTAGCTAATGGCGCATGGAGCATAGGAACACTACCTGAGTGGGTAACACTATCTGCTACAAGTGGCGATGCAGGAACAATAGCTATATTTGTTACATGTGATACAAATGTAGGAGTAGAGCGCACTGGAACAATAGAGTTCACTATGCAAGGGATGCAAACATCTCTTACTATAACTCAGAATTTGGGTCAAATAGAGGATTTAGAAATTGAGGATTTAAATTAAGAAATCATGAAAAGAGTATATAAAGTTTTACTTGTTGCGCTATTCGCTTTTATGTTTAGTTGCGAGAAAGATGAGTTAGTTGTCAATTATGAGGAGAATAATCACACTTCAGAGGTAGATAAAACTAACAAATTAAATATGATACGTGCTATGGTTGCTCCTGCCACAAAGGTTGATATTGAGGGTGCAACTATCAAGTGGAGGGCAGGCGACTCATTAAACGTTGTAGAGTTTATCAATGATAGCTACAACGAAAGGGTTTTAATTTTCAAGATAGATGATAACTCTATCTCATCGGATGGTAAATCAGCAGATTTTTATAGTGATAGCACCCTTGTTTTTGGGGCAAGTTACTATGCTTTGAGTGGTGGTAATAACAACCACTTCGACTCGGGATTTGAAATTAACTACAGAATAAAACAACCACAAACAGCAAGCGATAACGCCGACCATCTAGAGGGCTCTTGGGTGTTAATATCGCCACTATTTAGTGTTGATAATGGCACTATCCCATATCTAACATTCAAAAACACACAATCAATAATAAATTTAGATATAAAACTAAAAGATGGGGTTGAGGGTAGTTATGAAATAGAAGATGTGGTATTTTCATCGACAGCAGAGTGTTTTTCACAATTTGGGTATATATATAGCCCTGATACGGTAACAGAAAGTGAACATGCTTTATTACAAAGTATGTTAAATATTAGTGGTGATGCAACTGTTAGTAGTTCGCAAAACTATATTGCAAAACTACCTATTGCATGGAATGGTAGCGCTACCGAGGTTACTGGCGATTTCAAAATAACAGTTCGTATGCGTGATGGTAACATAGCGGAAAAAACTATTCCTGCAAGAGTATTAGCCGATGGTAAATTTTATAATCTATCATTTGAAATAGAGTCTCTTATCGATGGACAAAAAGATAGTCAGCATGAGAGAGATGCCCTTATGGCACTTTATAACGCCACTGATGGGGCAAATTGGGCAAATAACACCAATTGGGGCACAGAAATTCCAATTTGGAACTGGCATGGTGTCAATGTAGATCCAGTCAGAAATAGGGTTGTTGGACTGGATTTAGAATATAATCAGTTGTCAGGCTCTATTCCTACTGAGATAGGTAACTTAACCAATTTAGAGTATTTGAATATATCTAGAAATCAATTATCAGGCTCTATTCCTACCGAGATAGGTAATTTAAGTAGCTTAGAGTTTTTATATCTGTCAGACAATCAGTTATCAGGCTCTATACCTGCCGAGATAGGTAATCTTAATAATCTAATGTTGTTATTTCTTTATAATAATCATTTATCAGGCTCTATACCTGCCGAGATAGGTAGATTAGTTAATTTATGGTCATTGAATTTAGAGGAAAATCAGTTGTCGGGTTCTATTCCTGCTGAAATAGGTAATTTGGTTAAAACAAATTCTATCCATCTTCAGTACAATCAGTTGTCAGGTTCCATTCCTGCTGAATTGGCAAATATTCCTAATGTATATATTATCTTATACGGCAATAGATTATCAGGCACAATCCCAACAGAGGTGATTAACCATAAAAATTATGATTATTGGGGACTGAATCCACAGCAGGATGGTTATGGGTTTAGTGATCCAGCAGAACTCGAAAGGGTTGCTTTAATGGCACTTTACAATGCTACTGATGGGGCTAATTGGACAAATAGCACCAATTGGGGAAGTGATAGGCCGCTTGATGAGTGGCATGGTGTTGAACTTAATACAGATGGAAGGGTTGTAGAGTTGGATTTAATGGGTCTTGGCTTATCAGGCTCTATTCCTGCCGAGATAGGTGATTTAGTTCATTTAATAGAGTTGAATTTGTCGTATAATAGGCTATCAGGCTCTATTCCTACTGAGATAGGTAGTTTGGTTAATCTAAGTTTGTTAAATTTGTCTGGCAATCAGTTGTCAGGTGCTATACCTACATGTATAGGGAATTTAGTAAACCTACAGAATTTGAGTTCATCTCACAATCAGTTTTCAGGCTCTATTCCTACTGAGATAGGTAGTTTGGTTAATCTAAGTTTATTAAATATATCTAGCAATCAGTTATCAGGTTCTATACCTGCAGAGATAGGAAACTTAGCAAACCTGCAGAATTTGTATTTAAATAACAATCAGTTATCAGGTTCTATACCTGCAGAGATGGGAAACTTAGCAAACCTGCAGAATTTGATCTTATATACCAACCAGTTATCAGGTTCTATACCTGCTGAGATAGGGAGTTTAGCAAACTTACAAAGTATGAGCTTATCTAACAATCAATTATCCGGTACTATACCTGCTGAAATTGGGAATTTAACAAACCTGCAGAATTTGAGTTTCTCTAACAATCAGCTATCAGGCTCTGTACCTGATAATATAATTAACCATAAAAATTATGCTAATTGGACACTTAATCCACAACAGGATGGCTATGGGTTTGATAATATCTAAATAGTAGAACCTTAGATAGGTGCTTTTTGAGGTAAAAAATCAACAATTTTATCTTTACATAAAAAAATTACCCCTCGTAGTAGGGGTTTTTTTATGCTTTTTAGTCTTATATATAAAACAACTAAAAATGATAAAGAAAAAATTACTGTTACTTCTATTCACTGCTGTTGCTCTAACCGCTTGCGAGTTCTCTTATGATTTAGAACCGCCCACTGGTTTTAAGCCTCAGATAGTTTTAACCTCTGCTCTTATGCCCGACCACAATATAGAGGTTGGTTTTAGGTGGAGTAAACATATTAACGACTCTCAAGAGTACTCAATAGAGGGTATTGAGGGTGTTGTTGAGCTATATAAAGATGGAGAACTACTCACTGAAAAAATAATCTCTAGAACAGATACCATTATTGATGAGAGTGGTGTTATGTATTATAATCATTTATACCCAACAGCATACTATTACGACCATTTCGGTGTTGCAGGTAGCCATTATAAGGTTGTGGCACATATCAAAGATTATGGTACTCTTGAGGCGGAGACAACTATACCACACGTAGGTAGTGCAAAAGGTTATTATGATAAGATGATAGATATAGATTACTACCTAGATAGTAGTGTAGAGGTGTATCACTATACTGTAACAGATATAGAGATTTCCGAAGAGTTACGTAGTGTTTGGATTGTTGATGACACTAAAGCCTCACCCTTTTTCTATTCTAATAGCCCTTTTATTGATACTTTTAACCTAACACTTGTTAATGATGATTATAATGTTGGCTCAGAGGTAGACCATGTGCATTGGCATGAGAGCATAACAAGCTATACAGATATACGTATCCCTTATAGTGTTATTGATAAGGCTTTTCCGCTTAAACTCTCGGCTAAACATAATAGTTATGAAAGTCAAATGGTAATCGTGGGAAAAGATGAGTATGGTAATGATATTTACGACTATATATACACCCCTATCAATGAGATTAAATTACGACTTATCTTCCCATCTGATGAGTATGACAGATTTTATAAAACAGCTATTCAACAGCCTAACACCTCTGAATTTGGGCTCTTTGCTGAGAATGTGAGGGTTTACTCTAATGTAAAGGGAGGGGTAGGTATTTTTGCAGGTTATACATCTTATAATATAATTATTAACATACCACACGAGAATGGAGAGTAATAAAAGTTTTAAATTTATAGTAAATAACTATAAGCCAGATAGATTAGATACAGAGAGCGCATTGCGTAGTGTTAAAGAGCGTGCAGGGTATAGCCCTAGACCGAAACTATTACGCCCTACATTATGGATAGCCTCAGTGGCGGCGGCTCTTATCCTTACCTTTTTTGTTATGCCTAAGTCGCAAAATGAGTGGGTTGAAGTGGTGGCAGGGAGTGAGAAGATGCAGTATATACTACCTGATAGTAGTGTTGTTACTCTCTATCCCAATGCCCTGATAGCTTATGAGGCGAAAAATTATGATAGCAAGAGACGTGATATAAGGTTAAAAGGAAGGGCTTTTTTTGATGTAAAACGTAATGAGAGAGCTGTTTTTGAGGTGGTGACTAATCACTCAGAGGTTACGGTTTTGGGAACATCTTTCGAGATAGAGGAGGGTGGTGATAAAACCGATTTATATGTTGCTACGGGTCGTGTGCGTTTTGGGGCTAAGGGTGGTAGTAGTGTTGTGATAGAGCGTGGTGAGAGTGCCTCTTTAGTGGCTGAGAGTGATAAGCCATATATTGTGGTTAGTGATGTGAATCCTATTGCTTGGGTTAAGGGCGAATTTATATATGTAAATACACCACTTGATGAGGTATTACGAGAGCTATCAAGCTATTACGGCGTAAAACTATCGGCACCGATAAGCAGCAAAGCACTGACAGCTACTTTAAAGACAGATGACTTAGATATGACATTAGAGTTAATAGAAGAGGTGTTACAGGTTGAAATAACAGTAGAGTAGTGCAAGGTATGAAGAGGATAATTTTTATAGTGGTTATGATGATGACCGCACTAGTGTCGTGGGGGCAAAAAACGGTGCACGAAGGTCTTGAACTTATTGAGAAGAGATATAGTGTGCGATTTGTTTTTGATAGTGCACTCAATACAAATATTCCATATCGTGGAGAGTTATTAGGGGGAGAGAGCCTCTCTACTGATCTCAACACCCTATTTTATGATAACGATATAGCGTGGCGTGAAGAGGGGGGTTATATAATATTACGTCGTGCTAACCAATACACTATTGGTGGTGTGGTGGTTGATGCTATCTCAGGCGAGAGAGTGGTGGGTGCTTTAGTTATTGATAAGACTACCCATCAGGGCGATTATAGTAATGGAGAGGCTCTTTTTTCTATTAAAACTAAAGAGGGGGATAGGCAATTAAGGGTGCAACATCTCGGGTATAAAGATAGAGATATTTTATTGCGAGTGACAAAAGATACGCTAATAACCATAACACTTGAACCTAACTACACCGCCGTAGGTGATATAATAATCAATAACGACTCTACATTCTCAACTGTTGATGTGTTGGGTAAGGTTACTAAAGCAGGGGCACTCTCGCTTAATGTTCGAGAGATGGCTTATGCTCCATCACTAGGTGGTGGGCAGGATATATTTAAGTATCTACAAACAGTGGCTGGCGTGTCGCCAGGGGGTGATGGCTCTTCTAATCTGCTGATACGTGGTGGTATGGCCGACGAGACACAGATACTGCTTGATGATGTGCCTATCTATAACCAATCGCATGGTTTCGGTTACCTCTCTATATTTAGTGGTGAGGCGGTTAAATCGGTAGAGTTACATAAAGGGTATGCAGCACCCAGTTATGGCGGAAGATTATCAGGTGTTGTTGATATGCGCACACGTGATGGTAACCGTTATGAGCATAAACAATCTCTTTCAGTGGGTCTAACATCGGCATCGCTTAATGCAGAGGGTCCGATTGCTGGTGGGCGTGGCTCATATCATTTTTCGGGTAGGTTTTTTACTCTTCTCCCCATCCTTAAAATAGCATATACCCTCATCCCTGATAGTCAGATGAGCGGTGCTCCTACATATAGTTTTTTTGATGTAACAGGTAGGCTTACCTATGATATTAATGATAAGCATACTCTACACCTTAGTTCTTATAGTGGTAGCGACTATTTCGATACGCAGTTTATTAATACAGATAGTGTTGGGGTGGTGTCAAAAGGTAAATCGTCTATGAGTTGGGGCAATAGTGTTGTGTCGTTACGCCTTAACTCTATCCTCAGTGAAAGATTATTCATGAATAGCACTCTATATTACTCATATCTAGGGAATAGAGTGGCTGCCGAGAGTAATTCATATACCCATAGCGATGATTTTAACTCATCTATAACTGCACGTATGGATGAGGTGGGTATCAAGACCAATTTCGATTATCGTGCGGGGCGTAATTACGCTATTGATTTCGGTGTGCAATTCTCAACGCAATATTTCGACCCTCATCAGCTCGAATCAGAAAAAAACGGAGTACTGCAATATAGCGGCTCTTTCCAGAGTAAGCGGTTAGATAGCTATATCCTATACCTTAATAACAGAGTTACTCTAGCCTGTTTTGATATTAATATAGGTGCTAGGGGGGTGATGTATGATAACAATAACACAAAAGAGTATATGTTTGAACCTAGATTATCTATCTCTCGTAATATAGGTGATAGGGCAGAATTATGGGCATCTTATACTTTTAATAGCCAACCTCTCTTTTCGCTTAATAAACGTTATATCTCTATTCCTATTGATTACTGGGCACCATATACCAATAATGAGCTCTCTACCTCAGAAATCTACTCTTTAGGGGCTAGGTATAGGGTTACTAAATCGTTATCTATTACTCTTGAGGGTTATTATAAACAACGTGATAATTTAACTATGGTTTATGATGCCGATGAGTTCCTGCTTAGTGGCGATGGTTATGATAAAGGTTTAGGAGAGGGTTATGGTATAGAGACATTCATACAATATAGCCGTGGGCGATTGAGTCTTGTGGGCTCTTATGCCTATTCTCTCTCTGATATTATTATTGATGGGGTTACTAGACCCTATATTTTCGATACACCACATGCTGCTAGCTTATTAGCAATATATAATATAGTAAACAGTCAGGGGCGTAAGCATACTGTGTCATCTAATATAATATATCGCACGGGTCGTCCTTATATGATGGGTAATGAGATGTATAATCCTAATTGGCAAGACTTAATATATTATGATAATAGTAGTTATGTGCGGTTAAGAGATTATTTCAGGGTGGATATTAGTTATACTATGGAGAGACAACTTAAGAGGGGTAGTAGAGCGTGGCAGATAACTATATCTAATGTCACTAATCACAAAAACCCATCTATTATTCTTCCTGATACCAGTGTTTTTAATAGTGATGCTGATAATGGTGTTAGGGCATACTCTTTACTGCCTTTTATGCCTAGTTTTTCTTATATTCGTAGGTTTTAGGTTGCTTTGTTTCGGCAAATAACACCGCTCTGGAAGAGTGCCCAGCCGGCATTAGGCGAAAATGTTTTAATTATTTCTGTGCACGTCACGACGTCCACCACCGCTAAAAAAGAGAAATTATCACGCAGAGAAGCGGAGTAATAATTTCTCTCGGTGGACGCACGATTCGTTAGAATCGTTATTATGGGGTATTCTTATTCATAATTCTTCCACATCTGCTTTGCAGATTTTTGTTTTGCCGTCGCTACCGCTTCGGATTACACTTTTTTAGAAAAAGTGCGCTACGCTTCAAAAACTCGCCTCGCTACCGCTTGGCGTCGCTCACTATCGTTCGCTCTGTGGGGCTCCATACCTTTATGATTTCTGGGGTTTAATACGTATGAGGCTCCATACCTTTTATGATTGCTGGGGTTGCATCCCTTTGTGTGTATTGGGTTACATACCTCATAGGGGTATATAAAAATTAAAAAGCCTAACAACATGTGTTAGGCTTTTTAAATCTAAATACTATTTGTTAGCATTTCTCTTGTCGTAATGCTTTTGGTAACGGCTCATAAACTTATCAACACGTCCAGCGGTATCTACTAACTTCACTTTACCCGTGTAGAATGGGTGTGAAGTGTTTGAAATTTCCACTTTGAAGACGGGATAGGTTTCGCCGTCTATCTCTATAGTCTCTTTTGTATTAACGGCGGACCTGCACAAAAACACCTCATCGTTTGACATATCTTTGAATGCCACCATACGATAATTCCCTGGGTGAATTTCTTTTTTCATCGTGTTATTATTATATTAAATTAGGCTGCAAAGATAGTAACAATTATTCTATTAACCAAATTTTTATGCCCATTTTACTTAAATTTAATCTATTATTGCCTCATCTCTATATTGATAGTTGTTTCGTAACTCTTCAAATTTCGAAATATCTTCTCTCAATAGGTTGTTATCTTCTAATATATTGTATAGAGATGTGTCGATATTTGCATCTATATTACGAGAAATTTCGGCTGGATACCAGCCTAATAGCTCCTCTATATCGAAATATTTTGCTATGGCACTAACCATCATAGCGGTGCCATTCCCCTTGCCTTGCCTTGAGTAGCCTGCTATATGCGGCGTTGCAATAAATGTGCGACTAAGCAGCTCGGTTGATATGTTTGGCTCATTGCACCACACATCAATAACTGGCGAAATAACACTCTTTTTATCGATAGCATCAATAAGTGCACTCTCCTCAACAACCTCGCCACGTGAGGCATTAATAAAGAGTTTATTTGTACCCATCTCACTAAAAAAATTGCTGTTAGCATAGCCACGAGTAGTGTTGTTTAGTGGAATATGCAGTGTGATTAAGTCGCTATTTAGTAGTAGTTGTGATAAATCTGTGTTGTTGAAATCATTTTCGTTTGCTGCACGAGGAGGATCGTTTAGTAGGGTGGTGTAGCCTCGTTTTATAAGCTCATTATTTAGTGCTTTGCCAACATTACCAACGCCAACTATACCAACACTCTTTATATCTCGGTTATGCCTCTTAGCTAACTCTTCGATAGCTCTTAGGACATATTGAACAACAGCTAATGCATTGCATCCTGCTGCTGTTGCAACTTTAATACCCTTGCTTTGGCAATAATCCATATCTATATGGTCGAAACCTATTGTTGCGCTCCCTATAAACTTTATATTGCTATTGTCAAGTAGCTCTTTATTGCATTTAGTTCGTGTGCGTATTATCATACCATCGCAATCACGAATATCTTCGGCATTTATCTCCTTACCAGCTTTATAGATAACATCAAAATAGGGTTCGAGCACACCTTTGATATAAGGTATGGCACTATCTATAATAATTTTCATTAACCTACAAAGTTTATGATATGTGCAACTAACTTTTCAGGCTCTTCGTAGTGGCTGCTGTGCCCTGAGTTCTCCATCCACACGGTTTTTGTTTTAGTGTGACGCTCGGCAAGCGTTTGGCTATACTCTGCTGGCATAAACTCATCGTCACGACCAAAGATAAACATAACCCTGTTTGATAGAGCCTCAATAATATCGTTTCCATCGCCACGCTCCATCATACCATTAAGAAGTGCTATGATACCCTCATCTTCTGTCATCATAACCTGCTCGCTTATCTCCAAGATGAGGTCGCTAAGAGCTTTTCTATTCTTTTTTGCAAAACTTTTACCTGGGTTAATGGTCGATAGCAGCTCTTTACGCCCCGAACGTATAACCTCTATCTCTCTCGCTCTGTTCTCACGTTTTTCGGGTGTGTCGTCGTCGGGAGTGGAGTGGTGCATAATCAAATTATCGACCTTCGATGGGTATTTGCGAGCAAAAGCAATAGCTATATAGCCCCCCATAGAGTGTCCCATAAGTGTTGCGGATGGTATATTTAGTTTCTCTAACAGCCCATTAATAGTATCTGCTAAAAATTCGGTTGTGTGTATCTCTCCCTTAACCTCGGATACTCCGTGGCCAGGGACATCGAGTGCAATAACACGATAGTTTTTCTTTAAAGATGGAATAATCATCTCCCACGACTCAATACTCTCTAAATATCCGTGGATAAGTAGTATAACTTTATCGCCTTTACCGCTATCATAGTAGCGAAAAGCTGTTCCGTTGGCTATTGTAAAACTCTCCATAATATCTACTCCTTCTCTTTAATCGTTATAACTCCGCTAAACACCTTGTCGGCTGCACCTATGAGCTTAATATTTTTAAAATGTTTCTCGAAAGTGATGGTTAGCTCACCTCCTCTTGTGATAACTTTCACCTCGTTGCTATCTACTCTGCCGCTGTTATAAGCTGCCACTGCTGCTGCCACCGAGCCAGTGCCACAAGCGAGAGTTTCGCCCTCTACACCCTTTTCGTAGGTGCGGATATATAGAACGCTATCTTTTATAGATACATAATTGACATTTACCCCTCCTATATCTGCAAAACGGCTATCGTAGCGTATCTCTGCGCCTTCGCTCTCAACACGCACCTCGTTTACATCTCTCACAAACTCAACATAGTGTTGAACACCGCTATCTAATTGGTAGGCTGCCTCTCCAACACTATTTATCATATCTATATCAACCATTTTAATCGCAACAGTGGCACTTGCACCATCATCTTCTATGATAGTTGCTTCGTGCTCGCCATCAAGGGCAATAAAGAGCTTGTTGTTATTACCGATACCTAAATGGTGAGCAAAGAGTGCTATACAACGTGCTCCGTTACCACACATCTCCGCCTCAGTGCCATCTGAGTTATAGTAGGTCATACGAAAATCGTAGTTGTCGGCACTCTCTAAGAGGATGACACCATCGGCGCCAACACCTTTATGCCTATCGCACAAGAAAACAATATCTTTTGCCGAGAGAGTGACCTCGCCAAAGATGTTATCTATCATAACAAAATCGTTTCCTGCTCCTTGGTATTTGTAAAACTTAATAAATCTCTCCATAGCTACCTCTTCTCCAATAAAACAACATTCTCCACGTGGTGAGTGTGTGGGAACATATCAACTGGCCTAACGGCTAAAACCTTATAGGTTGCATCGAATATTGCCAAATCTCGTGCTTGCGTTGCTGGGTTACAGCTAACATAAACAATACGCTTTGGTGCTGCTGCAAGGATAACATCGGCTACCGATTCGTGGATACCTGCTCGTGGTGGGTCGAGAATGATAACGTCGGGTGCTCCGTTAGCTGCAATAAACTCGCTATTTAGAACATCTTTCATATCACCTGCATAGAAAGTTGTGTTATCTATTCCGTTTATCGCCGAATTAACACGTGCATCCTCTATCGCCTCGGGTACATACTCCACACCAATAACCTTTTTCGAGCTGCGAGCCACAAAGTTAGCAATAGTTCCTGTGCCTGTGTATAGGTCGTAAACAACCTCCTCGCCTGTTAGCTGTGCATAGTCACGTGTCACCTTATAGAGGTTATATGCCTGCTCGGAGTTGGTTTGATAGAACGACTTTGCTCCTATCTTAAAACGTAACCCCTCCATCTCCTCGAAGATATGGTCGTTACCACTGTAACAGATAACATCTTGATCGGAATAGGAGTCGTTAAGCTTGCTGTTTATGATATATAGTAGAGATGTTATCTGAGGGAATTTCTCTTTTAAGAAATCCATCAGCTTAACACGTCTCTCTTCATCTTCGGTGGCAAAGATAACGATAACCATAACATCGCCCGTTGTTGAGGTGCGAATAACAAGGTTACGCATCAATCCCTCGTGAGAGCGTTGGTTATAGTAACTATATCCGTGCTCCTTGGTAAAGGTTGCCACTGCATTACGTATATCGTTTGATGGATCGCCCTGAAGATGGCACTTATCCACCTTTAATATCTTGTCGAAAGCACCCGATATATGGAAACCTAAGGCGTCGTTCCACTCCTCTCTGTTCTCTTCATTAACAAAAACACCACGTGGAACCCATCTCTTATTTGAGAAGGTGAACTCCAACTTATTGCGATAGTACTCCTGCTTTTCTGAACCCATAATAGGGGTCACCTCGGGTAGTTCTATCTTTCCTATGCGCGAGAGCTGGTCGATAACCTGCTTCTCTTTATGTTGCAGCTGAAGAGAGTAGGGCATATGTTGCCATTTACACCCTCCGCAATCGCCGTAGTGCTCGCATATCGGTTCAACCCTCTCGGCAGAGCGTTTAACATAATTGATAACGTAACCCTCCATAAATCTGCGGCGTTTGTTTGTTATCTGAACATCCACAACATCGCCCACAACACACATAGGAACAAACACAACAATATCGTTATGCCTACCCATTGCCTTACCTTCGGCAGCTATATCTACTATCTCTAACCCCTCAATAATAGGGTTTGGTTTTTTTCTTCTCGACATCTTCTTTTTTTATATCTAATTACCTGTCACCATATCGTAATACTCTTTTAGGTTGCTAACCCTATCCTTACGGTCGTTATTATTACCAATAACATATAGGTTACTAAGCGAGTACAGTGCTATACGTATATCTCTACTAAGCATACCGTAGTATCTATCACCAAAAAGGGTGTAGTACTCTAAGTTGCTAAGATGGAAATCTTTTATCTCTTCAAGTAGCGTGTCGGCATCGGCTGTACGACCTAAGTCGTAGAGGTTTTGCAGAAGCATCTCCGACGACATATCGTAAGGCAGTTGCTCGTGAGGTATCTCTTTAAGAGCCCTATCCACCACTTCGCTTGCTCGTAGCGAGTCGCCCTCCTCGATAAGCTGCCCAGCCAAACGAGCAAAGGTGTCTCTTATCTGCGATGCACTTAACGAATGGCGTACAAAATTATCAACATTAACCTTTGGATCAGAGATATTACCATACTTAAAGGTGTTCATCAATTTGTTATATAGGTAGTCGCTATCTATACGCCCCTTAGCGTATCCACTGTTTTCGGTTCTGATAGGCACTATTCTGTATGCTAAACCATCTTGTTGAAGATATTTGTCGAGCCCAAATTTCGAAACTGTTGATAGGTTGGTAACATAGATAGGGCGGCTCCAATCGGCACTTCCTAATATATCAAGGAAGATATACTCCGAACGGTCTAACCCTCGCATATCCTCCGAGAGATTAACAAAGATGGTATCAACCATAAGGTGTGCATCCTCGGGCTTAACAATACCACTCTTTATAGCATTCTCCTTATTAACAGGGAAAGCTATACGCCTTGTTGGAATTATCTCATCGCCCTCCTCTAAGCCAAAACGCTGCGTTAGAGTTTTACGTTTAGAATCCGAATCGTCGGCGATGAACTCCAGCACCTCTTTTATGGTGAATTGCGGAACTAAATCCACAACATACATATAGTCGTTCTTCTTGTAGAAAGCACGCTCAGGTATTGATATATCGATAGGTGCAGCGTCGTTGGTTCTATCCTTCATCTGCTTAGCATACCAGTCGCTAAGGAGATAGCTTATATTACTTATCTTAACATCGGTGCGCACCCCTTCAACCTCTTGGTTATACCATAATGGGAACGAGTCGTTATCTCCAAAAGGTAGAATTATCGAGTTAGGGAGAGTACTTTCGAGATACGCCTCTCCAATATCACGAGCAAAATATCTGCCGCTACGATCGTGGTCGTCCCAGTTCTCGGTGATAAGCACAAAAGGCACTGATAGCGAGATAGCTGCTGCTGTGATAGCACTCTGTTTGTCGCTAAGTTTTATCTGTTTAATCTTTGCTAATGCGCTATATAACCATAAAACCCCTAAGCCTATCCATATAGAGAAGGCGTAGAAAGAGCCTGCGTATGCATAGTCACGCTCCCTCGGCTGGTTAGGTGTCTGGTTAAGATAGAGGATAATAGCTATACCTGTCATTAGGAAGAGGAACATAACTATATTAAAATTGTTCTTATCACCTCTTAGTTGTAAAAACAGACCTGCTAAACCTAAAAGGAAAGGCAGGAAGTAGTAGTGATTCCTACCGTGATTCTCAAGGAGATGGTCGGGTAGATTATCGAGATTACCAAGGTGTATCTTATCAATAAACTTAATCCCCGACATCCAATTGCCATAGAGAAGACCTCCATCACTCTGTATATCGTTTTGTCTACCCACGAAGTTCCATAAGAAGTATCGCCAATACATATGGCTTAGTTGATAGTTGAAGAAAAATTGCAAATTTTCGCTAAAGGTTGGGATATTTACCACACCTTCAGATGTTCTAACATCACGCCCTTTAATATTTACCCAGTTACGGTATAGATCGGCGTGCGAGTCGCTATACATACGTGGAAAAAGGGTTGTTGTACCC
>CAYJCU010000024.1:0-24484 GCA_964368765.1 uncultured Rikenellaceae bacterium
CAGGTGTGTTTTAGGGCACCTATAACGCACCTAAATCCAATTTTGGGTAGACCGGTACCCCTAGAGGTAATAAAATCAAAATTTCAATTTTGTAAGAACCTAAACCTAAATCACATATAACTATTTGTGAAATAGGTAGTTATTAGGTTGTTTGATTTTTTTACCGGACAACAATAATAAATAATATAGTTATAATATAGAGATATGTCTGAGTTAAGTAATGGCAGCTCAATAGCTGGATATGGTGATGATGCAATTGTAACATTATCTCCCAGAGAGCATATACGTATGCGTCCTGGTATGTATATCGGTAAGCTAGGTGATGGAGAGCAGAGTGATGATGGTATTTACGTACTAATAAAAGAGGTTGTTGATAACTCTATTGATGAGTTTATTATGGGTGCTGGTAAGCAGATAGATATTACCATCACCGATAAGCGTGTAACTGTTCGAGATTATGGTCGAGGGATACCTCTTCAGTCATTACTTAAGGTTGTAAGTGAAATTAACACAGGTGCCAAGTATGATAGTGCCGCATTCCAAAAAAGTGTCGGTCTTAATGGTGTGGGTGTTAAGGCGGTAAATATGTTGTCAAACGAGTTTATTGTCCGCTCAGTGCGCAATGGCGAGGCACGTACTGTTACCTTCTCTAAGGGGATACTTGTTAATGATGAGTGGCATGAGGATGTTAGTGAAAAAAATGGTACCTTTGTATCTTTTGTAGCCGACGACGATGAATATAATAAACCACTTATTTTTCAACCATTTAGCTACAATATTGACTATGTAGAGCAGATGGTTAAGAACTATACATATCTTAATCAAGGACTTAAAATATCATTAAATGGCAGAATGTATTCATCAAAGAATGGATTACTAGATTTGCTTAATGATAACATACTAGATACGCCACTATATCAGCCTATCCACCTAAAGGGCGAGGATATAGAGCTGGCTATAACGCATGGCAATAGTTATGGAGAGAGTTATTACTCTTTTGTAAACGGACAGCACACTACCCAAGGGGGTACGCATCAAGCTGCTTTCCGTGAGGCTATAGTTAAAACATTCAGAGATTTCTATCATAAAGATTATGATGCCTCAGATATTCGCACATCTGTTGTGGCGGCTATATCTATAAGGGTTGTTAATCCGGTGTTTGAGTCTCAGACAAAGACAAAGTTGGGTTCAAAAGATATGAATGAGGGGGTACCTGTTCGTAACTATATTATGGATTTTGTTAGTACCCATCTAGATAATTTCTTACATAAAAATCCTGAGACAGCGCAAGCTATTCAACGCAAGATTATTGAGAATGAGAAAGAGCGTAAAGCGATTTCAGGCATACAGAAAAAGGCTCGTGAGACAGCTAAAAAGGTATCTCTAAATAATAAAAAGTTAAGAGATTGCAAAGTGCACTTAACTGATACTAAAAATGAGCTGGCAGAGAGTAGTATGATATTTATTACTGAGGGTAATTCGGCATCTGGTTCAATCACTTCAAGTAGAGATGCTCGTACTCAGGCGGTCTTTTCTCTAAGGGGTAAACCACTTAACTGTTACGGCTTAACAAAGAAAATTGTCTATGAAAATGAAGAGTTTAATCTACTACAAGCGGCCCTTAACATAGAAGAGGATATGGATAATTTGCGCTATAATAAGATTATTATAGCTACCGATGCCGATGTAGATGGTATGCATATACGCCTACTACTAACCTCGTTTTTCTTGCAATTCTTCCCTGATGTTATACGTATGGGGCATCTTTATATACTTCAAACACCTCTTTTCCGTGTAAGAAATAAAAAAGAGACCTTCTACTGTTATAACGATGAAGAGAGGTTAAAAGCTATTGATAAGTGCGGTGTTAATGCAGAGATAACTCGTTTTAAGGGTTTAGGAGAGATTTCAGATAATGAGTTCAGTGAGTTCATAGGCGAAAATATGCGTCTCGATAAGGTGCGTATGACTAAAGATGATTCGATAGCAGAGCTTTTAGAGTTTTATATGGGGAAAAATACCTTTGATAGGCAAAATTTCATCATTAATAACCTCCGTGTAGAGGAGGATTTGCTAGATGAGATAATATAAGCCTATTCGCAAAATATAGTATTATTATGAGTAATGAAAATGAATATATAGAGCAAGATGTTGTTGTAGAGGAGAGTAGTAACAAACCACAATCAACAAAATATGATAAGGTACTATCTGAAGATGGTGGGGTACATAAACTAACAGGTATGTATCGCAATTGGTTTTTGGATTATGCCTCGTATGTTATCTTAGAGCGTGCCGTTCCTAATATTGAGGATGGTCTTAAACCTGTACAACGTCGTATCTTACACGCTATGAAAGTGATAGATGATGGGAGATATAATAAGGTAGCGAATATTGTAGGGCAAACAATGCAGTATCATCCGCATGGTGATGCCTCAATAAAAGATGCTATGGTGCAAATTGGTCAAAAAAACCTACTTATTGACTGCCAAGGTAACTGGGGAAATATTTTAACTGGCGATGCTGCGGCGGCTGGTCGTTATATAGAGGCTCGTCTCTCTAAATTTGCTAGCGATGTGGTTTTCAATAAAAAGACCACTGAGTGGATGTTGTCTTATGATGGACGTAAAGACGAACCCGTAGCACTTCCTATTAAGTTCCCACTTCTTCTAGCGCATGGCTCTGAGGGTATTGCTGTGGGGCTTGCCTCTAAGATATTACCACACAACTTTATAGAGCTTATTGATGCGTCGATAGCACATCTTCGTGGTGAAGAGTTTACTCTTTACCCTGATTTTCCAACTGGTGGTGTGATGGATGCTAGTAGATATAATGATGGATTAAGAGGTGGTAGCGTTAAGGTGAGGGCTAAAATATCAAAAATAGATAATCGCACCCTTGCAATAACAGAGATACCATATACCACTACTAGTGAGTCGCTTAAAGAGTCTATTATTAAGGCTAATGAGAAGGGTAAAATAAAAATACGTAAGGTTGATGATAATACAGCACAAAAGGTTGAGATTATTGTTCAGGTAGCTCCTGATGAGTCTAGCGATAAGATGATAGGGGCACTTTATGCCTTTACAGATTGTGAGGTGTCTATATCTCCGAATGCTTGTGTTATTATAGATAATAAACCATATTTTATAGGTGTTAATGAGATACTACGACGTAGTGTTGAGCGCACTAAAGAGCTACTTAAACGTGAGTTAGAGATTCAATTGGCTGAATTAGAAAGCGATTGGCATAATTCAACGCTCGAGAAAATTTTTATTGAAAATAGAATATATCATGATATTGAGGGTGTTAAGCCGTTTGAAAAGGCACTAGATATTATTGAAGATAGATTAAAACCATTCATAAAAGATTTAAGACGTGAGGTAACTCGTGAAGATATTTTACGTCTAACAGAGATACGTATTAAGCGTATCACTGGTTATGAGGAGGAGATTGCCGATAAGAAGATAAAGGCGCTTGACAAAGAGATGGCTGAGGTTAAGAAAAATCTCCGTTATCTGGTTGAGTATGCTCTTGCCTATTACGAGAGAATAAAAACAAAATATGGTGCGGGTAAAGAGCGTAAGACAGAGATACGTGAGTTTGATTCTATTGAAGCAACCAAGGTAGCTGTTAATAATGCTAAGCTATATGTAAATAGAGAAGAGGGCTTCTTTGGTATCGGTAAATCTATGAAAGATAGCGAATTTGTATGCGACTGCTCTGATATTGACGATATAATTATCTTCTCTAAGAGTGGTAGATATATCATTACTAAGGTGAGTGATAAGGCCTTCTTTGGAAAGGGTATCTATTATATAGGTGTATTCCGCCGTAATGATAATAGAACAGTATATAATGTGTTATATAAAGATGGCGAAACAGATATATCATACGTAAAGAGGTGTCATATTAGTGGTGTTACACGTGATAAAGAGTATAACATAACTAAAGGCGGTGATTATACTAAGTTACAATATATGAGTGTAAACCCTAATGGTGAGGCGGAGGTTTTAAAGGTATATTTTAAACCAAGACCTCGTCTGCAAAAATTGATTGCCGAGCTTAATTTTGCATCTATATCTATTAAAGGTCGTCAATCGCAAGGTAATATTTTTACTCGTAATGTAATACAAAAAGTTGCTCTAAAAGAGGCTGGAGTATCGACATTGGCAGGTATTTCGGTATGGTTTGATAGGGATGTTAAACAGCTTAATAATGAGGGTAGAGGAGAGCTATTAGGAGAATTTGCTGGTAGCGAAAAGACTATTATTTTTACTGCTAAGGGGCAATATTACACTGCTGGATTTAATACATCGCTCTATTTTCCTGAGGATTTGACAGATATAGAAAAATTTAATCCAGAGAGAATATATTCAGTGGTGTTATACGATGCATCACAAAAATATTTCTATTTAAAACGTTTCAAGGCTAGTGATAATGATAAGCTACAACTATTTATTGATGAAACACCAGGTTCATACCTTGTAGGTGTTAATAGTGACGATTTCCCTCGAATAGAGGTGTCGTATAAAGGGGCGCATGCTAATCGTCCTGCTGATATAATTGATGTAGAGAGCTTCATAGGCGTAAAAGGACATACTGCAAGAGGTAAGAGAGTAACTGTTTATGAGGTAGATACTATACGCTTTATAGAGCCTGAGAGGTTTAAAGAGAGTGACGAGGTTGATTCAGTAATAGATGATAATGAAGAAATAGAGTCGATTGTAGTAGATATTGATACTCAAGATATTAAGCAAGAAGAACATACAATAGGTTCGCTTTTTGGAGATGACGAGTAATGAAAGAGTATATTAATCAATTAAAAGAGAGTGATAATTATCGTTCGCTAGGCGAGTATGAGCTAAAGGATAACTATATCTTTTCAGGTGGTAAGAGTTATCTTAATCTTTCGTCTAACGACTATCTTGGGATAAGTAGCACCACACTTCAACAGCAATTTTTTGACTCTTTAGATAGTAGCATAGGTTTTGTGATGAGTAACCCCTCATCTCGGCTTATGAGTGGTAATTCGCCACATTATAGCGAGTTAGAACGTAAATTAGCATATATATATGCTAAAGATAAAGCTCTTCTATTTAGCAGTGGTTATATGTTAAATAGTGGGGTGTTACCTGCTATAACAAATAAGGATAGTTATATCATTGCTGATAAACTTGTACATGCGAGTTTAATTGATGGTATAAAGATGTGCGATTGTAAATTTACTCGTTTCAAACATAATGATATAGAGCACCTACGCACTATTTTAGAGAAACTGACTAATAATCTGTCTGATACGTTGGTAGTTGTAGAGTCTATTTATAGTATGGATGGCGATATAGCCCCATTAGAGGAGTTGGTAGCTCTAAAAAAAGAGTTTGGATTCAAACTATATGTTGATGAGGCGCACGCTTTTGGTGTGAGGGGAAATAATGGCATGGGAGTGGCTGAGGAGCTGTTTCTTGTTGATGATATTGATTATATTATTGCTACGCTGGGTAAGGCGGCTGCATCGTCGGGAGCTTTTATAGTTTGCGATACTCTTTCGTATGAGTTGATAGTTAATAGATGTAGAACACTTATTTTTTCAACGGCATTACCACCTATTAGCCTTATGTGGAGCTCTTTTATTATAGACAAAATTATTGATATGCAACAAGAGAGAGATCATTTAAAAAATCTATCTGATATGTTGCGAGAAGAGATAGGGTGTACTATATCATCATCACACATAATTCCGGTAGTTGTAAAAGAGAATAGTAAGGCTCTAGATTTGGTTAAAAAATTAAAAGAGCATGGTTATTGGGCTACTGCTGTACGCTACCCAACAGTTCCTAAAGGTGGTGCAAGAGTGCGCATATCATTAAATTCAGCTATGAACTATCACGATATAGAACGACTAATTCAGAAAATTCGATAATTCTGAGTTATCTATTACAAATATGTACTTCTACAACTCATAATATAAAGGTTAAAATGAAAGACAATATAAAAAAATTAGAGGCATTAGATAGGATTATCGAAGTGTTAAATAGGGTGCGTGAAGGGTGTCCTTGGGATAGAGAACAAACTATTGAGTCTCTTAAAATGCTAACCGTTGAAGAGTGTTATGAGCTTGTTGATGCCGTAACAGATGGCAATTGGGATGGAATAAAAGAGGAGTTAGGAGATATACTCATGCATATCATTTTTTACTCTAAATTGGCAGAAGAGCAGGATAAATTTGATTTGAGTGATGTTGCTAATTATGTGTCTGATAAATTGATATATCGTCACCCTCATGTTTTTAGTGATACGGTTGTTAGTTCAACAGATGAGGTTCTAAATAATTGGGAAAAGCTAAAAAAGAAAAAGAAACGTGAGGCGGGCGTATTATCGGGTGTTCCCTCGGCACTTCCTGCACTAATTAAGGCATATCGCATGCAGAGTAAAGCGGCTAATATAGGTTTTGATTGGGATAAGCCTGAAGATGTGTGGGATAAAGTTAGTGAAGAGCTGGCAGAGGTTAAAGAGGCTATTGAACATAATGATAAACAGCATATTGAAGAGGAGTTTGGCGATTTAATGTTTGCGGTAATAAATGCTGCTCGCAAATATGGTGTTGATGCCGAAAATGCTTTAGAGAAATGTAATCGTAAATTCAAGTCTCGTTTTGAGTGTGTTGAGAAGCAATGTAAAGAGGATGGTATTGAGATAGAAGATGCAGGACTAGAACGCCTAGAGGGCTATTGGCAGAATGCAAAAAAATAATAGTTTATTAGTAGTGTCCGGCGCACCTGAGGATTGAATTTATACACGTCATATCTACCCTAAAACCCACCATATAAAGTACCCATGTACTACGCAGGTGTGTTTTAGGGCACCTATAACGCACATAAATCCAATTTTGGGTAAATTGGCACTCCTAGAAGTAAAAAAATCAAAATTTTTGTTTTTGTAAGCCCCTATAATTTAAATTATATCTAATTTATTGCAGGATAGATAGTTACTAGGTTTTTTGATTTTTTTACCGGACAACAATAATAATTTATAAAAATATTTTATGTATGAGAAGAGTGTTACTTTTAGTGTTATTATTTTCTGCTACATTTTCGTCTTTTGGGCAGAATACAGAAATTAATCTAAAGAATTTAAAGAGTAGTGTTGATACGCTATGTTCAGACCACCTAAAGGGGAGATTGGCATTTAGTGGCTACGACAAAATAGCGGCAGAATATATTGAGAAGCAGCTACTATCGTATGGCTATGAGCCTCTTTGGGGCGGCAGCGGCTTAGTTGAATTCACGATAGATAAATCATCAGCATCCTCATTTTTCAGAAAATATGGAGAGGGTACTTGTGATGTTACATATAATGTTGTTATGATTAAGCGAGCAAAAGAGAGCGATGGAATAGTGCTTTTAGGTGCACACTATGACCACTTAGGTGTTGCTAGAGGATATGATGAGTGGAAGCAAATCAAGACAGGTGATATATATAACGGGGCTGATGATAATGCCTCAGGAATTGCTGTGATGCTAGAAACCGCTAGGTTATATGCACTTGATGCCGAGAACTCAAAGAGAGATGTGATTATTGCAGGGTTTGGTGCAGAAGAGATTGGTTTAGTAGGTTCTACTGAGTTAGTAAACAAATTAAATAAAGAGGGTATAGAGATAGATTTTATGGTTAATATAGATATGGTTGGCCGTGCTAAAGATTGTGAAGGCTTCTATATTTTTGGTGATGATAGCTTTAGGGGTGCTGATAAAATGTTTGAAGAGGTGGCTAACGAAGACAATATCGAATTCAGAATGGAGAGCACGTCAGAGTGTCCTAGTGATAACCTACCTTTTGCTTTTAACCGAACACCTGCATTGACATTTTCAACACTACCGCATAAAGATTATCATCTACCTAGTGATGATGTAAAGTATATTCAGTGGGATGGTGTTGTGGGAATAACAAAATATATAAAAGGATTAATTCATTACCTAACAACGGTAAAGAAACTACCAAAATATTATGAAGGATTTGAGGTTGAAGGTCCATTTAAACAGGTAAGAGAACGTATAAAATAAAAACATAAAAAGAATAAAAGTATGGCACTAATAAAAAAATTAAGAGGGGTAACTCCTAAAGTAGGTAAGGATTGTTATTTAGCAGAGAATGCCACTATTATAGGTGATGTGGTAATGGGTAACGAGTGTAGCGTGTGGTTTAACGCAGTGCTTCGTGGTGATGTTAATGCAATACGTATTGGTAATCGTGTAAATATACAGGATGGTGTTGTGATTCATACCTTATATAAGGATAGTGCAAACCCTAGTATTACAGAGATTGGCGATAATGTATCTTTAGGGCATAATGTTATTATTCACGGGGCAAAAATTGAAGACAACACACTCATTGGAATGGGAGCTGTTGTGCTTGACAATGCAGTAGTGGGCTCGGGCACAATAGTAGCCGCTAACTCATTAGTTCTATCAAATGCCGTTTTAGAACCCAACTCAATTTATGCGGGTGTGCCTGCTAAGAAGATAAAAGAGATTGCTCCAGATCAGGCACGTGATATAGTTCAACGCACTGCTAATGACTATTTAATGTACTCTAAGTGGTATAATGAGGAGGGTAGTGAGACAATATCAGAAGAGGATATTTTATCAATGTAAGTATTATAATTTTAATAAAAAAGATAGTATTATTGATATTTTTTTAATATTTTTTTTGAAATATTGCTTGAAATAAAAAAAAATGTGTATTTTTGGGGCATAATATTAATACAAGAATGTTATTCATTATATAACTATCTGTATTGTATGTATTTAAAGAAAATTTAATAAAAAAATAATTTATTTTACAAAAAAAAAATTGGATATGAAGCACAATTTTAGCGCAGGTCCATCTATCCTGCCAAGAGTTGCAATTGAAAATGCAGCAAAAGCAATACTTGATTTTGATGGTGGTTTATCACTTATTGAGATTTCTCACCGTTCAAAACCATTTGAAGTGGTAGTAGAGGAGTGTGAGGCTCTATTTAAAGAGCTTCTTAACATACCTGACGGTTACAAAGTATTTTTCGTTGGTGGTGGAGCAAGTTCTCAATTCTTCCAAATCCCAGCTAACTTCCTTAAGACTAAGGCTGGTTATGTTGATACAGGTGTATGGGCTAACAAAGCAAGCAAAGAGGCTGGTCTTTATGGTGAAATGGTTATGGTTGCATCTTCAAAAGATAGTAACTACAACTATATTCCTAAAGGATATGAGATTCCAACAGATTTAGATTATCTACATATTACTACTAACAACACTATTTATGGTACAGAGTATCATACAGATATTGACTCTCCAGTAACACTTATTGCTGATATGAGTTCTGATATTTTCTCTCGTCCTATTGATGTGTCAAAATATGGTGTAATTTATGGTGGTGCACAGAAGAACATTGGCCCTGCTGGTGCTACTTTTGTTATCGTTAAAGAGGAGTTAATCGGTCAGGTTGATCGTAAACTTCCTGCAATGGTTGATTACGCTCTTCACGTAAAGAATAGCTCTATGTACAACACACCTCCTGTATTCCCTATCTTCGTTATCCGTGAGGTTCTTCGTTGGTTAAAATCTATCGGTGGTGTAGATGCAATGTACAAGATGAATGTTGCTAAGGCTGAACTTCTTTATAATGAGATTGATAGAAATACTCTATTCCAAGGTACAGCTGCAAGAGAGGATCGTTCATTAATGAATATCTGTTTTGTAATGACTGAGGGTAATGAGGAGTTATCTGATGAGTTCTACAAATTTGCTACTGAGAGAGGTATGTCTGGTATTAAAGGACACCGTTCAGTAGGTGGTTTCCGTGCTTCTACTTACAATGCACTTCCAATTGAGAGCGTTCAGGCTCTTGTAGACTGCATGCGTGAGTTTGAGGATATGAAGAAGTAATTTTATATATTAAACATAGAAAGCTCGTATATTTTTACGGGCTTTTTAGTCTTTAAATTAAAAAAATAGGCAATGAAAATATTAGTTGCAACAGATAAGCCGTTTGCAAAAGCAGCGGTTGATGCTATAAAATCTGTAGTAGATGGTGCTGGTCACGAGTTACTACTTTGCGAAAGCTATACAGAAAAGAGTCAATTACTTGAGGCAGTTGCTGATGTTGATGCTATTATCATCAGAAGTGATAAAATTACTCAAGAGGTGGTTGATGCTGCTAAAAATCTTAAAATTGTTGTGCGTGCTGGTGCAGGTTATGATAATGTTGATTTAGCTGCTTGTTCAGAGCGTAAAATAGTTGTTATGAACACTCCAGGCCAAAATTCAAATGCCGTAGCAGAGCTTGTTATTGGCATGATGATATTTATGGCTCGTCACCAATTCAACCCTACAGCTGGTAGCGAGATACATGGCAAAACAATTGGTATTCACGCTTATGGAAATATTGGTCGCCTAGTAGCAAAATATGCTAAAGGTTTCGGTATGGAGGTGTATGCTTATGATCCATTTGTGGCTGATAAAGCTATATTTGAGGCAGATGGTGTTACTGAGGTATCATCAGTAGAAGAGCTATACTCTAAGTGTCAATATATTTCACTTCATATACCTGCAACCCCACAGACAGTTAACTCTATTAACTATGAGTTATTAAGCAAAATGCCTAAGGGTGGTGTGCTTATCAACACAGCACGTGCTGAGGTTATTAATGAGGCTGAAATGGTTAAGTTGTTAGATGAGAGAGCTGATATGAAGTATGCTACTGATATTAAGCCTTCTAACTACGACGAACTTAAAGAGAAGTTTGCTAATCGTGTATATGCTACACCTAAGAAAATGGGTGCTCAAACATCTGAGGCAAACAACAACGCTGGTCATGCTGCTGCAAATCAGATTGTTAAGTTCTTAGATAACGGAGATACTACTTTCCAAGTAAATAAGTTTTAATTATATAATATTAATTCATTAATTATAAATTAATTATGGTAAAAATTAAGCCATTTGCGGGTATTCGTCCTCCGCAAGATATTGTTAGTGAGGTTGCATCACGCCCTTACGACGTACTTAATTCACAAGAGGCTCAGAAAGAGGCTGGTGAGAAGTCATTACTTCACATTATTAAGCCAGAAATTGATTTCACTCCAATTATTGATGAGCACTCTCAAGAGGCTTATGATAAGGCTGTTGAAAACTTCAATAAATGGCAAGATAAAGGTTGGTTAGTACAAGACGAAAGCGAAAAATACTATGTTTATGCTCAAACAATGGAGGGTAGAACACAGTATGGTCTTGTTGCTTGCTGCCATTTTGAGGATTACCTAAACGATAAGATTAAGAAACATGAGCTAACTCGTCCAGATAAGGAGGAGGATCGTATGATTCACGTACGTATTCAACAAGCTAACGTAGAGCCTGTATTCTTCTCATATCCTGCTGAGGATAAGATGGATGCTATCGTTGCTGAGGTAACAAAAGATGCTCCTATCTACGATTTCGTAGCTGAGGATGGTTTTGGTCACCATTTCTGGTTAATAGATGAGAAATATAACTCAGAGATTACTGCTATCTTCAATGAGATACCTGCTCTTTATGTAGCTGATGGTCACCACCGTACTGCTGCTGCTGCGCTTGTAGGTCAAGAGAAGATGAATGCTAATCCAAACCACACTGGCGAAGAGGAGTATTGCTATTTCTTAGCTGTTATCTTCCCTGATAACCAACTTAAGATTATTGACTATAACCGTGTAGTTAAAGATCTTAACGGCTTAACTAAAGAGGAGCTAATCTCTGCTTTAGAGGAGGATTTCGTAATTGAGAAGAAGGGTAGCGACATCTACACTCCAGCTGAGTTACACAATTTTGCTATGTATATTGATGGTGAGTGGTACTCATTTACTGCTAAAGAGGGACGTTATGATGATAATGATCCTATCGGTGTACTTGATGTTACTATTCTTTCTAATTTAGTATTAGATAAGATATTAGGCATTAAAGATTTACGTACTGATAAGCGTATTGACTTTGTTGGTGGTATTCGTGGTCTTGGTGAGCTAAGTCGTAGAGTAGATAATGGTGAGATGGCTGTTGCTTTTGCTATCTATCCAGTATCAATGAAGCAACTTATTGATATTGCTGATACAGGTAATATTATGCCTCCTAAGACAACTTGGTTTGAGCCTAAATTACGTTCAGGTGTTGTTATTCACTCTTTCAAAGAGTAATATAGCAATTTATGTATAGTTAATAAGAGGCTATCTAGAATCCTATGATTTTAGATAGCCTCTTAATTTGTCAGTTAATATTTCTTTATTTCGCCTTTTTTTTGTAGCTTTGTGTTTTATAATGTAAAAAGTATGACTGAAGATAAAAGGTGGTATGCTATGCGTGCCATGTTTAATAGAGCCCTAATAACACATGAACTGTTAGAGAAACAGTCTATTCTCTCTTTTGTGCCAATGGAGATGAGAGATATTATTATTAAGGGGAAGAGAACAAAACAAAAACTTGTTCCAGTGATTTTAAATCTTATCTTCATTAATGCTACGCCCTCAAAAATTAAAGAGCTGTGCTATAAGTATAGTTATTTACAATGTATTTATGGTAAATTAGAAGGTAAAAATTCACCTATTATCATACCTGATAAGGAGATGTATGAGTTTATAGATGTTGTTAATAATCATACTAATGACATTGTATATATTACCCCAGAAAATTTTAATATCTCAGCTGGAGATAGGGTAAAAATTACCTATGGAGCACTAAAAGATAAAGAGGGTATATTAGTTAAGGTTAAAGGGAAAAGAAGTAAGCAGGTGGTAGTTGCTATTGATGGTTTGATTGCAGCTATGATAACTACTATTGATGCTGAAATGATAGAAAAAATTTAATTCGTATTAATATTATGAATATTGCTATTGTTGGAACAGGATATGTTGGATTAGTTTCGGGCACTTGTTTTGCTGAAATGGGTGTTAATGTTACCTGTGTAGATGTTGATAATAGAAAAATAGAGGGGCTTTTAAATGGTGTTATACCTATTTATGAGCCAGGTTTAGAGGAGATGGTTAATCGCAATCATCGTGAGGGGCGTCTTAGCTTTACAACCAATTTACTGGATGTGCTAGATGATGTTGATGTGGTCTTTTCTGCTGTTGGAACTCCCCCTGATGAGGATGGTAGTGCCGATTTGCAATATGTTTTGGCGGTAGCTAAACTTTTTGGTCAAAATATCAATAAATATACAGTCTTAGTAACCAAATCAACGGTTCCAGTGGGTACTGCTATGAAAGTGAAGAGCGTTATTCAAGAGGAGCTAGATAGACGAGGGGTTAATATCCCTTTTGATGTGGCATCTAATCCTGAGTTCCTTAAAGAGGGGGCTGCAATAAGTGATTTTATGTCGCCTGATAGGGTGGTAGTAGGTATTGAATCAGAAGAGGCGAGAGAGATAATGAGTAGATTATATCGCCCTTTCTTGCTCAATAATTTCAGGGTTATTTTTACCGATATACCCTCTGCAGAGATGATTAAATATGCTGCTAACGCTATGCTTGCTACACGCATATCGTTTATGAATGATATAGCTAATCTGTGTGAGATAGTAGGGGCAGATGTTAATATGGTTAGACGAGGCATAGGCTCGGACACACGTATCGGTAATAAATTTCTATATCCTGGATGTGGTTATGGAGGCTCTTGTTTCCCTAAAGATGTAAAAGCACTAATAAAAAGTGCCGATAAAATGGGGTATAATATGCGTGTGCTAAAGGCGGTTGATGAGGTAAATGATGAACAGAAAAGTGTAGTCTACACTAAGTTATTAAGCTATTTTAATGGCGATTTAACAGATAAGAATATAGCTATTTGGGGATTATCATTTAAACCAGAAACCGATGATATGCGTGAGGCGCCATCATTAGTGATCATCAAGCTTTTGATAGATGCAGGTGCACGTGTGCGTGTATATGATCCTGTTGCTATGGATGAGTGTCGCCGCAGGTTAGGGGATAAGGTTGAGTATGCTAATGATATGTATGATGCGGCGCTCAATGCAGATGCTATTCTATTACTAACAGAGTGGAAACAGTTCCGTCTACCTAGTTGGGGAGTAGTAAAAAAATCGATGAATAGAGCCCTGCTTATCGATGGACGAAATATATATGTAGGAAGAGAGATGAGGGCATTAGGTTTTGAATATAATTGTATAGGTAACATATAGGGAAATTCTAAAAACTCCCAATAAATAGAAAAAATATGGCACATAGAGCAGGTTTTGTAAATATAGTTGGTAACCCTAACGTGGGAAAATCAACACTAATGAACTCGTTAGTAGGCGAGAGATTATCAATAATAACATCTAAAGCGCAGACAACACGTCATCGTATAATGGGTATTGTTAATGGAGAGGATTTTCAGATAGTATATTCTGATACTCCAGGTGTTCTTAAACCTAACTATAAGCTACAAGAGAGTATGCTTAAGTTTTCAACCGGGGCACTTTCAGATGCTGATGTTATTCTGTATGTAACAGATACAGTTGAGCAGATGGATAAAAATCGTGATTTTATTGATAAGGTAAAACAACGTGGTGTGCCTATTATTTTAATAATAAATAAAATTGACCTTACAACTCAGGATGTGTTAGAGATGATGGTAGAGAAGTGGCATGAAGAGCTACCAACAGCCACTATTATCCCCACTTCAGCAAGTGAGAAGTTTAACGTGCAGAGTATCATCGATAAGATAGTTGATTTACTACCTGAGGGAGAACCATTTTTTGCAAAAGATGCCCTTACAGATAAGCCTATGCGTTTCTTTGCCTCAGAGATAATAAGAGAGAGGATTTTGGTGCACTATAAGAAAGAGATACCTTATTGTGTAGAGGTTGTTGTTGAGAGCTATAAAGAGAACCCTAAACAAGATGTTATTTCGGCAGTTATATATGTTGCTAGACAGTCTCAAAAAGGTATTATTATTGGACACAAAGGCTCTATGCTTAAAAGAGTGGGCACAGAGGCACGTAAAGAGCTAGAGCGTTTCACGGGCAAGAAGATATTCTTAGAACTTTTTGTAAAGGTAAACGAGGATTGGCGTGATAGTGAAAAAGCCCTTAAGGGATACGGTTATCAAGAGTAATTTAATATGCAATACACAACTTATGACATAGCTACCATTGTGGGTGGTAGGGTTATTGGCAAAGATAATATTGTTACAGATATTATCTTTGATAGTCGTAGTGTGTTCTCTCCTTTAGGGAAGATGTTTGTTGCACTGAGTGGAGAGCTGAGTAATGGTCATAACTATATACCCCAACTAATAGAGCGGGGTGTAGTCACTTTTATGGTCTCAGAGGAGTATATATCTTCAAATATGCTGCTTTGGGATGAGGATACGATTAGTTATATAGTTGTTAGTGATACCCTTTGGGCTTTACAAGAGCTAGCTCGTCACCATCGCAAGAGTGTTATATCGCCTATTGTGGCGGTAACGGGGAGTAATGGCAAGAGTGTTATTAAAGAGTGGTTACACCAACTATATAGCAGTGATATAAGTATCTATCGCTCACCCAAAAGTTATAATTCACAACTAGGTGTTGCTCTCTCTCTACTATTAATCCCCGATAGAGTTGATATGTGTGTTATAGAGGCTGGTATATCGAAACCAAATGAGATGAACCGCCTACAACAGATGATAGAACCAGATGTGGTTATATTAACCAATATAGGCGATGCACATAGCGAAAATTTCAGCTCTAGCGATGAGATACTTATAGAGAAACTCTCTCTTGCAGGCAATAGTGATAAGATAATCATTAGACGAGAGTTAGCAGATAGATTGCCCGATGATATAGACCGAAATAAACTATTTATTTGGGGAGATGGTGGAGATGTTGATTTAAAATTCAGTTTTGAGGATAACAATACTCTATTATTTAATTATGATGATAGCCATTATAGTGTTGAGATACCGTATAACGATTTGGCTTCACTTGAAAATACACTTCACATAATATCACTTTCTGCATATCTTGGCATGGATTTAAATATGATATGTGGCAGAATAAAATTTTTGTCGCCTGTTGCTATGCGTCTTGAAATTATTGATGGTGTTAATGATACACTAATAATTAATGATTGTTATAACAGTGATTTTAACTCATTAAGCGTTGCTTTAGCTCACCTATCAACACTATCTACTGTTAGTGGTAGATGTGTTATTCTGTCAGATATAATAGGCTCTGGACGTGATAATGAGGAGCTATACAGTGATGTTGCAAGATTGTTAAATAGTTGCAATATAGATATGATTGTTGCAGTAGGAGAGTGTGTAGGAGATTATCTTGCATCAAAAGTTGCAGGGCAATTAATTAAATATCGCTCAACTGAGGAGTTTTTAGATAATCTTAATCCAAAGATATTTAGTAACCACTCACTGCTAATTAAAGGGTGTCGTAGGTTTGGTTTTGAGAGGATAGCTGAGCTATTACAGCAGAAGCAACATAAGAGTGTTATAGAGGTTAATATAGATTCGCTTATTCATAATTATAGATATTTTAAATCTATTATGTCTGATGATGTTAAGATGGTTGCCATGGTAAAGGCAATGGCTTATGGTAGCGGATATTATGAAGTTGCGCTGGCACTACAAAATAGCGGTGTCGATTATCTTGCTGTGGCTTATCTTGATGAGGGGGTAACATTAAGAGAGAGGGGTATTACTACACCTATTATTATTCTCAACTCTAACCCGTGTGATTATGCCTCTATGATAGAGTTTAGGTTAGAGCCTGAGATATACAGTATCTACTCTCTAAATAGATTTATTGATATATGTAAGCGTGTTGGAGAGGTAAATTATCCTATACACATCAAACTAGATACGGGTATGCATCGTATGGGTTTTGAATTTGAGTCGCTAGATGAACTTAAAGATGTTATTGATAATAGTGATGATGTTAATGTGGTATCAATTTTTTCACATTTTAGTTCTAGCGATGACCCAACATTAGACGAAATAACATATAGTCAAATAGAAAAATTCAGATTAATGTGTGAGAAATTAAACTACCCATTAGCCATAAGGCATATTTGCAATAGCTGTGGAGTGGTACGTTTCCCTGAAGCGCACTTTGAGATGGTTAGAGTTGGTTTGGGGTTATATGGTGTATTGAGTTGCGTACAAGATAAATTACGTTGCGTATCATCACTTCACACATCAATACTTCAAATTAAGAGTATTAAAAAAGGCGAGTATGTAGGCTATAACCAGTCACAGGTTGCTGAATGTGATATGACAATAGCAACTCTATCAATAGGATATGCTGACGGCTTTGATAGACGATTGGGTGGTGGTAAATGGTGTGTTAAGATAAATGGAAAGAGTGCACCTACTTTCGGTAATATCAGTATGGATACATGTGCTATTGATATTACAGGGATAGATGCTAAAGAGGGTGATAAGGTAACTATTTTTGGTGATTATAATGATATAGAGTCTATGGCAGATTGTTTAGATACAATACCTTATGAAATATTAACCTCTATATCAACACGAATAAAACGTGTCTATATAAGAGAGTAAGATTAATCTATCACAAAACAGTGTTATGCTAATAGCAAAAAAAGAATCTCTCATTTTTGTAATTATATCACTTTTTTACTTTATATTTGTAGTTTGAACGCAGTTGTTGTTAATTTATGAGGTTACGAGGTTTATTATTAATATTTATATTTGCTCTCTTTGGTTGTAGCGTAACAAAACGCCTACCAGAGGGTAGCTACCTTTTGTATGATAATGAGCTATATGTAACATATCCTGACACCTTAGACGATAAGCTTAAAATATCTCGTAGTATTATCAAAGAGTATATACCCGCTAATCAAAGACCTAACAGTAAAGTACTAGGTTATAACTTAGGTGTTCGTATTCATCAAATGGCCAACCCTAATAGCGAATCGTGGGGTAATAGGGTGTTACGTAGAATCGGTACACCACCAGTGATGTACGACTCTATGGCTAATCAGGCGGCTTTAGAGAATCTTAAATTATATATGGAATCAGAGGGCTACTATAACTCTGATGTAACTGATACTGTTATATATAAAGATAAACGTGCTTTTGTATATTATAATATAAATGCTAGCTCTCCTTATACCGTATCATCATATAGATACAATTTTATTGACTCTACGGTTATGCCTTATGTATTGCTTGAGAGTTCTAATAGTTTAATAGATAATGGCGTAATATTAAAGCGTTCTATACTTACAGACGAGCGTTTACGTATCTCTAATATGTTGCAAGAGAAGGGTTTTTACTATTTCTCTGTTAGTAATATAGATTATCTTGTAGATACTATCTCTAGTAACGCAGATGTTACAATAAATATTAAGCAGCGAACAATAGATAGAGTGGGATATGACCATCGTAGATATAGGATAGGCAATATAACTGTTGAGCCAGTGGGCACAACTTATCAATATCTTAGACAAAGAGATACCGCTACTGTGGTATCTACTGTTATTGACTCAATAACTTACCTTCAACCATCAAGTCTTGAATCAATAAAGCCTAGAATACTTTCTAATATGATTAAGATAAAACCATATCAGGTATATAGTAAAGAGGATGTTAGAAAGACTAGAGATAAACTTAATCTTGTATCTTTATATCGTAATGTAGTTGTTGAAATGACTGAATTAGCCGATACAGTAGAGAATCAAGAGCTTGGAGTGATGGATTGTAAAATACAAACTGTGCAAGAGCTTCATCAAGATTTTAGGGTTGAATTTGAGGCATCTACTAACTCAAATTATACTGGTTTCTCAATGCTTTTAGGTTATACCAATAAAAATATTTTTAATGGTGGAGAGACACTTAATGTTGATGTTACGGGTGGTTATGATTTTATGGGTAATAGAAGTAATAGCAATAGCGAGACTTCAACAAATGGTGATAATGTGAGTGGTGATTCATGGGAATTGGGGGGTAATGTGACAGTTACTTTCCCACGTCTATTAGAGCCCTTTAATTTAAGTCGTTTAAGCTCTGTTAGCCTTATCTCAACACAGCTAGAGGCAGTTATTAACACCCAACGTCGCCCTTATTATCATAAAACCACAACAACAGTGGCGTATGGATATAAGTGGAATAGCATAAGAACCTCTTATCTTCTTCGCCCTATTAATATAAGTCTTATATCTGTTCCATGGCGTGATGAAGAGTATATTAATGATAAATTTAACGAGTATCTTAGAGCTAGTTACGACTCTCAAATCGTTGCAGGAAGCACCTTCTCAATGGTCTTTAATAACCGTTCAGAGGAGTATCATAAAATAACTGTTAGAGCAAATGTTGAGACAAGTGGTAATCTATTATCACTGCTTTACTCTGTAGCTAATGTTCCTAAAGAACTTGATTCTTACGGTAATAGCTATAATAATCTTTTAAATATCCGTTATTCACAATATGTTAGGCCTGATATAACTTTTGTATATACTAATAAGTTATCTGATGCTATAACACTAGCTTATCGATTAACTGGAGGATGGGGATTTAGTTATGGTAACTCTTTTGCCCTACCTATTGATCGTCAATTCTATGCGGGCGGAAGTTCTAGTATGCGTGGATGGCAAATTAAAACTTTAGGACCTGGTAATGCTCCTGAGACTACCGATATATATCCTAATCAATTAGGAAATATAAAACTTGAGACAAATATAGAGATGCGTTTCCCTATTTACGACGTTATGAAGGGGGCACTGTTCTTTGATTTAGGTAATATATGGTCTGATAGTGAAGGGGCAGAAGCTGAGGAGAAATTATCTTTAAATTCTATACATAAACAACTAGCTTTTAATACAGGACTAGGCGTAAGGCTTGATTTCGATTTCTTTGTATTGCGTGTTGATTGGGGAATACAGCTTTATAACCCAGGAAAACCTGCTGATGAGAGATGGGTTATAAAGAATTTCAATTTTAAAAATTCAGCACTACATTTCGGTATTGGCTATCCTTTCTAATATATATTTACCTGTTATTGCGAAAAAAATTTGTATTATTGAAAATTATATATTACCTTTATAGTTTAGTTTTTATATTATAATAATAATACGGAAATATGTTTACAGAGGAGGAGAAAAAATTAATTAGGTTTCACTATGATATTTTATTGACCGCCTGCGAACGCATATACAAGCGAGAAGGTGATAAAGAGTTGATTAATACCGCTTTTGAACTAGCTAATAATGCACACATAGGAGTAAAACGCAAATCGGGAGAACCTTATATTCTACACCCTATTGCAGTTGCTATGATTGTAGTTGATGAAATAGGCTTAGGTGTTAAGTCTGTTTGTGCGGCTCTTTTGCACGACGTTGTTGAGGATACAGATATACCACTAGAATATATTGAAGAGGTTTTTGGAAGTAAGATAGCTATGATGGTGGATGGCTTAACAAAAATTAAGCGTGCCGGAGATATAGCAACACACAATTCAGAACAAGCAGAGAATTTTAAAAAAATACTATACACCCTCTCTTCTGATGTGAGGGTTATGATTATTAAGCTAGCTGATAGGCTTCATAATATGCGCACTCTTAGCTCTATGCCATCGCATAAAAGAACTAAGATAGTGAGCGAAACAATAGCTCTTTTTGCACCGTTAGCTCACCGTTTAGGGCTATATGGTATAAAGAGCGAATTGGAGGATTTATGCTTTAAATATTCGTTTCCAAAAGATTATGAGATGATATCTAATAAGCTTGAGGAGAGTGATTTAACTCGTAGAGAGTATATAGATAGGTTTAAGTCTCCAATTATTGAAAAACTTGAAGAGAGTGGTATTGAGTATGAGATAATTGGGCGTAGTAAATCGCCATACTCAATATGGAAAAAGATGCAACGTAAGCAGATAACCTTTGATGAGATTTATGATCTTATTGCTATGCGTATCATCTTTAAAGCAATACCTTTTGTACCTGAAAAGGTGCAGTGTTGGCATATCTATTCGGTTCTAACAGATATTTATAAACCCAAACCAGACAGATTAAGAGATTGGGTTAATATTCCTAAAACTAATGGTTATGAGGCTCTTCACTGTACTGTTATGGGTCCCGATGGTGTATGGGTAGAGGTTCAAATACGCTCTGAGAGAATGGATGAGATTGCAGAAAAGGGTTTTGCTGCTCATTGGAAATATAAAGATAAAAATCAAGGTGCTGAAGATTCTGATAAAGAACTAGATAGATGGATAAAAGAGGTTCGTGAAGCACTTAACAACACCACTGAAGATGCTGTTGAGTTTTTAGATGAATTTAAACTCAATCTGTTTGCCTCAGAGGTGGTTGTGTTTACCCCTAAGGGAGATTCATATAATTTTGCTAAAGGTGCTACGGCACTAGATTTTGCCTATGAGATTCACTCAAATGTAGGAAACAGTGCTATTGGTGCTAAGATTAACCATAAAATAGTATCTATTTTTACACAGCTAAATACGGGCGATCAGGTAGAGATAGTTACTTCGCAGAATAGTCATCCTACTGCTGAGTGGCTAGATAATGTCTACACTATGAAGGCAAAACGCAACATTAAAGATTTCTTAAAACATAAGAATGTTGATAACGTTGAGCGTGGGCAACAGATATTTAACGAAAAGATGGAGGAGCTTGGTATTACCCCAAGTGCGAGAGTTTTTCGTAAGATACTTCCTGAGTATAATAGTGCTACAAAAGAGTCATTTTATACTGAATTAGGTGCAGGAATCATAAACCTTGATAACCTACACAAAATTTTAAAAGAGAATACGGCTCAAAAATTAATTAAATTCTGGGGGTTACGTGTGGGTAATTTACGCCTTAGAGGTGGTAGTAATAGCGAAAACAACACAGCAAGTGATAAGAATGGTGGTGCTATGAGCGACTTTATCATTGCTAAGTGTTGTCATCCTATTCCAGGCGATGAGATAGTGGGTTTTAAAGATAGTAGAGACACAATAACTATACATAAAAAAAACTGTCCTAATGCTATCGATATGGCTATTAAACATGGCGATAAGATAGTGAGAACAGAGTGGGAGGCTGAGAGAATGGTCTCTTATCTTACTCATATAAAGATACGTGGTATTGATAGAATGGGTATACTACACGAGCTTTCAGATATTATAACGGCACAACTAAATATAAATATCAGAAAGCTATTTATAGAGAGCCACGATGGTATATTTGAGGGTTATGTTTCTCTTTATGTACAAGATATTAAGGGACTTAGTCAATTAATAAAAAAGGTACAAAAGATTAAAGGGGTAGAGAGCGTGATTAGAGTAGATAATATGAATGATAAACATTAACAATTGTTTATATGGAACTAGAAGATATTTTAAAAGGTTTGGCAATCTTTGGTGCTATTGCATTTAGTGTAATAAATAAGATGAATAAAAATAAAGAGAATGGAAAGGGTAGTGTTGCACCCCCACCACCTCCTATTAAGCCGAAATTTGACCCATATAGAGCCATTAATGAGTCTGCTGAAGATGATGATGTGGATACCTCTATTAACGAGCAAAAAAGGGGGCAATTTGAGCGCTACATAAATGAGGATATATTAGCACAAGAGAGTAGAGAGGATAATGCAGAGAACCACATCGAAGGCTACACTCCTATAAAAAGTAGCATAACCACAGATGAAGAGGAAAAAGAGGTTATTACAGAAGAACCATCTAAAAAAGATGGCATAAACTTCAACCTAAGAGATGCTGTTATTATGTCATCTATATTAACACCAAAATTTAAAGAAGAAGAGAGTTTATAAAATAGTAATTTCAATTTAACATAATATATTCGATATGGCTTCAATATTTTCAAAAATCATTGATGGAGAGATTCCATCATACAAAATTGCAGAAAATGATAAGTTTTACGCATTTTTAGATGTAAATCCAGTTCAACCTGGGCACACACTTATAGTTCCGAAGGTTGAAATAGACTATATTTTCGATATTGAGGATGAAATGTTAGCAGAGATGATGATTTTTGCTAAAGATGTGGCGAAATCTATAAAAAAATCTCTTAATTGTGTAAAAGTAGCGGTAGTTGTAATTGGATTAGAGGTTCCGCATGCACACATTCATCTGATACCAATGAATAAAGAGGGTGATGTTGATTTCAAATCTAAAAAAAGCTTGACGCAGCAAGAATTTTTAGAAATTCAAAGAGTGATTGTGGAGTAAAGTAAAAATTTTTACATTTGTAATAGGGGAGTACTAGTATAGTATTCCCCTATTTTTTTTTTTGCATATATTTTCACAAAAAACAGCTATTTTTAGTCATTTTACATAAGTAAAACAACTTTTCTAGTTCGTTTTTTATTATAATTTCATCATATATAATATGCTTATTATCAGTGTTTTAATTACATCTATATAAAGTATAAATATAAGTAATATGAGTTATTTTATTTATTTAAGAATAATTAAATAAAATACACAGTAAAAATATTTATAACTTATTATTAATTAGGGAATTATACAGTTTATATAAAGTAATAGATTAGATTATGAAAAGAGATAGTATATTGAATTAACATTTGTTATTTACAAAAATAATCATTACATTTGCATATTGTAAATATTTAAATAGATATATTATGGATATTAAAGATAGAATAGTACAAATTATCAGAGAAAAAGGGCTAACTTCACAACAGTTTGCAGAGATTATAAATGTACAATCATCAACAATTTCTCATATAATTTCAGAGAGAAATAAGCCTAGTCTTAATATAGTGGCTAATATTATGGACAACCTACCTGAAATCAACCCAGATTGGCTAATATCGGGTAATGGAGGCATGTATAGGGGTATTACAGAGAGTAGCCTTGACAATGATATATACAGTGATGATCGTGTGACTAGTAATGAAAATCTGTTCTCAACCACTACTATTAATGAAAATTACACTAAAGATACAAATGTAATTAAGAGCGACACTACAATAATACCATCAATACCAGAAAAAGAGTGCTTTGAAGATGAAATATCAGCTCAATTCATTGAAAATAAATTAATTAACAATTGTAATGAAATTGAGCGTATAGTGGTATTTTACAAAGATAAATCATTTGAGATATATAATAATAGATAATATTTAATCTCTCTATGATTATTACATTTGTATAGCAATATAAATACAAATGTGTAAATCGCATATTTATAGGTCTTTATGTGTATATTTACTTTTGTATATAGATTATTTAGAAATGTAAAAGTTTCTGAGTGTTTTTTTACAACAACACAACTACGTATAAATGTTATATAGTAATTTATTTATCAATGATTTAGATATTGTGAATTATTATTAAGTGCCCTAATGGTTGCGATATTTAGCGTAACATGAGGGTTAGTGCTCAAATATGACAAAATACAGCCTATAATTATACCTTAATATTTACGTAAGTAAATGTTTAAATTTAGTAGTGTCCGGCGAACCTGAGGATTGAATTTATGCACGTCATATC
>CAYJCU010000025.1:0-24146 GCA_964368765.1 uncultured Rikenellaceae bacterium
GTAGATATGACGTGCATAAATTCAATCCTCAGGTTCGCCGGACACTACTAACTAATAACCTGAAAATTGAATTTATGCAAATGTCATATACCTACGATTTCATCGGAAATACAATAGGATGTTTTTAAAAGTATGGGCGGAGTATTAATTGAGATATTAGTATTAATCGTTTTATCAAAGTATATTTCAAAGAAAATTCTAAGGAAATCAACTCAGATGGAATAGACTACACTTCATCACTGAAAAATAGCGAGCCGTTATGGCTCGCTATTTATTACTCTGCACATCCCCTGATGATTGTACCCATAATAGGTTAGCTTATAGCTATTAACTCTATTTCGAAAATGAGTGTTGAGCCACCTGGTATATTGTCAATCGTTCTATCGCCATAACCCATATCGGCAGGTATATACACTCTCCATTTATCTCCAATAACCATTTTAACAACAGCTAGTTGCCACCCTTCAACAACATCTCTTAAAAGAAAAGTTTCAGGATAGTTATTTCCAAGTGATGAATCGAACTCACGGCCATCAATTAACCACCCTCTATAATGAACTGATACCACATTTGAAGTTGTTGGGTGTTTATCTCCATCTCCACGCTCTATTATTTGATACAGTACACCATTATCTAATGTCACTATATCACTCTCATTAGCTGCTATATATTTAAGATAGTTTTTATTTGCTATCCTATAATCTTTTTTTGATTTTTTTGCCATTCTGTTTTCACTATTTTGTATCCATATATTTTTCTATAACATCATAGGCACTCTTAATGCCTAGCTCTCCAGCTCTACTCATATCAAGGAAACCTTTTTTATTCTCTTTAAGATATATCTGCACTAAACCACGATTATAATATGCTTCAGCAAACCTACTCTCTAATTCGATAGCTTTTGAATAGTTCTCAATAGCCATTGGCATATCTCCCATCAGAACAAAGATATTAGCACGATTATAATAGAAGTATGCTACATCTGGCATTAATCTTATTGCATAGTTTATATCTAACAGAGCATTATCAAAGTCTAGCTCTCGCTTAGCTGTGTGTAACTCTTTACTCTTATCAGCATCAATAACAAAACGTTGCCCCGTTGTGTTGATAGATTGTATAAACTCCATCATTTCACAATTAATAGCACTACGTGTCATATATAAGAATGCACTATGAGGCTCTATATCAATAGCGGCTGAGAGTTCGTTAATTGCACTAGTATATTGCTTGATAGAGTATGATGATATTGCATCCTCAAACAGAGCTTTCCATGGCGTTGAAATATAACTACTATCTCTACTATTTTGTCTGCTATTTTTGTCTGCTAATACCTCAGCTCGTGTCATATCAATAGCACTATTACTAATGATAAGATTCTCTATCTTACTATTGGCTATGAACTCTGAGACACTCTTATTATCTTTAATCTCATTGGCAATCTCTTCAGAGATACTCTTAACTTTAACCATGCGATACATGCCTAAAAGCCTAATATCTATATTTTTCTCTTTAACCTTATCAGCACTATTAAAGCTACTCTCAAACTCTAGTATCTTATTGAAGTTACGACTTGTGTCGGCAAATAGAGAGAACTCCTCTCCACGCCCTTGATACTTATTCTGATAAATAGCTATCTTCTGGTCTGCTATATCTTTATCTCTCTTACTACCATCCATATCTCCCATTGAATATCGCACTTCAGAGCGTGCAAGATAGGCATTGGCAAAATCAGGGTATAGATCAATAGCATACGAGTAGTCATTAACCGCTTTCTCAAGATCTCCTAGCCTTGTAGCTAGCAGAGCTCGATTAAAATAGCCAAGAACATTATCTGGAGATAGCTCTACAACCATATCATAATCGTTCATAGCTGCGTTATAATCACCTATTTGGCTCTTGGTAATAGCACGGTTAAAATAAGCTAGAGAGTTGGTAGAGTCTAACTCTATCACCTTATCAAAATCTTTTATTGCGCCTACTGGATTGTCGCTGTTAGCATTTAAGATAGCCCTATTGAAATAGGCAATAGTATTCTTTGGATTATAGTAAATAGCACTATTATAATCTCGTAATGCCATATCTTTTTTACCCATTGCTGCGTTTAGCCCACCACGACGTGTTAGTGCTTCGCTACTACGAGGAGTTGAGCGTACAGCTGTATCATAATCTTTATAGGCATTTAGGGTATCTTTAAGCATAAAATAGGCTGAGCCCCTATTGAGATATACCTCAGTAGCATCGGGGTTACGCCTTATATAGGTTGTGAAATCGCTAATGGCATTGTCAAACTGCTGACTCATAAGATAGGTAACACCCCGACTATAATATATATCTATATAGTCAGGGCGTATCTTAATAGCCTTTTGAAAGTCGTTCACAGCATCGTCCCAATTACCCATAATAGAACGGGTAATTGCACGATATTGAAACGCCTCTACATATACTGGATTGATACGTATAGCTGATGTAAAGTCTTGTTCTGCTCCTATTAAATCGTTAAGATTATATTTTGCTACTGCTCGTAGAAAATAGGCATCTTTACTCACACTGTCGCTCTCTATTAATAGAGTTAGCAGTGATATAGCATCATAATATTTTTTATCAATTATAGAGTTTTGACTAGAATAGAAAATATATTGCCTATTATATTGCCCCCATACATTGGAACAAGACATAATAGCTATCAGTATAATAACAATTCTTAACCTCATACGCATCTTTCCCCAAATTATTTACTACTCAACTGTTACTGATTTAGCTAAGTTACGTGGCTGATCTACATCACGCCCTTTGCTAATAGCTATGTGATAAGCTAACATCTGAAGAGGTATAGTAGTTAGAAGCGGATCAAGCCCCTCAACCGTACGTGGTACCTCAATACAGAAATCAGCCATAGAACGTATTGTTATATCGCCCTCACTAATAATAGCGATGATACGTCCACCACGTGCCTTTATCTCTTGTATGTTACTAACGGTTTTATCATATAAAACATTGTTTGTTGCAACAACAACAACTGGCATTTCAGCATCTATAAGTGCAATAGGGCCATGCTTCATCTCAGCAGCAGGGTATCCCTCAGCATGTATATATGAAATCTCTTTTAGCTTAAGAGCCCCCTCAAGAGCCACAGGGTAGCTATAACCACGACCAAGATAGATGAAATTAGATGCATAAGTAAATATCTGAGATAGTGATTTTATCTCATCATTTAACTTAAGGAGTCTCTCCATTTTACCAGGTATTGCGTTAAGCTCTTGAACCATATTGATATATGCCTCGTCTGTTATTGTGTTTTTCTTTTTTGCTAACATAAGCGCAAGCATAATCATAACTGTTGTCTGACCTGTGAATGCTTTTGTTGATGCTACACCTATCTCAGGGCCAACATGTATATATGTTCCTGAGTGAGTTGCTCGTGCAATAGATGAGCCAACAGAGTTACATATACCATATATAAAGGCACCCTTCTCTTTTGCTAATTCAATAGCAGCAAGCGTATCTGCTGTCTCTCCTGATTGTGATACAGCAATAACAATATCCTCTTCTGTGATAATAGGGTTGCGGTATCTAAACTCCGAAGCGTACTCAACCTCTACAGGTATGCGACAAAGGTTCTCTATTAAGTGCTCTCCGATAAGTGATGCGTGCCATGATGTACCACAAGCAACAAAAATAATGCGACGAGCTTTAAGAAACTTATCCATATTATCTCTTATACCTGAAAGAGTAACATTTGTCCCCTCAATATTGATACGTCCTCTTGTACAGTCAATAATAGTCTTTGGTTGCTCAAAAATCTCTTTTAACATAAAGTGAGGGTAGCCTCCCTTCTCTAGTTGGGCTAGAGATAAATCAATACGTGTAATTTGGTGTCGTTTTTCAATGTTATTTAAATCAATAACCTTAAGTGACTCTCCACGACGGATAATAGCTATCTCATTATCATCAAGATATATCACATCTTTTGTGTACTCAACAATAGGGGTAGCATCTGAAGCGATAAAAAATTCAGTATTATCGTCATTACCTACTCCAACAACTAAAGGACTACTTTTACGAGCAGCTATGATACAGTCAGGGTTATTCTTCTCAAGTATTGCTATAGCATAGGCTCCAATAACTTTATTAAGTGATATTTGAACAGCAGTAATCAGGTCTACCTGCTCGCTATTCATTGTAAACTCTATTAATTGTACTAATACCTCAGTATCTGTGCTACTTTTAAAAACGTAGCCATTACTCTCTAGAGCCCCTTTTATCTCAGCATAATTCTCAATAATACCATTATGAATTAGAGCTAGGTTCTCAGTAGAAGAGTAGTGAGGATGAGCATTTACATTATTTGGCTCTCCATGTGTAGCCCAACGAGTATGCGCTATACCTATTGTACCATCTATATTTTTACTTGTCGCAAACTCTTCAAGTGCCACTACTTTACCTTTCGCCTTATATACATTAAGGGCACCCTCTGCATCAACTAGCGCAACGCCAGCACTATCATAACCTCTGTATTCTAATCTTTTTAGACCATTAATTAAGATTGGGTATGCCTGTTTCTCCCCAATATAACCAACTATTCCACACATAATTTAAATATTTATATATTAATATAACAAATCTCTCTCTCCATTTTTAATTCTATTAATCTTCTCTTCACAGCTTCTTTGTAAGCCTTCAGATAGTTCTAATAGATGTTTTTCTATAATTGCATAGCCTTTTATCTTCATATCCTCATCTGCGTAATCCTCAAGGTACTCTGCAAGGGTTAGTATAGCATTAGGAGTGCAATATTTTTTAATAAAACCTGGTACACTAAACTCCATAAAATGCTCTCCTGTGCGACCTTTACGATAACATGCCGTGCAGAATGATGGGAGATAGCCATCTTCAACCAATTCATTAATAACCTCATTCAGAGGACGATCATCGTTGATAGTAAATTGCTCCTTATCATTAGTGTGCTCATCCTCACTGTAACCACCAATATTAATATTAGTACCACCATCTATCTGAGAAACGCCATACTCTAATATCTCTTTACGTACCTCGTGCTCTTCTCTTGCTGTTAATATTAAACCAGTATAAGGCACTGCAAGACGAAGTATAGTTACCAGTCTAAGCATATCGTTGTCACTTATTGGTTTCATCAATGATGTATCAGCATCGGTAGCAGGTGTTATCCTTGGGAATGATATAGTGTGAGGCCCCACACCATAAACCGCCTCAAGGTGGTTAGTGTGTCTAACAAGACCCATAACCTCAAAACGCCAATCACCAAGCCCGATAAGTGCTCCTAAACCAACATCATCTATCCCAGCCTCCATAGCCCTGTCAAGAGATGTTAATCTATACTCATAATCACTCTTTTTGCCCGATAAGTGATACTTAGCATATAACTCTGAATCATAAGTCTCCTGAAAAATTTGATAAGTACCAATACCAGATGCTTTTATCCTCTTAAAACCTTCAATATCAAAAGGTGCAGCATTGATATTAACTCTTCTTATCTCACCATTCTCATACTTAACTCCATACACCTTATCTACGCACGATGCTATATACTCTGCATCATACATAGGGTGCTCTCCAAACACTAATATAAGTCTCTTATGACCACATCTCTCCAGTGCGATAGTCTCATCAACCAACTCTGCTGGTGTGAGTGTTTTTCTTACTGTATGTGTATTAGTAACTCTAAAACCACAGTATGAACAGTTATTTGTACACTTATTACCTATATATAATGGTGCAAACAAAACTATTCTATTACCATACACCTTATTTTTCAACTCTTTAGCCCCATGCTTGATTATATCAATAGCCTCAGGGTAGTCTGCGCCTAAAAGAGTAGCCACCTCTTTTAGGTTCAGACGCTCTTTTCTAAGAGATTTAGCCACAATCTCTTTAACCTTTTCAATGGGAGCCATCTTGTTGTGCTCTAATAGAGATATTATCTCATCTCTATCTATGAAAGGTATCTGAGCTTTATCCTCAATAGAGTAACGCTCAGGATTGAATATTTTTTTCATATTACCATTTCTGTTTCTATATTCTACTGATCTAGTTGTTCTAACATCTGCTCATTATTGCGAGATGTCTCCATATTTTTACGTATAAGTTCAATAGCCTCTACTGAGTTCATATCTGCGATATGGCGACGTACTATCCATGTCTTCTGTACTGTTGTAGCAGAAACAAGAAGATCCTCTCTACGTGTGCCTGATGCAGTAAGATCAACAGCAGGGTATATACGTTTGTTAGAAATCTTTCTGTCTAACTGTAACTCCATGTTACCAGTTCCTTTGAACTCTTCAAATATAACTTCATCCATCTTTGAGCCCGTTTCAATAAGTGCCGATGCAATTATTGTCAGTGAGCCTTTCTCCTCAGTGTTACGTGCAGCACCTAAGAAACGCTTAGGACGGTGTAGCGCATTGGCATCCACACCCCCTGAGAGCACCTTACCAGATGCAGGCTGTACGGTGTTATATGCACGTGCTAGACGTGTTATAGAGTCAAGAATAATAACAACATCATGCCCGCATTCAACCATACGCTTAGCCTTTTCAAGCACCATTTCAGCCACCTTAACATGACGAGTAGCCTGCTCGTCGAATGTAGATGATATTACCTCTGCATTAACACTACGCTCCATATCAGTTACCTCCTCGGGTCTCTCATCAATCAGAAGAACTATCATATACACCTCTGGATGGTTATCTGCTATTGCGTTAGCTAGGTTTTTAAGTAGGGTAGTCTTACCTGTTTTGGGTGGAGCTACAATAAGTGCACGCTGTCCCATACCAATAGGCGAGAACATATCTATTATCCTATTTGATAAATTATTATGACGACCACCAGTGATATTAAACTTCTTATCAGGGAAAAGTGGTGTTAAATACTCAAATTGAACCCTGTCTCTTGTAATATCTGATGATAGACCATTGATAGATAGCACCTTTACAAGTGCAAAATATCTCTCTCCTTCACGTGGTGGGCGTATCTCTCCTTTGATGGTATCTCCTAACTTAAGACCATGCTCACGTACATGACCTATTGATACATATACATCGTCTGGAGAGTTTAGGTAATTATAGTCTGATGAACGAATAAAACCATATCCATCAGGCATCAACTCAATAACACCCTCAGTAACAATCTTTGTAATAAATTCAGGACTATTATGCTTCCCACTACTTTTTTGTGGACGAGGAGTATAATTAGTTTGAACCTCTTCACTAGGTGTTGCCGCCACGGTTGTCTCTTGTGGGGTATTATCTGCTTTATTCTCAGAGTTTATAACAGTTTGTGTTTCACCATCTGTTTCACTCTCTTGTTTATTGCGGTTTTTACGCTCTTCCAACTTTGCTTTATGTTGAGCTTGACGCATAAGCCACTTCTCTCTTGAAGTTAATGGTTTATGCTCTTCGGCACTACTACTATTTGTCTCCTCAGTTTTATTATCACTTTTATCCTCTCTCTTCTCTTTGGATGTAGTATTATTTCGTTTTGTATTACGACGTTTATTGTTATCCTCTACCTTTTTCTCTTTAACCTCAGTTGATTCAAAATCAGAACTATCAAATAGCTCATTTTGTGTCATTGTTAATTTAGCTGGTTTAGATGATGCCTCTCCACCTGCAACCTTTGCCTTAGTTGGTCTGCCTCTTTTGCTTTTAGGAGATGGCGTGTCATTACCCTTTGGAGTAATTTTATCACTATTAACATCTTTACTCTCCTCTTTAGGAGTAGAGGCAGATGCCACCTCTTTAATTTTTTCAAGAAGTTGCTCTTTTTTCAATGTGGTTGGACTTTTCACCCCAACAGCTTTTGCTATCTCTCTTAGCTCAGATATTGGTTTAGTCTTTAATTTTGAAATATCATCCATATATAAAAAGTGATTATTGTACATTGAAATACCCTATAAATAATTGATATGGGGTATTGTTTTTTTGATTTTTTTAACTTTACTTTGCAGTAGTTTTGCGGAGCAGTAATAACTACCGCACAAAGATAATAAATATTTTTAAATAATAATAAATAAAATGAAATTTATTGCTATAATTCCAGCTAGATATGGCTCTTCTCGTTTTGAGGGCAAGCCACTTGCAGATATTTTTGGTAAACCTATGGTGGTGCGTGTCTATCAAAGGGTTTTATCAATTTTCGATTATGTGGTTATTGCTACTGATAATGATATTATCAAAAATAAAGCCGAAGAGTTTGGTTGTCGTGTAGTTATGACATCTACTGAGCATAATACGGGTACAGATAGATGTTGTGAGGCATTAAAAATAGTAGAAAATGAGCTAAATACAACTTTTGATGTAGTGGTAAATATACAGGGCGATGAGCCATTTATTCACTCAGAGCAGGTAGAGCTAGTTGCATCAGCTTTTAGCGATATTAATGTTGACATTGCTACGCTGGTTAAGCCTTTTACCCTGAACGAGGATATTTTCAATCCTAATACACCAAAAGTAGTACTTTCAAATGAGGGGAAAGCTCTATATTTCAGCCGTAGTGTAATACCGTTTCTAAGGGGAGTAGAAGAGAGTGAATGGCAAAATAAACACACCTTTTATAAACATATTGGGATATATGCTTATAGAACTAATGTTTTAAAAGAGATAACTCAATTATCACAGAGCAGTTTAGAGCTATGCGAGTCCTTAGAACAGTTGCGATGGCTAGAGAATGGATATTACATTAAATGTGAGATAACACACCAAGAGTCGCATGCGGTAGATACCCCAGAAGATTTACAAAATATTTTAGAACTATATGCTGATGATAAAGAACTATAACGCACTTATTAACTTAGGTTTAAAGATACTTAATGATGGGGTACCAGATGATATTGTGGTTGAAGCACAGAGACAAAATTATCTTTTTACGCCACACTCTATTAATAGTGCTGCTAAGGCCATCGCATTAGAGATGCTATCTAAACCTAAAATAGATGCTTGGATACTTGATGTACCATTTAAACTTAAATATAATAGTTGTTTGGTGGTTATGGCGGGTAATATCCCTATGGTTGGTTTTTTTGACATGATGTGTTGCCTGATTTTAGGTGTTGAGTGTTATATAAAACCATCATCAAAAGATAGGGTGTTGATGGAGTGGTGCGTATCTCAACTGAAAAATTTAGGGGCTGAGGGGCTCAATATATGGGACGGGGTTGTTAAGCCTCAATCGGTTATCGCAACTGGTAGTAATAATGCATCTCGTTATTTCTCACAGCAATTTGAGGGTATTGATAAAGTACTAAGAGGTAATCGCACCTCGGTAGCTGTTATTACTGGAGAGGAGACTGATGATGATATTGATGGTTTATGGCATGATATTTTTGATTATTATGGATTGGGGTGCAGAAGTGTATCACATCTTTTTATTCCAGAGAATTATGATATTAACTCATTAATAGATAAATTATCAACTAAAAGGGTTGAAGATATACACTATAATAACGCATATCTTCAAGCTAAAGCACTGCATATATTGAATAATGAACAATTTATAGATGGGATGTTCTTTCTAGCGCGCAGTGATAGCTCGTTAACCCCTCCTATGGCAGAGATAACATATAGTTTATTTGATAAATCTATAATAGAGGATAATATTGAGAGTATTCAGGTGGTAATAGGTCTAGATTACACACCTTTTGGTTATAGCCAGCGTCCAACTCTAAATGATTGGGCAGATGGAATTGATTTGTTTAAATTTTTTATACAATAATATTATGATAACAAAAGAGGCAATTTTTGGTGGTGGGTGTTTTTGGGGTACCGAATACTATATGAAACGTCAAAAGGGTGTTATAAGTGTTGAGTCGGGGTATAGTGGAGGAAATACTCAAAATCCAACCTATCAAGAGGTGAAAACGGGAGCAACTGGTCATGCAGAGGTTGTGCGTATAGTTTATAACGCAGAAGAGACCAACTATGAGACACTATTACGCTATTTTATGGAGATACACGATCCAACGACGCTTAATCGTCAAGGGGTAGATATAGGTAGTCAGTATCGTTCAGAGGTTTTTTATGAAAATATAGAGGAGAAAGAGATAGCAGAGAATATTTTGAAAATTTTGTATGATAAGGGGTATGATGTAACCACATTAGTCTCACCAAAATCAATATTTTATAAGGCAGAAGATTATCATCAAGATTACTACAATAATAAAGAGAAAGAGCCTAGTTGTCACTTTTATACTAAGCGATTTTAAAATAATTGAAAAAAAGTTAAAAAAAAGTTGCGAAAAAAGTTGCAAAGAAAAATATTTTTCATAACTTTGACCCGAAATTCAATGACAAGCGGAAATAACCGTAAAATTGATAATGTAACTAATTACAAACTAATTAATTAAATAGTTAATTTTATTTTTTAAAAAAAATGAACGTAGAAAAATTAATGCAGCACCTAGAGGCTAAGCACCCAGGTGAGAATGAGTACCTACAAGCGGTACGTGAGGTATTAGAGTCAGTTGAGGCTACTTACAACCAGCACCCAGAGTTTGAGAAAGCTAAGATTGTAGAGCGTCTTGTTGAGCCAGACAGAATTTTTACTTTCAAAGTAGTATGGGTTGACGATAGTGGTGAGGTACAAACTAACTTAGGTTACCGTGTGCAGTTTAACAGTGCTATTGGTCCTTACAAAGGTGGTCTTCGTTTCCACCCAGCTGTAAACTTATCTATGCTTAAGTTCTTAGGTTTCGAGCAGATATTTAAGAATGCACTTACTACACTTCCTATGGGTGGTGGTAAAGGTGGTGCTGACTTCAACCCAGTTGGTAAGTCAGACGCTGAGGTTATGCGTTTCTGTCAAGCATTTATGTTAGAGTTATGGAACAATATCGGTAAAGATACTGATGTTCCTGCTGGTGACGTAGGTGTTGGTGGTCGTGAGATAGGTTACATGTACGGTATGTACAAGAAATTAGCTCGTGAGTATAACACAGGAGTTTTAACAGGTAAAGGTTTAACTTGGGGTGGTTCTAAAATACGTCCTGAGGCTACTGGTTACGGTGCTCTTTACTTTGTTGATCACATGTTAAGAAGAGTAGGTAAGACACTAGAGGGACAAAGAGTTGCTCTTTCTGGTTTCGGTAACGTTGCATGGGGAGCTGCTGAGAAGGCTACTGAGCTTGGTGCTAAAGTAGTTGCTATCTCTGGTCCTGATGGTGTTATTGAGATACCTAACGGTATGACTACTGAGATGATTAACTATCTTCTAGATTTACGTGCTACAAACTTAAATATTGTTGCTCCTTTTGCTGAGAGATTTGCTGGTCTTTCAACTTTCACTGCGGGTAAAAAAGCATGGAGTGTTAAGTGTGATATAGCTATCCCTTGTGCGTTCCAGAACGAGCTTAATGGCGATGATGCTAAAGAGTTATTAGCTAATGGTGTTTCATGTGTTGCTGAGGCTTCTAACATGGGTTGTACTCCTGAGGCTATCGAGGCAATTCACCATGCAGGTGTAATGTTCGGTCCTGGTAAAGCAGTTAACGCTGGTGGTGTTGCTACTTCAGGTCTTGAGATGACTCAAAACGCTATGCACATAAGCTGGAGCGAGGCTGAGGTTGATGGTAAGCTTAAAGAAATCATGGAGAGTATCCACGCTGCTTGTGTTGAGTATGGTACAGATGCAGAGGGTAATGTAAACTATGTAAATGGTGCTAATATTGCTGGTTTCATGAAAGTAGCTAAGGCTATGCTTGAGCAAGGCATTATCTAATATATAGATTATAGATAATTAACATATTTGTTAGGGTAATTAATATTTATTATTAATTACCCTAATTTTATTTTGTATTTACCCTGATTTTGTTTAAATTTGCAATAATATAACAAATAATCTATTACAATGAAAAATTTTTTCCTATTATTTTCTATTTCACTACTTTTAATTGGCTGTTGTGGTGAGAGTAATAAAAAGCCTCGCATTGCCATTGTTGGTGTAGGTATTGAGTGTAGTACATTTTCGCCAGCCGTTACAACATTAGATATGTTTAGGATTAGATACGGTGAAGATATTATTAAAAATTATCCATTTTTTAATGAAGATACTACTCTTATAGATCAAGCAGAGTGGGTGCCAACCATAATGGCGTGGACAACACCTGGTGGTATTGTAACACGTGAGTGCTATGACACGTTGCTTAATCAATCTCTTAAACTACTGAAAGAGGGTATGCCTTATGATGGTATCTTTTTAGATATTCATGGTGCAATGAGTGTGCAGGGTTTAGATGATCCCGAAGGTGATTATATCTCAAAAATACGTAAGCTTGTTGGTGATGATGTAATTATATCAACTTCAATGGATCCTCATGGATGCGTTACTCATAGATTGGCACAAAATACCGATTTAATAACTGCATATAGATTATCTCCTCATGAAGATAGATTTATTACACGTAAGCGTGCAATTGATAATCTGTTAGAGCGATTAGAGAGTGGTAAGGGTAAACCAAAATATAAGGCATGGGTGCGTGTCCCTATCCTACTACCTGGTGAGATGACAAGCACACGTGTTGAACCAGGCAAATCTCTTTATGAGGCAATTGTACCTATAGAGAATAATGTTGGGGTGGTTGATGCTGCAATTTGGATGTCATATCCTTGGGCTGATGAACCTCGTAATCATGGTGTTGTTATGGTTGTTGGCGATGATAAGCAGCAGGTTGAGGATGGAGCAAGTAAGCTGGCTAATATGTTTTGGGATTATCACGATGATTTCGAGTTTGTAGCACCAACAGCAACTCTTGAAGAGGTGCTAGTAAACGCATTAAAAAGTAATAAACGCCCATATTTTATAAGTGATATGGGAGATAACCCAACGGCAGGGGGTGCTGGTGATGTTACTTGGACACTTCAAAAATTACTTGCACGAGATGAATTTAAAAAAATAGGAGATAAAAGAGTTATATATGCCTCTATACCTGGAGGAGATTATGTTCATACAGCAATTAAGGCTGGTATCGGCGCAAAAGTATCGGGTATGGTTGGTGCGATGGTTGATGACAGATATGCACCACCTATTAAGTTAGAGGGTATAGTTGAGGCGATAAATAATGATAAAAATAACCCACAGGTTGTTATTCGAGTTGGAGCTATTCAGGTTATCGTTAGTGAAACACGTAAACCTTTTCACTATGAGCACGATTTCGACAGATTAGGTCTTAAACCCCGTGAGGCGGATATTATAGTTGTTAAATTAGGATATTTAACAGAGGAACTATATGATATGCGTGGCGATTGGATGATGGCACACACAAGAGGCGGTGTTGATCAAGAGCTTACTAAATTACCATATAAAAGGGTTATTCGCCCTATTTATCCTCTTGATAAAGATATGGAGCGACCTCCATTGACAGTAGAGTTTTTATAGTGTGGGGTTCTAAAGGGCGACTCGCAAAACAGAGTTTCGCGAATCGCCCTATTTAGTTTATCTCCACTGGAAATTTTTATTGATCCATAACTGCCTAGGACAATTCGCAAAACCTCTGTTTTGCGAATCGTCCTTTTTGGGGCAGTCGCAAAACTACAATAAAACTGAATTTCAATCAGCTTTGATATAGTTTTCGGACTACCCCTAAAACATATAACTAAATTGATATACAGACTCTTTTCTATCCTCTACTATAGTGAAACCAATATAGTTATCCTGAGATAAAAACAACTCACCCATATCAACAACTGAGCTTACCTCTCCATGTACTATTTCTGCTTTTGATGGTAGTGTAAGGGTAATATCCTCAAGAGATGTTTTATAACTACCACTATATTGTAGTTGTGTAGTGTATGCACCTTTTGCCCTAACAATGAAATTAAAATTATCCTGTTCAGACTTAACTACTATATCTTCAGCTGTGCTATTTGCGAACTCAAGTATAATAGTTGTATGATAGGTATCTGATTTGCTGCATCCTGCAACAAATAACAGCATTATAAATAATAAAATTCTCATAAAAAAATATTTTTAAACTGAGTATTGGATAAAATATTTCTTTTCCAATACTCAGGTTTTAAGGGTAAGCTAATCAGTAATTAAAGAATTAACAATTTCGTCTGTGAATGTGTAGTGGTAACGAAATAAACTATGCTCTTGCGTTACATCTAAATGTGTTGAACCTGAGTAATTATCTTGTTCTAAGAAGAAGGTGTTCTCTTTAACAATATAGCTACTATCGCCATATATAAACTCAGCTTGATATGGGAAATTTAGGGTTAATGAGTTGTGATCACCTTCATCTCCACCAGTACCACTATCATAGAGAGTTGTGCTCTTACCTGCCCTAACTACTATATTTAGTTTTCCATCTGATTTGATAATTATATCCTCAGTAGTTTTATTTGTGTAGTGATATTCAACATAGAAAAAGGTTGATACCAGTGAACGGCACCCATAAAAGAGTACTATTACACTAAAACCACAAATCAAATAGTTCGTCAATTGCCTTACCTGTTTCATAATTGTATTTACTTTTAATATTATTCTTCCATTCATTTAAATTATTTATCCCTATAAGTGATGATTCTACATCTGTCATTGGGATAGTTACATTATCTCCTTCAATGCTATTATATCCTCTATTCTTACGGTCGTCAGCTTCTGTATCAATTAAGTCAACAACTATTTGAGTATAGTAGCCCCTAGTTTCACCACCAAGATAGTTTGGATATACATCTTTCGTTAGATACCATTGAACTCCTCGCGCCCAACCTTCTAATACATTGAGTTCATTATTGTGATAATCTCTATTTCTATTAGAACCATCCGCATCTACAATTAATTGCCAATGAGCTGCGTGAGCTAATTCATGTATAGTTGTTGCATAAATCGTCTCATCAATTTTATAGTTTGAATATATTTTAATTTGGTTACCATCAAGTAACTTTCTTGACATATTTGTATTGCTGTTATTTACTTCATTAATTAATTTAATATTTAGTTTTGACCTTAAAAAACCACTTGTAGGGGGTCTATGAAGCCCCTTGATATCTTTATAGTAATAGTGATAAGCAGCCCTAAAAACAGTGGCAGCAAAGTATTCAAGTGAATTGACCCTTTTGTTAAATGTAAAATTCCAGTCTCCACTAATATTATTTGCTCCATAGGAAGTTGGAATAAAGCTATCTCCTTTTAGGTTAAAATCATCTTTTTCTAATTCAAAAGAGTAGTCAGCTGGTCTTTTAAAACCATTTGGGCAAACAAAGTGTCCGTACTCATTAACAATAGCAGTGTGAGTTGTAAACCACCTGCGAGCTTTCACTAGCACTCCATGCATCCCTACATTTTTATTAAGAGTATAGTCATAATACATAATGCGCCCTTTGGGTAACCACTCTCTTGCTTTCGCAGAAGAACTCACAATACCGTCATCCTCATTACCGGTTATTTCCATGGCTATACTAACTAATCTCTCTATATTATCAACATTTACAACAGACTTTGTTGTAATATAATGAGTTCTTTTATTTTATTTTCTGCCAAAAGTGTATTTATATTATTGATTACCATTAAACATATTATCAATATTAAGGTTGGCTCAGTCCTTTTATATGAAATTTGATATGGATTAAATATATTTTTAAGTTATTTTTAATAAAATTACATAAAATATTTTATATTTGCAAATAATTTAATGTGAATTAATAAAAAATATGTAGAATTAAATATAATAATTTATATCCCTCATTTGATACATGAGGTGTAAAATATAATATCTCTTTATAACACAAGCCAAATGGTGTAGCTAATATATATCAATAGTAGTATCACAGCCTCACTTCTATCTATCTGTCCCTTTTTAAAGCTAAATGGGGTGATAAATAATAGTAATGAACTAACACCCAGTAGCAATATATCAACAATAGTTACTCCTGAAAGTGAAAGAGGGCTAGCTAGTGATGAAGCTCCTAAACATAGTAGAATGTTTGTTATATTAGAGCCAATCACATTACCAAGAGCCATCTGAGATCGCCCTTTACGAGCCGCTACAACACATGATGCCAATTCTGGAAGTGATGTACCACCTGCCATAAGTGTAATTGAGATGATGAACTCACTAATACCTAGATTTTGAGCTATACTAACAGCACTCTCTAGAAATAGGTCTCCACCAAATATAAGAGCTGCCAGACCACCTATAATCATAGGCAGGGATAGAAACTCTTTTTTAGTGAAAGGATTACTATCTTTAACCTCTTTTGTTATCTCATCACTTATCTCAGAGTTAAACACCTTTGGTCTACGTGAAGCGCGAATTGTGTAGTAGGTGAATAGTGTAAAGCCAAAAAGAAGTATAGCACCTTGAAGGCGTGTGATAGAGTCAGGCATAAATGATACACCTAAAACACTTGATACCATAACTACAAAAATAATTGATGTAATTACGCCGAAGGGTATATTTCTAAAGGCATTCTCTTTAGTCAATCTTATTGGTCTAATTAGGGCAGTTACGCCAATTATAGCCAACGAGTTGAATATGTTAGAGCCTAGTACATTACCTACTGCCATATCGGTATTACCTTTAAGTGCAGATGTTATACCAACAACCAATTCAGGTGTTGATGTTCCTATAGCTATAACAGTTAAACCTATCAATAACTCAGGGATATTAAATTTGCGGGCAATTATTACCGAGCCATCTGTGAGATAGTTCGCCCCAACTATTATTAAAACTAATCCTACTACTAATAATAATATATCAATAAACATATCTTACAGAATAAACATAAAAGGTAATAGGTCGGCAACTCTATCAAATTGATGTACAATACCCTCAGTATTAACTACAAAAACTTTAATATTTTTGCCGTTTCTACTCTCAGTATCCACCATTACCTGCCTACAAGCACCGCATGGAAAAGATGTAACAGCAATAGCCTCAACAACTCTTCCCGCCATGCGATTTTGAAGAGAGTAAAGTAGAGCTCTTTCGGCGCATATTCCTGATGGAAAAACTTCGCTCTCTTGATTAGCAGCCGCAGCTATCTCGCCATCATTCATAAGGGCTGCCGCCCCCACTTGAAATGATGAAAATGGAGCGTATGCGCTATTCTTTGCAGCTATTGCGCTCTCAATTAATTCACTATAACCTGTAGTGCTACTGTCATCATGTAGCTCATACTCAAATGATAATTTTTTTTTCATGATAAAATGAGTTTAATTATACCCTATTTAATGATGTAAAGATATAAAAAATTTTGCAAATTGGGTTAAATTTTGTAAATTTACCGCAAAAAAAATAAAAATATGAGAAAAGGGGTTATTGAAATCGAAGGAATGGAGTTCTACGCATTTCATGGTTGCTATAAAGAGGAGCAAATTGTTGGGAATAGATTTTTAGTTGATATTGTTTATGAAACAGACTCCTCATCTGCTATTGATAGTGACTCAATATGCGATGCAGTAAGTTATCTAGAGGTGTATCAAATTGTGGAGAAACAGATGGCTATTACATCTCATCTACTAGAGCATGTTGCCGAAAGAATTATTGATGCTGTATTAGGGCACTTTTATCCACAAATCACACATATCAAGGTTAAAGTATCTAAATGCAATCCACCCCTTGGTGGCTTTGTTAAAAAAGTTTCTGTTACTTTAGAAAAATGATAATTACTATTTGCTTAGCTTATAGGCAGTTGCGATTATATAGCTGATTATCAGTGTATTGTAAAATAATAAAAAATAATATGCTGATATAGGGTGTGTTGAGCGGATTGTAATTTTTTTTTAAATTTTTTGTTTTGAAATATTAAATTTATTTTATAATTTTACACCCTCAGAAGTTGCACTGCAATTTCTTGATAATGTAATTTTTTTATCAATATATACAGAACATAATTTATAGAGTCATGGAGAATCACACCAAAAGAGAGCAATATTTGTATGAAGAGGCAGTAGGATGCGCCAATGAGTATTTCAAAGGGGATAACTTAGCAGCTACTGTGTGGGTAAGCAAGTATGCTTTAAAGGATTCAGCTGGGGCTATTTTTGAGAAAAGCCCTATACAGATGCATGAGAGATTAGCATCTGAGCTAGCAAGAATAGAGTCTACTTACAAAAATCCACTTAGCAAGGAGTATATTTACTCTCTACTAGAGGGATTTAAATATCTTATTCCTCAGGGTGGTCCTATGACTGGTATTGGTAACGATTTGCAGATTGCATCGTTATCTAACTGTTTTGTAATAGGTCATAAAAAGCCTGCTGATTCTTATGGTGGCATTATTCGTATTGATGAAGAGCAGGTGCAATTGATGAAGCGCCGTGGTGGTGTTGGGCACGATTTATCTCATATTCGTCCTACGGGTTCACCAGTGATGAATAGTGCATTGACATCTACGGGTGTTGTTCCGTTTATGGAGCGTTATTCAAATTCTACACGTGAGGTGGCTCAAGATGGTAGACGCGGTGCTCTTATGTTATCTTTCTCTATCAAGCATCCAGATGCAGAGCGTTTTATTGATGCTAAGATGATTGAGGGTAAAGTTACGGGCGCAAATATATCTATTAAGTTAGATGATGATTTTATGAGGGCTGCTATTGATAAAAAAGCATATAGACAACAGTTCCCTATTGACTCAGATAACCCAACATACACTAAAGAGATTGATGCAACCGCTTTATGGGGTAAGATAGTGCACAATGCTTGGAAATCGGCAGAGCCAGGAATACTATTCTGGGATACAATCATTAGAGAGAGTGTGCCTGACTGTTACTCTGAAGAGGGTTTCACAACTGTTTCAACTAACCCATGTGGCGAGATACCGTTGTGTCCTTATGATAGCTGTCGTTTATTAGCTATCAATCTATATAGTTATGTAAATAATCCATTTACTTCTGAGGCATCATTTGATTTTGAGCTTCTTAAAAAGCATGCTAATGCAGCAATGCGTTTAATGGATGATATTATAGATTTAGAGTTAGAGAAGATTGATGAAATAATCAAAAAGATAACAACTGACCCTGAAGAGGATGATATACGAAGAGTAGAGTATGAGTTATGGCAGAAGATTAAGCATAAATCATCGTTAGGTCGTCGTACTGGTCTTGGTATAACAGCTGAGGGGGATATGTTAGCGGCTCTTAATCTTACTTATGGCTCTGATGAGGCTATTGAGTTCTCGGCTAATGTACATAAGTGTATTGCTGTGTCTGCTTACTCGGCATCTGTTGAGATGGCAGAAGAGAGAGGTGCATTCCCAATATTTAATGCTGAAAAAGAGATTAATAATCCATTTATCAACCGTATAAAAGAGGCTGACGGTGAGCTTTATGAGAGAATGGTTAAGTATGGTCGTCGTAATATAGCAATGCTTACTATTGCACCTACTGGTACTACATCTCTTATGAGTCAAACAACATCGGGTATCGAGCCTGTATTTAAGCCATTCTATAAGCGTCGCAGAAAGATTAATCCTAACGATAAATCGGTTAAAGTTTCGCATATAGATGAGTCGGGGGACTCTTTTGAGGAGTATTTTGTATTCCACCATAAATTCTTGACTTGGGCAACTATTCAAGGTTACCAGCAAGAAGATGTTATGGCTATGTCTCTTGAAGAGATAGAAGAGTTAGTAACAAAGTCTCCATATCATAAGGCTACTTCTGATGATATTGACTGGATAAATAAGGTGAAACTGCAAGGGGCAGTACAAAAGTGGGTAGATCACTCAATTTCTGTAACTGTTAACCTTCCTAATGATGTTACAGAGCAATTAGTTGCTAAGGTGTATCAAACAGCATGGGAGTGTGGTTGCAAGGGTGTTACGGTATATAGAGACGGCTCTAGAGATGGTGTTCTTATCTCAGCTAAAGACTCAAACCTACCTAAAGATCGCTCGCAATTAAAACGCCCTAAATCTCTTAAGGCTGATGTTGTTAGGTTTAAAAATGGTAGCGAGGATTGGATTGCCTTTGTAGGTTTGATGGATGGTACCCCTTACGAGGTGTTTACAGGTAAGATAGAAGAGGATGCTCTTTATATTCCTAAGCACGTAACTAAAGGCTCTATAATAAAAATCAGAGAAGAGGATGGCAACAAACGTTACGATTTCCAATATGAGGATAAGTATGGCTATTGCAATACAATAGGTGGAGTATCACGTATGTTCGATGAGACCTACTGGAACTATGCTAAACTTATTTCGGGTGTATTGCGTAATGAAATGCCTATTGTGCATGTTACTAACTTAGTATCATCATTAAGCTTTAACATTGAAACCATTAACACTTGGAAAAATGGTGTAGCTCGTACTTTAGCTAAATATATCCCTTCAGGAACTAAGATAACTAAAAAATGCTCTAAGTGTGGAGAAGAGTCTTTAGTATATCAAGAGGGCTGCTTAGTTTGTACTAGCTGTGGCGACTCAAAATGTGGATAAAAAATAGTAAGGGTAGAATGAAAATTTTACCCTTTTTTATAATATTAATATCAAAACGCTTATGTCAAGACGTAATTTAGATTCAAATATTCAGGGATTGTTGGGATTGAGATATAAATCTCATCCATGGCACGGTATCGAATTGGGTGATGAGGCACCAAATAGATTTACCTGTTTTATAGAGATGGTCGATAGTGATACGGTAAAGTATGAGGTTGATAAACCTTCGGGATTTTTACGTATAGATAGACCACATAGATTTTCGAGTATTCTTCCTGCTATGTATGGATTTATTCCTCAGACATATTGTGATAGAGAGGTGGCAATGAGATGTAAGGAGGCTACAGGTCTGAGCGTCTTCGGAGATGGGGATCCTCTTGATATATGTGTTTTAACTGAAAAACATATCCCAAGGGGCGATATTTTAGCGGTAGTGAGACCGATAGGTGGCTTGCGTATGATTGATAGTAATGAGGCAGATGATAAGATAATTGCAGTACTTGATAGTGATGTTGTTTATGGAAATATTAATGATATTTCTGAACTTAGCGAAGCTGTTGTAGATAGGTTACGTCACTACTTTTTGACTTATAAAGATTTACCAAGTAATATGCGCTGTGAGATACCTGAAATCTATGATTCAGAGGAGGCCAAAAGAGTAATCTGTGCAGCCATGAAAGATTATGATGATAATATTACGAAGTTTGTAGCACTATAGGATTCATTTCTCTACGCAATGAGGGTGACTAAAAAGCAGCGATTTGCTTCCTTACTTGCCTATTACAATAATACTCACGTACATTAGTACGCTCCGTTTATTCTAATAGTCAGAGCGTTGCAACTCACTACTTTTTAGCCACCCAAAGAGGATGACCCAAAAGCTTGCTTTTGGGTCATCCTCTTTTTTTATAGATAATATAATAACTTTTTTGGTATTTGATTTTTTAAAGTAAAAAAGTTTAACTATCTTTGTAACGGTTTGTTATATTTTGATAATTACGTATGAGTGAAAAGGTAACTTTAAAGTTAGAAAATATTGATGTACAGAGTTTTTGCGGAAGTAAGAATGTGAATATTGAGTATATCAAGAGTAAATATCCGCAACTTACTATTACTGTTCGTGGAGAGAAGATGATAGTATCGGGTGATAAGGTTCTAGCTAAAGAGTTCACACAAAAAGCACAGAGGCTAATAGCCTATTTTGAGAAATATGGGCATATATCTTCAAGTGTTATAGATCAAACATTTGACACCATAAAAACCTCACGAGAGGAGGCTGAGCAGAGTAGTGGTGAGCCTAATCATATACTATATGGGAAAAATGGTGTTGATATTAAGGCTAGGGGTGTTAATCAGCTTCGTATGGTTAAAGACATAAAACGTAACGACCTGCTTTTTGCTATTGGGCCAGCAGGTAGTGGTAAAACTTATGTTGCCATTGCTTTAGCAGTAAAGGCACTAAAGGCAAGAGAGGTTAAGCGTATTATATTAACTAGGCCTGCTGTTGAAGCGGGGGAGAAGTTGGGTTATCTTCCTGGAGATATGAAAGAGAAGTTAGATCCATATCTACAACCTCTATACGATGCTTTAGATGATATGATACCACAAAAGAGGTTAGAAGAGCTTATTGAGGATAGGGTGATACAAATAGCCCCTTTAGCATATATGCGTGGACGTACACTTGATAATGCGTTTGTCATACTAGACGAGGCACAAAATACAACCACCTCACAGTTAAAAATGTTTTTAACAAGGATGGGAAAGAATGCTAAATTTATTCTAACAGGCGATACCTCGCAGATAGATTTACCTAGTCGTGCTCTATCTGGTTTAACCGATGTTATGGATAGATTGAAAGGAATAGACGGAATATCATATATCAACATGACAAAGAGCGATATAGTAAGGCACAAACTAGTAAAAGATATAGTTGAGGCTTTTGATAAATAGATAATTAATTAACCTAAAGATAAAATTATGGAAAAGGCAATAGTAAAAACAGAATTTAATTTTGATGGACAGATTAACCTATATAAGGGTAAGGTTCGTGATGTATATAATATCAATAACAAGCACCTAGTTATGGTTGTGTCTGATAGGATTTCAGCATTTGATGTTGTTCTTCCTGAGGGAATACCATACAAAGGTCAAGTACTTAACCAAATAGCATCTAAATTCTTAGATGCCACTAGTGATATATGTCCATCATGGAAGATTGCAACACCAGATCCAATGGTAACTGTGGGGCACATGTGCGAGCCATATCCTGTTGAGATGATAGTAAGAGCATATTTAACAGGTAGCTCATGGAGAGAGTACAAAAATGGTGCTCGTGAGATATGTGGTGTACCACTTCCTGAGGGTATGCGTGAGCATCAACGTTTTGAGACTCCTATCATCACTCCATCTACAAAAGCAGAGCAGGGGGCACATGATGAGAATATCTCACGTGAGGAGATTATTGCTCAAGGATTAGTTTCTGAGGCAGAATATGCGCAGTTAGAGAAATACACACTGGCACTTTTCCAGCGTGGTAGTGAGATAGCTGAAGAGAAGGGTCTTATACTTGTTGATACTAAGTATGAGTTTGGCCGTAAGGATGGTGAGATATATCTTATTGATGAGATACATACACCAGATAGCTCTCGTTATTTCTATAAAGAGGGTTACCAAGAGCGTTTTGATAATGGAGAGCAACAACGTCAGTTATCAAAAGAGTTTGTGCGTGAGTGGTTAATGGAGAACGGTTTCCAGGGTCGTGATGGTGATGTATTACCTGAGATGACTCCAGAGATTGTTAATAGCATTAGCGAAAGATATATAGAGCTTTATGAGCAAATTACAGGCGATAAGTTTGAGCGTGCTGACAGTGATAATATTGTTGAGCGTATAGAGAACAATATCAAAAACATGTTAGCTAGATTGTAAATGAGAACATTGATATACATATTGCGACTACTATATATAGTGATATTTTATCTACCTATATACGGTATCGCATTACTATCAGATAAAATTCGGGGTAAAAAGGGGAGGGCTATGTATAAGGCTGCCCTCCTTTATTCCCGAACTCTTTGTCATGCTAACCCTAAATGGACAATCAATTATAAAGGTGAAGAGAATATTGATAGCTCAAAGAGTTATCTTATTATGATGAACCACTCGTCATTCTATGATATAGTTGTTGTTAATAGTTTACCTATTAATATGCGCTGGATTGCTAAGGACGAGCTTAAAAAAGTACCTATTTTAGGGCATATATTGACGCTTAAAGGGGATATTTTTGTTAAGAGAGGCAACCCAGAGAGTGCTCAGAATATGATGATAAAATCTTTAGGGTATCTACGTAGTGGTATCAGTATTTCAATTTTTCCTGAGGGTACAAGAAGTAAGAGTGGTAAGGTTGATGATTTTAAAGAGGGTGCTTTTGTAATTGCAAAAAAAGCACGTATGCCTATTTTGCCGATTGTGATTAAGGGCGCCTATGAGACATCACAGATGCCAAAATATGGACAGTTTAGTAAATCCACTTTTGAGGTGGAGATACTACCTGAAATATCAGTTGAGATGGTTCGTGCGATGGGTATAAGAGAGTTGTGTGAGCATACACATAATCTGATTTTAACAAAACATAAGGAGGCTGCTCCTGATTTGTATAAATAATTAGTAGTGTCTGTCGAACTTGGGGATTGAATTTATGCACGTCATATCTACCCTAAAACCCACCATATAAAGTACGAG
>CAYJCU010000026.1:0-23752 GCA_964368765.1 uncultured Rikenellaceae bacterium
AATAACCTTTACAGCAGGTGGCGAGAGTGTTGATTTTACTATTACGCAAGAGGGTATAGAACCATATCTAACCATTAAGGAGAGCAGTGTAAGTGTAGGAGCAGTTGCTGGTACCGTACATTCAATAAATTTATCCACAAACACAACATGGAGCACAAGCATACTACCTGAGTGGATTACTCTCTCTGCCAAAGAGGGCGAGGGGGACGCAAGTATAATTCTTACTTATGAGGCTAACCCAACAATTAGTGAGCGTACTGCAACAATAACCTTTACAGCAGGTGGCGAGAGTGTTGATTTTACTATTACGCAAGAGGGTGCAGTAGCCTCTATCACTCTTAGCCCTAACACAAAAGAGGTAGGAGCTGTAAAAGATATGTTTACAATAGAGATAGTAGCTAATGGCGCATGGAGCATAGGAACACTACCTGAGTGGGTAACACTATCTGCTACAAGTGGCGATGCAGGAACAATAGCTATATTTGTTACATGTGATACAAATGTAGGAGTAGAGCGCACTGGAACAATAGAGTTCACTATGCAAGGGATGCAAACATCTCTTACTATAACTCAGAATTTGGGTCAAATAGAGGATTTAGAAATTGAGGATTTAAATTAAGAAATCATGAAAAGAGTATATAAAGTTTTACTTGTTGCGCTATTCGCTTTTATGTTTAGTTGCGAGAAAGATGAGTTAGTTGTCAATTATGAGGAGAATAATCACACTTCAGAGGTAGATAAAACTAACAAATTAAATATGATACGTGCTATGGTTGCTCCTGCCACAAAGGTTGATATTGAGGGTGCAACTATCAAGTGGAGGGCAGGCGACTCATTAAACGTTGTAGAGTTTATCAATGATAGCTACAACGAAAGGGTTTTAATTTTCAAGATAGATGATAACTCTATCTCATCGGATGGTAAATCAGCAGATTTTTATAGTGATAGCACCCTTGTTTTTGGGGCAAGTTACTATGCTTTGAGTGGTGGTAATAACAACCACTTCGACTCGGGATTTGAAATTAACTACAGAATAAAACAACCACAAACAGCAAGCGATAACGCCGACCATCTAGAGGGCTCTTGGGTGTTAATATCGCCACTATTTAGTGTTGATAATGGCACTATCCCATATCTAACATTCAAAAACACACAATCAATAATAAATTTAGATATAAAACTAAAAGATGGGGTTGAGGGTAGTTATGAAATAGAAGATGTGGTATTTTCATCGACAGCAGAGTGTTTTTCACAATTTGGGTATATATATAGCCCTGATACGGTAACAGAAAGTGAACATGCTTTATTACAAAGTATGTTAAATATTAGTGGTGATGCAACTGTTAGTAGTTCGCAAAACTATATTGCAAAACTACCTATTGCATGGAATGGTAGCGCTACCGAGGTTACTGGCGATTTCAAAATAACAGTTCGTATGCGTGATGGTAACATAGCGGAAAAAACTATTCCTGCAAGAGTATTAGCCGATGGTAAATTTTATAATCTATCATTTGAAATAGAGTCTCTTATCGATGGACAAAAAGATAGTCAGCATGAGAGAGATGCCCTTATGGCACTTTATAACGCCACTGATGGGGCAAATTGGGCAAATAACACCAATTGGGGCACAGAAATTCCAATTTGGAACTGGCATGGTGTCAATGTAGATCCAGTCAGAAATAGGGTTGTTGGACTGGATTTAGAATATAATCAGTTGTCAGGCTCTATTCCTACTGAGATAGGTAACTTAACCAATTTAGAGTATTTGAATATATCTAGAAATCAATTATCAGGCTCTATTCCTACCGAGATAGGTAATTTAAGTAGCTTAGAGTTTTTATATCTGTCAGACAATCAGTTATCAGGCTCTATACCTGCCGAGATAGGTAATCTTAATAATCTAATGTTGTTATTTCTTTATAATAATCATTTATCAGGCTCTATACCTGCCGAGATAGGTAGATTAGTTAATTTATGGTCATTGAATTTAGAGGAAAATCAGTTGTCGGGTTCTATTCCTGCTGAAATAGGTAATTTGGTTAAAACAAATTCTATCCATCTTCAGTACAATCAGTTGTCAGGTTCCATTCCTGCTGAATTGGCAAATATTCCTAATGTATATATTATCTTATACGGCAATAGATTATCAGGCACAATCCCAACAGAGGTGATTAACCATAAAAATTATGATTATTGGGGACTGAATCCACAGCAGGATGGTTATGGGTTTAGTGATCCAGCAGAACTCGAAAGGGTTGCTTTAATGGCACTTTACAATGCTACTGATGGGGCTAATTGGACAAATAGCACCAATTGGGGAAGTGATAGGCCGCTTGATGAGTGGCATGGTGTTGAACTTAATACAGATGGAAGGGTTGTAGAGTTGGATTTAATGGGTCTTGGCTTATCAGGCTCTATTCCTGCCGAGATAGGTGATTTAGTTCATTTAATAGAGTTGAATTTGTCGTATAATAGGCTATCAGGCTCTATTCCTACTGAGATAGGTAGTTTGGTTAATCTAAGTTTGTTAAATTTGTCTGGCAATCAGTTGTCAGGTGCTATACCTACATGTATAGGGAATTTAGTAAACCTACAGAATTTGAGTTCATCTCACAATCAGTTTTCAGGCTCTATTCCTACTGAGATAGGTAGTTTGGTTAATCTAAGTTTATTAAATATATCTAGCAATCAGTTATCAGGTTCTATACCTGCAGAGATAGGAAACTTAGCAAACCTGCAGAATTTGTATTTAAATAACAATCAGTTATCAGGTTCTATACCTGCAGAGATGGGAAACTTAGCAAACCTGCAGAATTTGATCTTATATACCAACCAGTTATCAGGTTCTATACCTGCTGAGATAGGGAGTTTAGCAAACTTACAAAGTATGAGCTTATCTAACAATCAATTATCCGGTACTATACCTGCTGAAATTGGGAATTTAACAAACCTGCAGAATTTGAGTTTCTCTAACAATCAGCTATCAGGCTCTGTACCTGATAATATAATTAACCATAAAAATTATGCTAATTGGACACTTAATCCACAACAGGATGGCTATGGGTTTGATAATATCTAAATAGTAGAACCTTAGATAGGTGCTTTTTGAGGTAAAAAATCAACAATTTTATCTTTACATAAAAAAATTACCCCTCGTAGTAGGGGTTTTTTTATGCTTTTTAGTCTTATATATAAAACAACTAAAAATGATAAAGAAAAAATTACTGTTACTTCTATTCACTGCTGTTGCTCTAACCGCTTGCGAGTTCTCTTATGATTTAGAACCGCCCACTGGTTTTAAGCCTCAGATAGTTTTAACCTCTGCTCTTATGCCCGACCACAATATAGAGGTTGGTTTTAGGTGGAGTAAACATATTAACGACTCTCAAGAGTACTCAATAGAGGGTATTGAGGGTGTTGTTGAGCTATATAAAGATGGAGAACTACTCACTGAAAAAATAATCTCTAGAACAGATACCATTATTGATGAGAGTGGTGTTATGTATTATAATCATTTATACCCAACAGCATACTATTACGACCATTTCGGTGTTGCAGGTAGCCATTATAAGGTTGTGGCACATATCAAAGATTATGGTACTCTTGAGGCGGAGACAACTATACCACACGTAGGTAGTGCAAAAGGTTATTATGATAAGATGATAGATATAGATTACTACCTAGATAGTAGTGTAGAGGTGTATCACTATACTGTAACAGATATAGAGATTTCCGAAGAGTTACGTAGTGTTTGGATTGTTGATGACACTAAAGCCTCACCCTTTTTCTATTCTAATAGCCCTTTTATTGATACTTTTAACCTAACACTTGTTAATGATGATTATAATGTTGGCTCAGAGGTAGACCATGTGCATTGGCATGAGAGCATAACAAGCTATACAGATATACGTATCCCTTATAGTGTTATTGATAAGGCTTTTCCGCTTAAACTCTCGGCTAAACATAATAGTTATGAAAGTCAAATGGTAATCGTGGGAAAAGATGAGTATGGTAATGATATTTACGACTATATATACACCCCTATCAATGAGATTAAATTACGACTTATCTTCCCATCTGATGAGTATGACAGATTTTATAAAACAGCTATTCAACAGCCTAACACCTCTGAATTTGGGCTCTTTGCTGAGAATGTGAGGGTTTACTCTAATGTAAAGGGAGGGGTAGGTATTTTTGCAGGTTATACATCTTATAATATAATTATTAACATACCACACGAGAATGGAGAGTAATAAAAGTTTTAAATTTATAGTAAATAACTATAAGCCAGATAGATTAGATACAGAGAGCGCATTGCGTAGTGTTAAAGAGCGTGCAGGGTATAGCCCTAGACCGAAACTATTACGCCCTACATTATGGATAGCCTCAGTGGCGGCGGCTCTTATCCTTACCTTTTTTGTTATGCCTAAGTCGCAAAATGAGTGGGTTGAAGTGGTGGCAGGGAGTGAGAAGATGCAGTATATACTACCTGATAGTAGTGTTGTTACTCTCTATCCCAATGCCCTGATAGCTTATGAGGCGAAAAATTATGATAGCAAGAGACGTGATATAAGGTTAAAAGGAAGGGCTTTTTTTGATGTAAAACGTAATGAGAGAGCTGTTTTTGAGGTGGTGACTAATCACTCAGAGGTTACGGTTTTGGGAACATCTTTCGAGATAGAGGAGGGTGGTGATAAAACCGATTTATATGTTGCTACGGGTCGTGTGCGTTTTGGGGCTAAGGGTGGTAGTAGTGTTGTGATAGAGCGTGGTGAGAGTGCCTCTTTAGTGGCTGAGAGTGATAAGCCATATATTGTGGTTAGTGATGTGAATCCTATTGCTTGGGTTAAGGGCGAATTTATATATGTAAATACACCACTTGATGAGGTATTACGAGAGCTATCAAGCTATTACGGCGTAAAACTATCGGCACCGATAAGCAGCAAAGCACTGACAGCTACTTTAAAGACAGATGACTTAGATATGACATTAGAGTTAATAGAAGAGGTGTTACAGGTTGAAATAACAGTAGAGTAGTGCAAGGTATGAAGAGGATAATTTTTATAGTGGTTATGATGATGACCGCACTAGTGTCGTGGGGGCAAAAAACGGTGCACGAAGGTCTTGAACTTATTGAGAAGAGATATAGTGTGCGATTTGTTTTTGATAGTGCACTCAATACAAATATTCCATATCGTGGAGAGTTATTAGGGGGAGAGAGCCTCTCTACTGATCTCAACACCCTATTTTATGATAACGATATAGCGTGGCGTGAAGAGGGGGGTTATATAATATTACGTCGTGCTAACCAATACACTATTGGTGGTGTGGTGGTTGATGCTATCTCAGGCGAGAGAGTGGTGGGTGCTTTAGTTATTGATAAGACTACCCATCAGGGCGATTATAGTAATGGAGAGGCTCTTTTTTCTATTAAAACTAAAGAGGGGGATAGGCAATTAAGGGTGCAACATCTCGGGTATAAAGATAGAGATATTTTATTGCGAGTGACAAAAGATACGCTAATAACCATAACACTTGAACCTAACTACACCGCCGTAGGTGATATAATAATCAATAACGACTCTACATTCTCAACTGTTGATGTGTTGGGTAAGGTTACTAAAGCAGGGGCACTCTCGCTTAATGTTCGAGAGATGGCTTATGCTCCATCACTAGGTGGTGGGCAGGATATATTTAAGTATCTACAAACAGTGGCTGGCGTGTCGCCAGGGGGTGATGGCTCTTCTAATCTGCTGATACGTGGTGGTATGGCCGACGAGACACAGATACTGCTTGATGATGTGCCTATCTATAACCAATCGCATGGTTTCGGTTACCTCTCTATATTTAGTGGTGAGGCGGTTAAATCGGTAGAGTTACATAAAGGGTATGCAGCACCCAGTTATGGCGGAAGATTATCAGGTGTTGTTGATATGCGCACACGTGATGGTAACCGTTATGAGCATAAACAATCTCTTTCAGTGGGTCTAACATCGGCATCGCTTAATGCAGAGGGTCCGATTGCTGGTGGGCGTGGCTCATATCATTTTTCGGGTAGGTTTTTTACTCTTCTCCCCATCCTTAAAATAGCATATACCCTCATCCCTGATAGTCAGATGAGCGGTGCTCCTACATATAGTTTTTTTGATGTAACAGGTAGGCTTACCTATGATATTAATGATAAGCATACTCTACACCTTAGTTCTTATAGTGGTAGCGACTATTTCGATACGCAGTTTATTAATACAGATAGTGTTGGGGTGGTGTCAAAAGGTAAATCGTCTATGAGTTGGGGCAATAGTGTTGTGTCGTTACGCCTTAACTCTATCCTCAGTGAAAGATTATTCATGAATAGCACTCTATATTACTCATATCTAGGGAATAGAGTGGCTGCCGAGAGTAATTCATATACCCATAGCGATGATTTTAACTCATCTATAACTGCACGTATGGATGAGGTGGGTATCAAGACCAATTTCGATTATCGTGCGGGGCGTAATTACGCTATTGATTTCGGTGTGCAATTCTCAACGCAATATTTCGACCCTCATCAGCTCGAATCAGAAAAAAACGGAGTACTGCAATATAGCGGCTCTTTCCAGAGTAAGCGGTTAGATAGCTATATCCTATACCTTAATAACAGAGTTACTCTAGCCTGTTTTGATATTAATATAGGTGCTAGGGGGGTGATGTATGATAACAATAACACAAAAGAGTATATGTTTGAACCTAGATTATCTATCTCTCGTAATATAGGTGATAGGGCAGAATTATGGGCATCTTATACTTTTAATAGCCAACCTCTCTTTTCGCTTAATAAACGTTATATCTCTATTCCTATTGATTACTGGGCACCATATACCAATAATGAGCTCTCTACCTCAGAAATCTACTCTTTAGGGGCTAGGTATAGGGTTACTAAATCGTTATCTATTACTCTTGAGGGTTATTATAAACAACGTGATAATTTAACTATGGTTTATGATGCCGATGAGTTCCTGCTTAGTGGCGATGGTTATGATAAAGGTTTAGGAGAGGGTTATGGTATAGAGACATTCATACAATATAGCCGTGGGCGATTGAGTCTTGTGGGCTCTTATGCCTATTCTCTCTCTGATATTATTATTGATGGGGTTACTAGACCCTATATTTTCGATACACCACATGCTGCTAGCTTATTAGCAATATATAATATAGTAAACAGTCAGGGGCGTAAGCATACTGTGTCATCTAATATAATATATCGCACGGGTCGTCCTTATATGATGGGTAATGAGATGTATAATCCTAATTGGCAAGACTTAATATATTATGATAATAGTAGTTATGTGCGGTTAAGAGATTATTTCAGGGTGGATATTAGTTATACTATGGAGAGACAACTTAAGAGGGGTAGTAGAGCGTGGCAGATAACTATATCTAATGTCACTAATCACAAAAACCCATCTATTATTCTTCCTGATACCAGTGTTTTTAATAGTGATGCTGATAATGGTGTTAGGGCATACTCTTTACTGCCTTTTATGCCTAGTTTTTCTTATATTCGTAGGTTTTAGGTTGCTTTGTTTCGGCAAATAACACCGCTCTGGAAGAGTGCCCAGCCGGCATTAGGCGAAAATGTTTTAATTATTTCTGTGCACGTCACGACGTCCACCACCGCTAAAAAAGAGAAATTATCACGCAGAGAAGCGGAGTAATAATTTCTCTCGGTGGACGCACGATTCGTTAGAATCGTTATTATGGGGTATTCTTATTCATAATTCTTCCACATCTGCTTTGCAGATTTTTGTTTTGCCGTCGCTACCGCTTCGGATTACACTTTTTTAGAAAAAGTGCGCTACGCTTCAAAAACTCGCCTCGCTACCGCTTGGCGTCGCTCACTATCGTTCGCTCTGTGGGGCTCCATACCTTTATGATTTCTGGGGTTTAATACGTATGAGGCTCCATACCTTTTATGATTGCTGGGGTTGCATCCCTTTGTGTGTATTGGGTTACATACCTCATAGGGGTATATAAAAATTAAAAAGCCTAACAACATGTGTTAGGCTTTTTAAATCTAAATACTATTTGTTAGCATTTCTCTTGTCGTAATGCTTTTGGTAACGGCTCATAAACTTATCAACACGTCCAGCGGTATCTACTAACTTCACTTTACCCGTGTAGAATGGGTGTGAAGTGTTTGAAATTTCCACTTTGAAGACGGGATAGGTTTCGCCGTCTATCTCTATAGTCTCTTTTGTATTAACGGCGGACCTGCACAAAAACACCTCATCGTTTGACATATCTTTGAATGCCACCATACGATAATTCCCTGGGTGAATTTCTTTTTTCATCGTGTTATTATTATTAATTGTTTAATATTAGACCGCAAAGGTAGTGATTAATTTTAGATAAACAAAATTATTTGCTCTCTTTTTTGTAAAAATCGCAATTATATAATCTTTTATACTCTTTGGGGGTCATGTTATACCGCTTTTTAAACCGTTTTATCAGATGTGATGAGTTACTGAAACCACACTCACTTGCTATCTCGCTCAATGTTAGGTTGGTGCCTGTCATCAGTGTCGCTGACATCGCCAGCCGCTTTTCTATTATCCATTTATGCGGTGTTGTGCCATATATCTCTCTGAAGGCTCTCTTAAAATTAGATATAGACATATTACTCAGTCTCGCCATTTTATTAATGGTTATACCACTTGTAATATTATCTGATACAACTTTGCGAAGTGTGTCGTTACCCCTATCTAGTATATTTATAACCTTTTCTGATATGCAAGAAGAGCTATTTTCAAGTATTGTTAATAGCAAATCTAAGGCGATAAATCTATTTATATTCTTTCTTATTATCTCCTTATCTGTCTTATAGTCAATATAATATTTTATGCGCTCGGCAGTACGTGCTATCACATCATTCGCCCCTTCACACATATAGTTATCGCTAGATAATGTGACTACATCATCTCTACCCTTACAGATACCCTTAATATTAACATACTCTGTTATAAACTCTCTAAGCTCTTTGATGTTAAAAGATATAGACAACTCTTCATAAGTATCACTATACTCATCAACTATGTTGCACACCCTCACATTATTCGCAGATATATAGTAAATACTGCCCGCATTAATATATCGGTTACACTCTATCTGCTTACTACCCCTAATAATATATCCTACCACCTCTCTGGTGTTGTTTGTCTGTTCGCTCTTAGCCATGCCCCTCATCACTACATAACTAAGATACTTGTCGTCACTAAGAGACAAATTTTCAATCTTATTTACCATCACCTTCACAATAATTTCTGCAAATATAACTATTATTTCAATAATAATACAATAATTATGCATAAATATCCAATTTGATTGGTAATATTTGGTTTTTGGGGTTGGGGGGTGTTGTTTATTTGGTTTGCAGATTTTTTCCTTATCTGCTTTGCAGATTGGTTCTTGCACATCTGCTTTGCAGATTTTGTTTTGCCGTCGCTACCGCTTCGGATTACACTTTTTTAGAAAAAGTGCGCTTTGCTTCAAAAACTCGCCTCGCTGCCGCTTGGCGTCGCTCACTGTCGTTCGCTCTGTGGGGCTCCATATCTTTTATGCTTGCTGGGGGGCATACCTTTTGTACTTGTTGGGGTTTAATGCCTTTTTGCTTGTGTACACAAAATTTTATGTGCTAAAAATCTACTGAAAAAGCTACTCCTGTGCTTAATTTCGAGCTATCATTTGGTTTGTAAACAGATAGTTCAAGATTCATGAGGTTACGGAGATTGAAAGCGTTAAAACTTATAACCACCGCTCCGCCAAATGTTGCTTTAGATACCCACTTATCACTATTTATATATTGATAATGGGCATAATCTGTGAAGATAGCACCCGATATGCGCTGAAAGTGTAGTAGTGTTCCCAATCCACCATTAGGGTAGAATAGCGGCACACGATAATCAATAGATGATGAATAACTACGCTTAACAGCATTCTCAATAGTTATTCCACGTGGAAGAAGTATCGTTTCGCCATAATATATTATATTATCTGTTTGATACAATTTAGCAGCCTCTAGCACGATAGAGCCATTTCTGAAAGGCCCCGGAAGAAAACCCTTTAGGTAGAGTGCAAAAAGAGACGCTGCGTTATTATTAAAAGGATTAGTAATAGCAGAGAATTGAGCTAGGTAGCCCCATTTAGGGTTTAGATTCATTCTTGCTGAGTGGGATGTGCTTTGATATGAGATGTGATACTCAATCCTATTCACCCCCTCGGTATTTACAAATCTCTTATTTGATAAAGTAGTGTATAAATCATTGACATAGCTATACCCTAGTGTTGCTCTAAAATAGCGATTACGTCCCCCACCTGACAGGTTAAGAGGTAGTGATAAATCGACAGAGACCTCTGAGTATTCATCTATACTATTTACATTGCTCCCTGATAGAGAGTATATAGACTGATATTTTCCACCATGCTCTAAATCGAAAGAGATATGAACAGGTAGGGCGGTATAATCCACACCTAATTTATATAGGTTGTGCCCATTAACATAACCATAACTAAAAGATGTAACCATGCTATTTAGCATATTCTGTGATAGTAGTGTTGCACCCACCCCCCCTCTGAATGATAGCGATGATATTAACGCCTCTGTATCAACATAAAGAGGTATATAGCTATGTAGGTTGAATAGATTAGCGGTTTTATTATACCTCTTAATCTCTTTGCTAGAGATATACTTATCTATTGTATGAGCCTCAAAATTGATAGTGTCTAATTTTATTATATTCCACTCCTTATAGTTGTAGTTATATTTGTCTGAGGGCATTTTTTGCCAGCTGCTCCTGCTCTCTTTATGCACCTTTTGTGTGCTAAGCAAGAAACCGTTATGGGTATATGTTGTGGTGGCGATACTCTCACCATCTTTTGATAGCGATGCCCCTGTTGAGCCATAACGTGAGTTGGTTAGTTTATACTCTGCCCCCTCTGCTAGGTTATACATATACACCTCCTCTTGGCCACTATTTATAGAGGTGTAGAGCAGTGAGCCATCATAGCATGATAGGTTAGTTATTGTGTTATAGCTAGGCTCAATAAAATATTCTGAGCTCATATCACTAAGATTAACACGCACAATAGATGTTCCGTTATTATCCACCACTGCACAATATATCATGCCATCTTTAGGGTTATAGGCTATACCATTTAGCGATACGTTACTATCAAAAATATCATAACGTGATAGCTCTTTATACCCATCTTTACTGAGTGTAATCAGTTGAGGATTATTATTAATATCATACTCAACAGCCAATATCTTATCTTCGCCATAAGGGGTGAAGAAGAATGATGTAGATGAATACTCTCTTCTCTTGCGCTTTTTGTTGAGGTCGTAAGAGTAGAGGGTAGAGAAATTTTTCTGCCCCCACGAAAGAGATGGTGTTATCTCTCCCCAAAATAGTTTACCACTATCTATATACATATATGACGAGAGCGAGCCTATTGATGTAATAACCCTCTGCTTCCCCGTTTTAATGTTTGTTGCAACTATTTTATTAGGACTACTATAATCACTTTTGATAGATAGAATTGTAGAGTCGTTAAGATATAGTGGCGATTGATAATTTGTATAATATACGGGGTTGTTGTCTATTATAGTGGCTGAATTTTTTTGATTGACAGTTAAGGGTTCCCAAAAATCGTGTAACCTATTGAATGTTGCACGTGTCATCTTACCTGATGAGGTGTTATATCTCCCCTTAAACACAAAAAGTAGCGGATCAATTAAATATGGGTTACGAGCCGCAAAAGTGATACAATCACTCCAGAAATTATCCCCAAATGTATCTGTACCATATTGTGTTACGTGATAACCCATTATATAGGGGTCTGGGGCATATTTATTAAGTGCTCCCATCCTGATAGTGGCAACATTTAACTTTTCGCCATCAATAAGAAGTGCACGTAATGGTGTGTTAAAAGAGGGTTGCTTACCCCTTCCATACATTGCAAATTGTGTTTCGGCAACAACAGCATCCCCCTCATAAATATATGTGGATACAGTTGCAGCTGTTAATCCAAACATCTGTTCGCCCAAAATATAACTTAATGTTTTGGTAAATCCTTGATTTAGCTTACTTAACTGCGCCACATGGCGATACTCATGCGCCACAAGATGTTTAAGCCAAGGTAACGACATATTATCTCGTGAGGGCATAGTGTATAACTCCATCCTGCTAGGTGTGTAGGTTACCAAGCCATTTGAGAGTAGGTTAGTAGGGTGTAGTGTGACATTAAATTTGCCTAACTTACCCCCTAAATTATAGTTTATTTTGCTTTTAAGTGTATCCCTAAGAAACGACACATAATACCCCTTATCTGCAAGATAATCGGGGAAAATAATATCTCCGTCGCTCTTATTAGCGATACGCTTCCATTTAAGATAGACAGGGTCGGTTGGCGATATAAAATATTGTGCATTAGCCTCTCTGCCAATACCAAAAACAACCAACAGCAAACATATACATTTTAACCATCTACTCATACGCTACTTTATTTTATTGAAATGCCTGCACCACTCTTTTATTCCGCACTCTTCGCACTTAGGTTTGCGAGCTATGCACACATATCTGCCATGGAGAATCAGCCAGTGGTGTGCTATCGGTATAATATCGGCAGGGATATATTTAACCAATTCACGCTCTGTTTGTAGCGGATTTTTTGAGTTGGTGGTTAAGCCTATCCTCTCTGATATTCTGAATACATGGGTATCCACCGCCATAGCAGGTTTGTTATATATAACTGAGGCGATAACATTTGCTGTCTTACGCCCCACACCAGCTAACTTAACTAAATCATCTACCTCTGATGGTACCTCGCCATTGAATAATTCAATAAGCCCTAAGGCCATCTTATGAAGATTTTTAGCCTTGTTATTGGGGTATGAGATAGATTTAATATACTCATAAATCTCGTCAGGAGTTGTTTCTGCCAATTTATAAGGTGTTGGGAAAGCCCTAAAAAGCTCTGGCGTTACCATATTAACCCTCTTATCAGTGCATTGAGCAGAGAGAATAACTGCCACAAGCAATTCATAGGGGTTACTGTGATGTAACTCACTCTCAGCGATTGGCATATTTACACTAAACCAATCTATAATACCCCTATATCTCTCCTGCTTTCTCAATTACTTACTGTTTTTAAGTTTGAAATCTTTACCTAGATACACCTTACGTACCATCTCATCAGCAGCTAGCTCTTCGGCAGTACCCGTTTTAAGTATCTTACCCTCAAACAGAAGGTATGTTCTATCTGTAATATCAAGTGTCTCTTGCACATTATGATCTGTGATGATAATACCTATATTTTTATCTTTAAGGGCACGAACAATACTCTTTATATCCTCAACCGCAATAGGGTCTACCCCTGCAAAAGGCTCGTCGAGAAGAATAAATTTAGGATTGATAGCCACGCAACGTGCTATCTCTGTTCTCCTGCGCTCTCCACCAGATAACTGAATACCTAAACTCTTACGCACCTTAGTTAAGTGAAACTCTTCAATCAACTCATTAACACGCTGCTCTTGATACTCTTTACTGTAATCTGTCATCTGCAATACAGCACGTATATTATCCTCTACCGAAAGACGGCGGAAAACAGAAGCCTCTTGAGCTAGATAGCCCACCCCCAGTTGTGCACGCTTATAAACGGGCTCTTCAGTAATATCTAACTCATCAAGAAATATCTGCCCATCATTGGGCTTAATAAGTCCAACGGTCATATAAAAAGTTGTGGTTTTCCCAGCACCATTAGGCCCTAATAAACCCACTATCTCGCCCTGTGATACGTTGATAGATACATCATCTACCACCTTACGGCTCTTATACTGCTTTACTAAATGTTTTGTGTATAGTTTCATCTGTAATATTATTTTTTTGAGTCATTTATACTACCCCTTCGGATAGTATTGCATGGATATGTATTATACCACGATACTCTCCATTGCCATTAACAACAATCAGTTGCGAGATATGGTTACTCTCCATTGTTCTAAATGCCTGAACAGCTAGAGTATCTTCATCTATTATCTTAGGCTCTCTACCCATAATATCGCCCGCCGTAATATCTCCTATATGGCTGTTATGTTCTAACATACGGCGTATATCTCCATCAGTAACAATACCCACTATATTATTGTTATTATCTATTACCGCCGTAGCTCCTAATCTCTTAGATGATATTTCGATAATTACCTCTCTGATAGGTGTATCAATCTTAACCCTCGGTGCTAACGATATATTTGTTAAATCGGATACTCGTAGGTATAGCCTCTTACCTAAGGCACCCCCTGGGTGTACCTTAGCAAAATCTTCTGCCGTAAGACCCTTCATTTTGAGCAGTGTCATAGCAATAGCATCTCCCATAACCAACTGCGCTGTTGTGCTTGAGGTAGGGGCTAGATTATTTGGGCACGCCTCATGTGATACGAATGTATTGATTACCATATCGCTATTTTGTGCCAAAAACGACTCTGTATTGCCAACCATACCTATTATAGGGTTGTTATTATCTATATTACGAATTAAAGGTATTAAAACCTTTATCTCTGGAGAGCTACCGCTCTTAGATATACAGATAACCACATCGTTTTTCTGTATAATACCCAAATCTCCATGAATAGCATCTGCTGCATGCATAAATATAGCAGGAGAGCCTGTTGAGTTGAGCGTTGCCACTATTTTATGACCTATAATAGCACTTTTGCCTATCCCCGTAATCACTACTCTTCCATTGCTATTATATATGGTATCAATAGCCTTTACAAAATCGGTATCAACATACTTTCCTAGACCTTTTATAGCCTCAACCTCAGTATCTATAATCTCTCTTGCAAAATCTACAATTTCACTCTTATTAATCTTGCACATAAAAAATTTTTTAAAAAAAGTACTACAAAGTTAGTTTGTTTTTTTGATTTTTACTATCTTTATGAGAAATTTAATAACAATAATTATGCAATAGTGCACTATTTTGTTGATTGTTAAGTTATTATATAGTATTATGGAACACAATATCTTAGTAGAACATTTAAAGGAAAAGTTTGGTTTTTCTAATTTTAAGGGAAATCAAGAGGCGATTATAGAAAATTTGCTTGAGGGGAGAGATACATTTGTTCTTATGCCAACAGGCGGAGGAAAATCACTTTGTTATCAATTACCTGCACTTATCATGGATGGGGTGGCTATTATAGTATCGCCACTAATTGCATTGATGAAGAATCAAGTTGATGCTATGCGTGCATTCTCTATGGAGGATGGCATCGCTCACTTTATAAACTCATCTCTCAATAAGGCAACAGTAACAAAAGTGCGTGAGGATGTGTTGGCTGGTAAAACAAAACTACTATATTTCGCGCCAGAGTCTCTGACAAAGGAGGAGAATATAAAACTTCTTCAAAATATAAAAATATCATTTTATGCTATTGATGAGGCGCATTGTATATCTGAGTGGGGACACGATTTCCGCCCGGAGTATCGTCGTATTCGCCCTATTATATCAGAGATAGCGCCTGCGCCAATCATTGCTCTTACGGCAACAGCTACGCCTAAGGTGCAGATGGATATACAGAAAAACTTAGAGATGACAGAGGCAACGGTATTCCGTTCGTCATTCAATAGAAAAAATCTATATTATGAGATAAGACCTAAAAACCAACCTGATAAAGAGATAGTAAAGTTTATTAAATCACATGAGGGTAAATCGGGTATTATCTATTGTCTTAGCCGTAAAAAAGTTGAAGAGATAGCAGATTTACTTAATATAAACGGTATTAAGGCGCTACCATACCATGCTGGTATAGATGCCTCTATACGTGTGGCTAATCAGGATAAGTTCATACATGAGGATGTTAATGTTATTGTAGCAACTATCGCCTTTGGTATGGGTATAGATAAGCCTGATGTGCGCTATGTTATACATTATGATATGCCGAAAAGTCTTGAGGGATATTACCAAGAGACAGGTCGTGCAGGTCGTGATGGAGGAGAGGGTATCTGCCTAACATTTTATAGTTATAAAGATATACAAAAATTAGAGAAATTTATTCAAGGTAAACCACTAGCCGAGCAAGAGATAGGTCGTATGCTTATAGATGAGACGGTTGCTTTTGCAGAGCTATCTACATGTAGGCGTAAATCATTACTTCACTATTTCGGTGAGGATTCTGAGAGCGACTATTGCGGAGCGTGTGATAACTGTATCAACCCTAAAGAGCTATTTGAGGCTAAAGAGAGTGTTGTTACTGCCCTTAAAGCCCTTAGAGATGTGGGTCCTCGTTTTAAGGTAGACCATATCGTTAATGTGCTGCTAGGTAGGATTAACCCAACCACAAAAGCCTCTAAACATGATGAGCTAGAGTGGTTTGGTATAGGTAAAGATAAAGATGATAAGTTCTGGAATATGGTAATACGCAATGCCATACTTGAGGGATTGATATATAAGAGTATAGAGAATTATGGCGTACTTTCAATAACTGAGAAGGGTATCAATTATATCGATAAACCATTCTCTATTATGATGAGTAAAGATAACGAATATCCAGACGAGATAGACACAGAAAGCATAATGCCACGTGGTGGCGGAGCTGCTGATAATGTTCTGTTGGCTATGCTTAAAGATTTATTACGTTCTGAGGCTAAGAAAAATAACCTACCTCCGTTTGTTATTTTCCAAGAGCCATCGCTTGAGGATATGGCTACACAATACCCTATCACACTAGAGGAGATGAGTAATATTACCGGTGTAGGTGTTGGTAAGGCAAATAAATTTGCTAAGCCTTTCATTGAACTTATTGCAAAATATGTTGAAGAGAATGAGATAAATCGTCCTAAAGATATTATTGTTAAGAGTGTTGTTAATAAGAGCCAGAATAAGGTTCATATAATTAAAAACATAGACCGTAAAATGGATTTGCAGGATATAGCCGATGGACGAGGTATTGAGTTTGAGGATCTATTGACAGAGATAGAGACAATCGTAAATTCGGGCACAATGCTTAATATCAACTACTATCTTAATGAGGTTATTGATGAGGATAAGATTTCAGATATTTACGAATATTTCAACGAAGAGGCTGAGAGTGACTCTATAGAGGAGGCTATGAGTGAACTGGGTGGTGATTACTCTGAAGAGGAGGTTCGTTTGGTGCGTATTAAGTATCTTAGCGAGATAGGTAATTAGCGATACGATAGTGAGCGTCGCCAAGCGGTGGCGGACGCCGTGCCGAGTGCAGATTTTTTCGCCTAATGCCGGCGGGGCACTCTTCCAGAGCGGTAGTTTTAGTCGAAAAAAGAGGGCTAACGAGTATGACACTCGTTAGCCCTCTTTTCTATTCGTCCCTATCTACAATATCTCGATTAGAGACATAACCACGCCATTTTGTTAGGCAGTCTGACATATCTTTAGGTAACTCAGAATCAAAAAACATATCTTTACCTGTGATAGGGTGTACAAAACCAAGGCTCTTAGCGTGAAGGGCTTGGCGTGGTAGTATAGAGAAACAGTTATTTACAAACTGCTTATATTTTGTAAATGTAGTACCTCTTAATATCTTCTCGCCACCATAACGCTCGTCGTTAAATAGCGGATGACCTATATGTTGCATGTGCACACGTATCTGGTGTGTACGTCCTGTCTCTAGTCTGCACTCTACTAGATTAACATATCCTAATCTCTCAATAACTTTATAATGAGTAACGGCATGCTTTCCTATATCACTCTCAGGTGAGAAGACATCCATCTTCATCCTATCTCTTATAGAACGCCCCACATTGCCAATAATAGTACCACTATCGTCATCCATATCTCCCCATACAAGAGCAACATATCTGCGCTGTATAGTGTGGTCAAAGAACTGCTTAGCTAGTTTTACATGAGCTAATTCTGTCTTTGCTATTACCATTAATCCTGAAGTGTTTTTGTCTATACGATGCACCAAACCCGCTCTCATATCACCAGACTGAAAAAGAGGTAGATCTTTTAGATGGAATGTTATGGCATTAACCAGCGTGCCACACCAGTTACCGAAACCTGGGTGGACAACCATACCAGGCTCTTTATTTATAATCATCACATCATCATCCTCATAAACAATATTAAGGGGTATATCCTCAGCATACACCTCATTATTGTTAGGTGGATAGGGTAGTAGGATAGATATTTTGTCGAGAGGCTTTATCTTATAACTTGATTTAACCGCCTTATCTCCTACATATATATTACCAGCATCAGCAGCTAGCTGCACACGGTTGCGTGAAGTGTTCTCCATACGTGAAGTGAGAAATTTATCAACACGCATAGTGGTTTGCCCCTTATCCACTGTTATGGTAAAGTGCTCGTACATCTCATCGCCACTCTCTAGGTCGTCAATACGCTCTATATCCTCTATTATTTCTAGTGGTTGGTTCTCTTCTAACTCGTTATAGCTCATTGTTTGTCTGCTCTTGTTTTGTGAATATCTCCCCACGTTGTAGGAAATCTTTCTTGATAATAATTGTGTCAAGTTGCGCCTTAACATTATCTATGCTGCTACTATTATTTATGCTTATAAATAGCTCATAAAGCTCTTGCGGAATAGCCTCATTGATGCGCTTTAACTTATTTTGTGGTGTGAAGATAGCTGCTCTATTGGTTAAGAATAACATAGAGTCGTTAAGTTTTTTCTCAACCATCTTCTCATACATCTCTGTAAGGCTCTTCTCTGAGTTGATAATATTTTTATACTCTCTACTAAATAGCTCTAGCTTAGCCTCATCGTTAGTTATATATAGCGTAATAGCGTTGCCATAACCCACACTATCATCTGGAAGTGGCGATTGACTAAATACCCTTGAGCGTATATGGTTAATAGCAGTTACAGTGCTGTCTACCACCACATCCATATTTAGTCCCTCGCTTGTTAGGATGCCTCTCACACCCTTTATCTCTTCGCCAATAACATTCGGAGCATATAGTGATGGAGCCTTATCTCCAAGTCCTACATATAGTGTTACCTTACTGTTAATAGGAACCTCTATATCTGTGTCAGCAGTTACCTCTACACCCTCGAACTCCTGCTTAATGATATTATTTGTGGCTATATCATCAACATATATCAATTGGCTAACCACTATATTATCACGTTGTAGTGAACTAAGTGCCTGACGCAATGAAAAACCTGTTACATAAGGTAGTTTAACTTTACGTGGCGAGGTGGTGCTGATAGTAACAGTAACCCTGCGCCCCGATTTGATAAAACTGCCCGCCTTAGGATATTGATCTAATATAACACCTGGTTTAGCCTGCTCAACATACAGAGAATCAATAATATCAAAACGTATATTCATCTCGCCATTAGCTGTATCAGCCTCTATAACTGTCATATTACTAAAATCAGGAAGAATAAACCTCTCGCTATGGCGTGTGAACTTATCAAGTGACAAAACCGCCCCCATAATAATAGCCACTAATACCGCCACTGCAATTATCAGTGTACGTACCCAAGATTTTATTATCTCTCTTTTAGTAATATCTTTTTGAGCCTTGCCTTTACCTTTAGTATTGCTCTTCTTATTACTCTTTAGGCCCTTTAATAACTTTATTGACATATATATTTATCGTTTGTGTTAATAGTATTTTACATCAGATATATCCTCTATTGACCACTCAAAGCGAAAAGGGGTGTCGCCCACCTTTAAATCAACTGTTAAGTCCCCTTTTTTGCCACCTCGGCGTATCATAAAGATGCCTTGTATCGCCTTTCTATCTGGAATAGTATTAGAACGTAAATAGTTACGCTCTACACGTAATTTATAGCGTGCTGTATTACCATCGGCATAGGCTCTGTCTATATCTGTTGTTCCCTGTGCTTTCTCCCCAAAAATAGTGCGAGACTCAATAGCGAGATTCTCAATATCATCTCTGTTAATAGGATATATTATCATCTCGGGGTTATCTACAATCGTTACCGCATCTCCTAAAAAGAAACGTCGGCGGCGGATATTTGACATATAATCATCAAAAGTTAATACCTTCAATACCTCACGCCGTGCGCCCTCTCCCGACATAGCCTCTATGCTCTTAATAAGAAAATCTATATCTACACCACTCAGATTAGCTATCTCGATACGCACTCGGTAGTAATCCCCATAAGCCTCTACCTTTCTCACTTCGGCATTTACGATAATACTATCTTTTATATGTTTTGAGTACCTTATATCGTTGATATAAAAGGTTTTTGTGGTGTCGTTTTTTACCAATAAAGAGTCTCTATCCTGCGCCCTAATTGCTAAAGGCAGGATAGAGATAACTATTATCAGTAATATATTAAACATAACCTATCTACGGTATAATACCCCTATCTGAACTTCTTACAAACTCAACTATATAGTCACGATGTTCAGATTGGTTAATATTATCATTAATAAATGAGCAGGCATCTGTTACATTCATCTCAGAGTTATATATATGGTTATATATATCCTTTATTGATGTAATAGTGTCGTTATCAAAGCCCCTACGGCGTAGACCTACAATATTAAGCCCATGATAAGATACTGGCGAACGTCCCACCATAACATAAGGCGGAACATCTTTAGTCACCATAGCACCACCTGCTACCATAGTGTGTGCTCCCACCTTACAAAACTGATGTACAGCACTATGACCTCCTAATATTGCCCAATCATCAACTATCACCTCACCAGCAATAGAGACATTATTAGCAAGAATAACATTATCTCCCAAAATAGAGTCGTGAGCCACGTGTGCCCCAGTCATCAATAGGCAGTTGCTACCAACTATTGTTGTGCCCTTGCTTGCTGAACCACGATTTATTGTAGCACACTCACGCACAACCGTATTATCTCCGATAACAGCTGTTGAGTACTCTCCAGCAAATTTAAGATCTTGTGGAATACCTGCAATTGTTGCACTGTTATGTATAGAGCAGTTTTTGCCTATGCGTGCACCATTCAGGATATGTGCTCCTGAAAGTATCTTGGTGCCATCACCAATCACAACATCACCTTCAATGTATGCAAAAGGTGCTATTTCTACATTCTCTCCTATCTTAGCATCAGGATGAATATATGCAAGATTGCTTATCATAATATATAAAATTATATTGTTGTCTAGTAAAAAATCAATCAACTACCTCTTTCAATGCCAATTAGGGGGCAGATGAAATTATAGCGTTTGAAAAACCAAAATTTTGATTTTTTACCTCTAGCAGCAGTGGTCTACTAAAAATTGAATATATATGCATTATTAGGAAGATATGACCTGCATAAATTCAATCCTCAGTTTTCACTGAAACTGCCACTAAATTACTGTTTGTTCTTAGAAATTTGTGCTACTAGCAGTGCCTCAGTAGCTAAATTGCTACCTACATAGGCCTTTGCACTCATCTTAACGATACCTCTACGTATAGGCTCTGTTAGTTCAAGAGCAAAAAGAAGTGTGTCTCCAGGCACCACTTTGCGCTTAAATTTAACCTCGTCTATCTTTAAGAAATATGTTGAGTAACACTCTGGATCCTCTACTGAACTAAGTGCTAGGATACCACCACACTGCGCCATAGCCTCTATTATCAGCACTCCTGGCATAACAGGCTCCTCAGGGAAGTGACCAACAAAGAATCCTTCATTCATTGTCACATTTTTTATGCCATAAACACTCTTCTCATCCATAGCCATAATCTTATCAACTAATAAGAATGGTGGACGATGAGGAATTATATCCTTAATCTGATTTATATCATATATAGGAGTAGCATCTGGATCGTATTTGAATTTAGGCTTAGATGAATCTGCCTTATACTGCTTACGTAGAAGTGACGATAACTTAACATTTGCTGAGTGACCTGGTCTAGTGGCAAACACCTTACCCTTAATGCGTACACCAACTAAGTATAGGTCTCCAATTAAGTCAAGTAGCTTATGACGTGCTATCTCATTCTCATGACGCAGCTCTATATTATTAAGATAACCCTTATTAGTAACGTTTATCTCTCTGCCAAATAGCTCGTTAAGACGCTGTTTTTGTTCGTTATCTATCTCATTCTCAACAATAACAATAGCATTATCAACATCACCACCCTTGATAAGGTTATTAGTGATTAGTGGTTCTAGTTCATGTAAGAACACAAAAGTGCGACAAGGAGCTATCTCCGTAGCGCAATCTTTTATATCGTTAAGTGCAGCAAACTGCTTACCAACTATCTTTGAGTTAAAATCAATGTTTACATTGGCTGAAAAACTATCGTCAGGGAAGACAACTAGCTTAACATCACGCTCTTCATCAACATACTCTATCTTCTCTCTTATAGTGTAATATTCAAGTATAGCCTTCTGCTCTTTGATACCTACACGCTCTATCTCTTCAACATAAGCCTTCGCCGAGCCATCTAATATAGGTGCCTCTTGTGAATCTATCTCAATAAGTGCATTATCAATACCACAGCCCCAAAGAGCTGCCATAAGATGCTCAATAGTAGATACTTTAGCCTCACCACGAGCAATAGTAGTGCTACGTGACGTGTCTACCACATTCTCAACAAGAGCCGCCACAACTGGCTTACTCTCTAAATCTATCCTTTTAAATTGTATTCCGTGATTCTCATCTGCAGGGTAAACAGTCATTGTAACATGTAACCCAGTATGTAACCCTTTTCCTGTGAAGTGTATAGGGTGATTAAGCGTTTTTTGATATTCAGTCATATAATAATACACATTAAAACATAAAGAGTATGTAGCTTTTACAAACTCTTTATGCATTACTATTCCATTTTTTCGTCTGCAAAGATAGAAATTATTTTCTTAATGAAAAAATAAATCGCTAATTATTTGATAAACTAATATTTATTCATAACTTTGCTCAAAATTTAAAATATATATTATGGCTAAATTAAACTATTTATTTGCAATTTTTCTGACAGTATCATCCCTTTTTGCATGCAATAGTAGCGACGAAACAGAAGAGCAAATCGCAGCAAAAATAATTAATTATAGTGAAACAGACTATTTCGAGGCATCATCACAGAGTACCTCGGCAACTATATCGTTAGGGATTAATACAGATTGGAGCATATCACTCTCTGATCCATCTGCCGATTGGGTAGATGTAGGGCCTAAAATAGGTGAGCGTGGAGGAGTGACTCTTACATTGACATTCGATGATAATAGCACCACCAGCTCTCGTACACAGATAATAACCATAATAGCCAATGAGGCTAGGTTAGAATTAACAGCGCATCAGCTTGCCAATGATAGAGCAATTCTTATGCAGTTATACTACGCCACTGCTGGCGATAGCTGGTATCGTAAGAGCAATTGGGGTAGCGATGCACCTCTTGGCGAGTGGGAAGGTGTAACATATAGTCAATCGCTAGGTAGTGTAACGGGGCTCAATTTTAGTGATAATAATTTAGTTGGAACTATTCCTCAAAGTTTGGGTAACCTTGAAAAATTGACATCGCTATATCTAGATAATAACAAATTGAGTGGCGAAGTTCCCTCGTCTCTCTTTGAATTACCACACATTGATAGATTAGTGCTTGAACCACAAAAAGAGGGGTTTGGTTTTATACCATATTAATATAGGGCATATTTTTTCGCCCTCTATAACTACCCACACAACCTTTTTATAGCTTTTCTAATAATTGTGCAAAATTACCTAAAAAATAATTTTGCGATAACGGAGTGGTTATCAGTATATTGGTAAAAATGTT
>CAYJCU010000027.1:0-23655 GCA_964368765.1 uncultured Rikenellaceae bacterium
CAATTAATTGACAGACAATTAATTGGATATTTTTGTTAAGTTTTCGGTATCGCCCGCTTTAAGCTCCTCACGACGCTCACTCACGTTCGCTTCAGGGCAAACGGGGTAGTTTGGGGCAGTCGCGAAACTATATTAAAGCAGTATTTCAATCAGTTACGACCTAATAATAGTTGTTCATTCCCCTTTATTATAATCAAATGGACTAAAATGAAGGTAACAACCCTCTAAAAATCCTGCGGATTTTAATGTAAATTTAACACTTTTTACAATATAAATATTGTTTCGACTGCGACACCTCAGCAAATTAAAAATATTTTTATTGCATTCGGTTTACTTGTCGCTGAGAAAAAGTGATTGAATTTAACTTTTCGTGCGTTAGTCATGCGAGTTGTTATACCTGAGCTATTGTCAAAGCTATTCCTAGATTTTCTACCTCCTTAATTTGGGCTTGGGTGATATTGCTGTCTGTGATAATATGATCAACCTCATTGATATTACATATCTTACTAAATCCTCTCCTATTAAATTTAGAACTGTCTGCCAACACAATCACTTTACCTGAAGATTTAAGCATCTCTCTATTTAGATTTGCCTCTAATGTATTGGTTGTTGTTATTCCAAATTCAAGATCGACACCATCAACCCCTAAAAAGAGTTTATTGCAAGCAAATTGATTAATAATATGCTCAGCAAAAGGGCCAACTGTTGATATAGAACTCTTACGCATAATACCTCCTAGTACCACAACCTCATCAATCTCTTTTTGAGACACCTCTGTTGCAACAGGAATAGATGATGTTAAAATAGTTACTGATGCGGGCGGATTAATCTCTTTAGCAAAAAAGAGTGCTGTTGTTCCCGAGCCAATGATGATAGAATCTCCTTGAACAATCATCTTTGCCGCCTCTTTGCCTATAGCAATTTTTTCGGCATGATTAATCTTCTCTTTCAGATTAATATGTTTATTAAAAGTGTGAGATTCAATAAGTATCGCCTTACCATGTGAACGGTATAATCTCTTTTTATTTTCAAGTAAGGTTAAATCTTTTCTTATGGTAACCTCAGAGGTTCCTAATTTTTCTGCTATATACCCAACCGAAAGACTGCCACTGATTTGTAGCATCTCAATAATTTGACTGTGCCTCTGCTTTTGATTAAGCACATTAGCAATACTAATATTATTATCTTCTCTTTTATTCATTTCCGCAATTATAATAAGTTCTGCAAATATATCAATTATATAAATAATAAACAACTTTATATAATTTTATTAATCGAAAATTAACAATTTAAACGAAAATAAATTTATAAGATAACATCAAAATGTAACTTTTTTGATAAATTTTGATAAATTTATGCAAAATAATTTTGAAATATAAATAATATATCGTAGATTTGCATCGAAGTGAAACACATTTAGTTTCGAATCATAAGAATAATAAGATGGAAAGAGCAAAAGAAATTAACAAACTAACGAATAATCCCGATCATATTTGGGATGTTGTGGTAGTTGGTGGCGGGGCAACAGGATTAGGCTGCGCTCTCGACGCAGCAGCAAGAGGATATAGTGTTGCATTGATAGAAAAAGATGACTTTTCGAAATGCACATCAAGTAGAAGTACAAAATTGGTACATGGAGGCGTTCGCTATTTAGCAAAAGGAGATGTATTATTAGTATTAGAGGCACTCAAAGAGCGAGGTAGAATGAAAGCAAATGCTCCTCATCTTGTGAGCGATCAATCATTTGTTATATCAAACTATACACATTGGGATAATTTCTTATATTTCTGTGGCTTAACAGTATATGATATTCTCTCATTTGGGTATGGATATGGTCGTTCTCGTTTTATCTCGGCTAAAAAAGTAATGAAGTATCTTCCTGCCTCTGTCTCAAAAGGATTAAAAGGGGGAGTGGTATATCATGACGGTAGGTTTGATGACGCGCGTATGGCTGTTAATCTTGCTCAAAGTTGTGTAGAGCATGGTGGTTGTGTTGTAAATTATGCTGAGGTTACTAACGTATTGCATAGCGAAGATGGAAAAGTATCTGGTGTAACAGTACTAGATAGAGAGAGTGGAGATAGTTTCCAAGTGAAAGCTAAGAGTGTAATCAATGCAACAGGTTGTTTTGTTGATGATATTATGGTGATGGATAAACCAAAACACAGCAAAATGGTTAAACCTAGTCAGGGGGTACATTTGGTTCTTGATATGAAGTTTCTTCAGAGTGATCACGCTATAATGATACCAAAGACATCAGATGGCAGGGTACTTTTCGCTCTTCCATGGCATGGTAAGGTTATGGTGGGCACAACTGATATTCCGAGAGATAAGGCTGAGAGTGAACCTATTCCACTAGATGAAGAGATTGATTTTATTCTTAACACAGCGGGTCTCTATATGAATCCTGCACCTACTAAAAAGGATATTCTTTCAGTATTTGCTGGTCAGCGTCCACTTGCTATGCCTAAAAAAGAGGGAAGCAGCACAAAAGAGATTTCAAGGGGACATAAAATTATAGTTTCTGAGAACAATTTAGTAACTATTACGGGAGGTAAATGGACATCATACCGCCTTATGGCAGAAGATGCTATTAACACATGTATCAAAAACTGCTCACTTCCAAAGCGTAAGTGTACAACTAAAAACCTACGTATTCATGGTTATGCTAAGGGGTTAGATAGGAATCAACACTTAACTGTTTACGGTTCAGACGCTGACAATATAATTAATCTCATCAATTCAGAGCCATCATTAGGTGCAAAATTGAGCGAGAGATATAGTCACACTGAGGCAGAGGTGGTTTGGGCTGTTCGTAATGAAATGGCACGTACTGTTGATGATGTATTATCACGTAGAGTTAGGTTATTATACCTAGATGCGAAAGAGGCAATGGCTGTTGCAGAGAAAGTAGCACACATCATTGCGAAAGAGCTTGGTTATGATAAAGAGTGGATAAGTAATCAATGTAGTGAGTTCACTAATATAGCTAAAAACTACATTCGAGTATAATATAACTATCAGAATTAAAATAATTTACATAGTCACTATACAATTACTTAACAATAATTTAATATAAAATCACATTAATAATTAGCGTATAATAAATTTTTACGTGTATATTTGCATCGAAATGAAAGTAAATATCATCTATCAAAACATAAAATTTTGGCAAATGATAGCACGAAAATAACAATGCCATTTCGTTGTAAAACACCAAACTAACTTAAAAGTAGTAATATGAAGAATTTTTTAAAACCAGCGGTGCATATACCGCAAATAGAAAAAGAGAAGGTTGATTCCGAATATAAGCGCCTGCGCTTACAGGTGTTTATTGGTATCTTCATCGGGTATGCAGGTTACTATATAGTAAGGAAGAACTTTACTATTGCAATGCCGTATCTAGCAGAACTGGGTTTCGATAAGGGGGATTTAGGTCTAGCCCTATCGGCAAATGCGATAGCTTATGGATTATCAAAATTTTTAATGGGTGGGGTTTCAGATAGAAGTAATGCACGTTATTTCTTACCGCTAGGTTTAATTTTATCATCTATCGTCACTATATTTATGGGATTAAACTACGGACTATCATCAATTGCGATGATGTTTGTTATGCAGTTCCTTATTGGTTGGTTCCAAGGTATGGGATGGCCAGCGTGTGGTCGTGTTATGACACACTGGTTCTCTATTAAAGAGCGTGGAACTAAGATGTCTTTCTGGAATGTAGCACACAACGTTGGTGGAGGTTTAGTAGGTCCTTTAACAGCTTATGGTATAGTATGGTTCGGTTCGTGGGAGATGGGTATCTTCTTATTTCCTGCTATACTAGCGATTATTGTTGCTCTTATATCTCTAGCAACAATCAGAGATACGCCTCAATCATGCGGTCTACCTTCTATTGAGAAACATAGAAATGATTATCCAAAAGATTACAGTGAAAATTCAGAAAAAGAGCTAACAGCTAAAGAGATATTCTTTAAATATGTACTGAATAACAAGATATTATGGTATATCGCTCTAGCAAACGCTTTCGTATATCTTGTGCGCTATGGTGTACTTGACTGGGCACCTACATACTTAAAGAGTGTTAAGGGTTACGACATTAAAGAGGTAGGTTGGGCTTACTCTATGTATGAGTGGGCAGCTATACCTGGTACAATAATATGTGGTTGGATGAGCGACAAGATATTCAAAGGACGTCGTGCTATTACAACTATGATATATATGGCAATAGTAGCAGTATTTGTATTCATCTATTGGCAAAATGATCATAACATATTACTAGATAGCATTGCGCTTATAGCTATCGGATTCCTTATCTATGGCCCTGTAATGTTAATTGGTGTACAAGCACTTGATTTAGCACCAAAAAAGGCAGCAGGTACAGCAGCTGGTTTAACAGGTTTCTTCGGTTATTTCTTCGGAACGGCTATTTTAGCTAATATCGCTATGGGATATATTGTTGATCATTTAGGATGGGATTGGGGCTTTATCGTACTTTTAGGTGCATGTGCTCTATCAATAATCTTTATGGCCTTTACATATAAGAGTGAAAAATATCTTCTAGAAAATAAGTAAACAAACTATTAATAATTTTTTAAAACTTGAATTTATGTTAAAAAGATTCTTTTATTTAGGAATCGTCGCTCTAGCATTCGCTTCATGTAGCGATCAGAAACTAGGGTCTGACGAGAGTGTAGATGTTACCATGATAGAGGTAAAACATCTTTCACCAGAGATGCAAAAGGTACGTGACTATGTACCAAGATTTGCAACAATTGCACACCGTGGAACAACTTTCTGGGCACCAGAAGAGACTGAGTCATCATTCCGTTGGGCTCGTGAGATAGGAGCAGACTATCTTGAGGCTGACCTTCAGGTGACTAAAGATGGTGTTATCCTTGCTCTTCATGATGATGATCTACGTCGTACTTCTAACATCGAGGTATATTATGGCGAGCGTGTACCTGAAACTCGTAAGCAGTATTATATGGATTTAGGATATAGCGAGGCTGAAGCACAGGCGAAATTTGATGCTGATGCAGCTAGATTTATACCATACTATACTAGTTTCTATACTTATAGCGAGTTATTAATGCTAGATGCTGGTAGCTGGTTTAACTTTGATAACCCTAAGCAAGCACGTGATGGTTTCGTTGGTGAGTATATCTCTACTCTTGAAGATATGATTCAAATTGCAAGAGGTATGAAACTTAAGAGAAATGCAGATGGCACACGTGTATGGAGAATGGTAGGAAAAACAGGCGAGAAAGTTACTAGTTTCTCAGGTGAGGCAGATGTTGTTAAATACGAATTTGAGTTCGTTGCTGATGACGTTTACTCAGGTAACGTTCCTGGTATATACCTAGAGTTCAAAGCACCATGGCTTAACCCAGGTGATTTCGAGGTACGTGTTTACGATGAACTTGATCGTCTTGACATGAATATCATCACTAAACCAGAGGCTGACAATGCACCATTCTACCTAAACGGTAAAATTAATGTTGGTAACACAAATGGTAAGGTTATTCTACAAACATTCTCTACTCAAAGTATGGGTCGTGTAAAAGATACTTTCAAAGGTCTTATCCCTATGTGTTTCTTAGTATGGCCAACAGGTAATGCAGAGGATCCTGAGGGTTACGCATCTCTTATTGATTTAGCTATTGATGAGTATGCTCATATTATTGGCCCATGTATTCAAGGTGCTCCAAACAACTACCCAGAGATGAACTATCCATGGATGGATTACCTAATCAAGAAATCAGGTATGTTTAACCACCCATATTCGTTTGACTCAAATGATCAGATGAAATTATATTTTGGCGACTATAACTATGGCAATAGCGGTACACCACTATTTACACCTCCATACCTAGATGCTATGTTTACAAACCGTTCAGAGCTAACTATTGATTTCTTTATCAACCATGATGTACGTGATGCAGGAGCACCAACATTTGTTCCTAACTCTAACGATCTATTAGATGCGCTTGGTTATTAATTGTAGTAAATGAATGAAAAATTATAGAATTATGAATAAATATTTTATTTTACCGTTAATTGCTTTCATGGTATCATTAACGGCTTCAGCACAGAAAGATAGTAGTATGGATGTTGCTCCAGTAATATCTTTCAAAAAAAATGATATGAAATTAACTATCGGTGGTCGTGTGGCTATTGATGGAGCATATCTTACAAGTGATTATACACCTGTAAATTCAGGTTTCGCTATATCAGATGCACGTATTCGCACATCTCTTGCAGTAGGAACTGCATGGTTCTTTAGCGCAGATTTCGACTTCTCTTACGGAGAGTTCAAACAGAAAGATTTATATGGTAGATACAGATGGGATAATAGTTGGCTAAAGCTTGGTTATTTTGCTGAGCCATCATCTATGAATCTTAATACTAGCCGCTACTCTATGCACTTCATCACACGTCCTGGTGCGGTAAACGCTCTATCTCAAGGTCGTTCGTTAGGAGTTGCTTACAGATTTGCTAATGATCTATTTTATGCTAATCAAGGTGTGTTTGCTGAGAATAAGTATAACGACCAATTAAATGGTTTCCAAGGTTTCAGCCTTAGTGGCCGTTGGTTAGTTAAGCCTATCAACAACGATGATATGACTGTACACGTTGGAGGATCATTCCGTTATGCAACAATTGAAACTGGCGAATATATCGAGGGAGTTTTACACCGTGAACTACATGTAGGTGCTCCACTTGAGAACAATGTTTACACTTCAGTAGATTTCTTAAGTGCTACACTTCCATGGGCATCAAGCGAGATGAATATAGGTATCGAGGCACTTGCAAGAACAAAGAGAGCATTTATTCGTGGAGAGTACCTTATCAAACATGTAGGTAAAGATCGTGATGATCAGCGTATGTTTGAGAACCAATTAGGTGGCATGTATAGCTGGACTACTCTTGAGTCATGGCAAAAAGCTAATCCGCTTGCAACTACTAAATTTAATGGTGGTTATATCGAGGCTGGATTCCTAATTTGTGGTAATGGTTATGAGTATGATAACGATAACTCTCTTTTAAAGGGCACTAGCGGCAGTAAAACATTAGAGGTTGTAGCACGTTATAACTATACTAACCTTAATGATATAGCTGAGGGTGATTTCTACTGGGATGCTTTAGATAAGTTCTACCCTAATTTTGATGGTAGTATTCCTGATTTCCCAGCTCCATCAACATCTGTTGCAGGAGGTGCTATGCATTCATTCACTATTGGTCTTAACTATGGTATCAATAGATTTACAAAGCTTATGGTAGATTATACTCATAGTTCATTCGACAATGTACGTATGTCTTACGATAAGAACTTCTCAATACTTCAAACTAGAATCATGATTTCATTCTAATTGATATATTTTTATACACAAAGAGCCTGTCTAACAACGCAAGTTAGGCAGGCTCTTTTTTTGTTTGAAAACAAAAAAATATTTATACATATATTTTACACTGTATTGTAAATTTTAAATTAAATTATTACATTTGCACATCTAATTAGTAGACCAATAAAAAAGCGGTTAATTAGTTTTAGGATTTTGTCGAGTAGTTTTTTACTCTACTACACTGCCATGTAACGGGCTATTCGGTAGGAGAATGGAGTGAAAATGTCAGTAAAAACTAAAAATATTAATCGACTAATCAATTTAAAATCATGAGACAGGTGATAAAAAAATTATTTGATATTTTCAATAAACTGTGGTTGCTACATCCAACTACAGCCTTTACACTTTATCTTATCTATTTTTACACTGATAGTACTATATACTACTATGGAGCAATTTTTACAGCTATACTAACAGCACTATCAATAGTTATTAATATAATAATTGGTAAAGCATATAGATTTGCTATTCTATTGCCGTTACTATTAACGTTTGGAGGATTGATCTATTTAATTGTATCTTTCACGTCACTTTTTTATTTAATAAGTGGATGGGTTGGCGATACGCCAAATGAGTTAAGTAGCGAAGAGAAGCTAAAGATTAACAATGCAATTATAGTTACTGATAATGCCGATATAGTAACAATTAGACAAGACTCTATACTGATTGATTCTATAAAGGGTGTGCCTTATAATGGGGTTATATCTGTATATAAAGACAACATGGAAAAATTATTAAAATCACGTGTGGGGTTACTCTATTTTATTGATGGCAAGCAATATGGTTTGATATATAAAGATCGTAAATATTATGATTTATCGCCATTTTTAAAAGTAAAAAAATGGCGTATCGAAGATCGTAATAGTACAAACGAGTATCTTCACCACGAAAAATATAAAGTAAGTTTTGAGAGGATGATAGACAGAGACGCTATAATTTATTATCATGAGGGGAGGTATGATATTAGAAATTATTGCATAAAAGATGAATACTATAAATGTATCTACTTAATATGCAAAACCGAATCTGGGCAATATTATAGGCAAGAGATAATAATAGACATTGATGGATTGGTGTGCTATGTATATAGAAATAATTTCACTAATAATAAATGGGAAACCTACTACTCTTTTTCATCAACCTTTGGCAGTTATGGATTGGGCGATGAAGATTTTTCAATGAATATAAACGATTATTTAACTACAAAATATGATGCCTACACAGATTATATCTCTAAATTAAAGGTTGTGAACGAGAAGTGTTATATGACCGATTCACTCAAAAACTTATTCTTCAAAGATGGTCAAATTGAACTTGGATTTAAACACTAAAATGTGGTAGTGCCATGCAAAATTATATTTCGGAGTGGTACTGCCCATGATTCAGGAAAAAAGATTCGCTATCGCCCGAAATACTAAAAAAATCGCAAAATAATATTTTGCGATTTTTTTAACCTATACCTTGAAAAATATAATAACACTACATCTTCGAAAGTTCGTATAATCTTACAGAGTTATCTATCACAGTCTCTTTTGCCTCTTTGCCATAACGATCTACATCTTCGACACTCTTTTTACCCCTGCTTAAACACAATGGGCCATTAATACATCCCGATTCACACGCCATGCCCTCAAAGAAGTTAAATTTAGAACTCTTCATTTTTAATTTTGTGAGCTCTAATTTACACTCAGCTAATCCACTCATAGAGATCGGGTTTACCTCTATACCACCCTTCTCTGCAAGATATTTAACCCCCTCAACAATACCACCAGCCTTAGCAAAAATACGACCATAGAACGAACCATTGTTTAGAGGCGTATCTTCGAGTGATGCAACATCAATATTTAGTGCATCGATAAATGCTTGCAGCTCTTCAAATGATATAACACTATCTATTGCGCCACCTGTCTTCTCAAGTTTATACTCGCTCTTCTTGCCCACACATGGGCCAATAAATACAACCTTTGCTGTTGGGTCGCTACTCTTTATCAGTTTAGCTGTTTCAACCATAGGCGACACTGAGTGTGATATGTACTGTGTTAATGTTGGGAAGTTCTTTTCTATATATTTTACGAACGACGGACAGCATGATGTTGTTAATATATCCACCTCAGTAAGCTCTTGCGCCTCTTTATGTAGAGTAATATCGGCTCCTAATGCAGCCTCAACAATCTGATGAAAACCCATCTTATGCATAGCCGTTATTACCTGCTCTATCTTCACATACTTAAACTGACTAACTATTGCCGGTGCTATTACCGCATATAATCTATAATTCTCTCCCCCTTGCGACTCCTTAATCATATCTACCACATCAAGCACATACGATTTATCCATTATTGCACCAAAAGGGCACATCTTAACACACGCTCCACACTCAACACATTTATCATTGTTGATAACCGCTTTTTTATCATCATCAACAGATATTGCTCTGGGCTTACAACTCGCCACACATGGTCGTTGATGCATTGTAATGGCGTTATACGGGCACACCTTGGTACATTTACCGCACTCAACACATTTATCATTATTGATAACTGCTTTTCTGTCTATAATCTCTATTGCCCCCTTAGGACATGATTCATAACAGTAGTGCGCTATACATCCACGACATGATGGTGTTACATACAATCCTCCTGCTGGGCACTCATCGCATGCGATATCAAGCACCTCGACAACATTCGGATTATTTACATCACCCCCCATAGCCATTTTAATACGCTCTTGCATGATAGCTCGCTCTTTGTATATGCAACAACGTATCTCTGATTTAGGTCCTGGAGATATAATCTTCGGTAAGTTTATATAAACATCCTTAATATTACCTTCAAAGCCACTTTTAATAACCTCTTTCAATACTCTGTATTTAAGAAGCTGTACTGAAGTATCAAAAATTCTCATATTAGTCATACTTTACATTCACAACCTTTCCTACGTTTCTAAGGTTTTGAGATATTGTTTCTATTAGTTTTAGTTTCATTGTTGTATCTATAGGCATTCCGATATGTGCCTGATTAACTCCCTGCCCCACAAAAAAATTAACATGTGTAGCTCTCTCAAGAAGCATATCTGCTAGAAGCGATGCACCATCTTTTTTGTCAAATGTTTTGGGCGATATATCGCTATTAGACATATATGTTTCAGACATCTCAACAAGTCTCCGCAGTGTTATGACACCTTCAGTGACTAAGTCAATTCCATCTATGTAGCCTATCGGTGGTATAGTAGGATCTGGGAAATCAAGTGTTGTATCTATTTTCTTATTTAGAAACTTAGATACTATCTGTGAGCTTGTTCCTCCACACACCACTTTACATGAGTCCCCCTCCATAAACTCAGAGACAATCTCATTATCTCTACTCTTATCCACTGGGGGCCCCACCATAATATTAACCACCAATTTTTTGCGTACCTTGATAGCTGCAACAGTGGTATCGTCGCCGGGTGCATCCATATAGAGATCATTACTTGCCGATGCAAGTAGAGTTGCCGATGCTCTGGCAGACATATTATCTGTGACTGTCTCTACAAGATAATTGATAATATTCTTTCGCTCCCAACCGAAATTAAGTATCTTACCTATCCCCGCATGCGGAACACCATCCGACATTATAAATAGTATATCTCCATCTACAAGATCTAGAGTTGTCTCAAATACAACTCTGTCACAGATACATATTTCACGCTGTTCTAGCTCTTTGTAACTACCTCTATTAATACATATAGCTTGTGGGTTACCAAACTCAAACAGATGCCCCTTTGCTGTCTCATTAGAGATGTGTATCACTGAGAATGTAGAGTATGACACACCTCTCTGCTGGCAGATTGGAAGAGTCTGTATTACTGTTTCTAAGCACTCCTCAATAGGAATATCATTAGAGACCATAGTACATAATATCCTAGATGTAATTGTAGATAGTATATTAGCCTTGACCCCAGAACCTAATCCATCAGCCAAGACAACAGTGGTATATTTGTCACCTGCGTTTATTGCAACATTATCTCCACATAGTTCCTCACCATATTTATTTAGTGTGGTATATCCATACTCTAAAATACTCTCCATACTCTATATCTCCTCCTCTTGTTGAAGTGTCTTTTTAAGTTTCAGAAGTGCTACCTTAGTTTCGGCAGTTGTCTCACCAAGGAGAGAGGCTATTTCCTGCGCTACACGCATCTGCTTCTTAATAACCTCATCTGTTGTAGCTAGCGTCTCTAACTTCATAGCCATCAACTTATTACTTGTTTTCTCATCACGAGTTATATCCTTCATTATACCGAAAAGTATATCCGACCCCTTTAGAGGGCTTACTGTCATCGACACAATTGCGCCTGTTGCAGGGATATGTTTCTTCTCAGAAACTATGGTAGTGTTATCATTAATAGCCATCAAAAACTCAGTGGTATCAAATAGTGTATATGCAAATCTACCTTTATAATCCTGTGTTGATAGACCAAGTAAACTAAGTGCCTTCTTGTTTATATCTATTATTTTCATATCTTTATCCACAGTTATAATACCATTTGGACTGTTATGGATAATCTCATACGACATGCTCTCTGCCTTCTTTCGCATAAATGGCAGACACACATCTATCTCTGTAAAACCGTGGTACAATGCTTCAGCCTTCTTGCGACATGTATCATAGCCACATGTTCCGCAATTAAGTTCATCTTCGGGGCTGTATTTTCCGGTATTTCTTAAAATTTTCTCTATCTGACTATTACTTGGAGGTGTCATCTCAAACTCTAGTGACGGATATTGATGTGCAATATCTAAATCCTTTATTGGTGCGTTATCCTCCTCTTTGGGTAGTGTATCTAAATCCTTCTCTGCATAACTACGTACATTGGTATTTGCCTTAAATGCTCCGCCATCAATCTTTAGCGAGCATGGCCCATTAACACAGCTATATTCGCATATATTCATCTCTAGGAAAACATTTGATAGTGAATTGAGATTCTCTAATACATCAACACAACGTTTATAGCCATCTATACATATATGTTCGTAGCCACCCACTGGTACATTGAACGATTTTATAATACCTCTATTAATAGGATATAATTTCGCTCTATTTGCCCTCATATCATTAGATAGTGGTTTTTGCTCAACCTCTATACTATTCAAATCTATATTATTACTATTTAATAGCTCGTTAAGCTCTTCAAAAGTTATAACGACATCAACTACCCCGCTCTCTTCGCCTTCTCTCTTCTTAGCTATACAAGGGCCAATAAATACAACCTTTGCCTCAGGATTATCTCTCTTTATCATCTTAGCGTGTGCAACCATTGGCGAATCTACTGGTGCAAGATATTTAAGCGAGTCTGGGAAATATATCTGTATCAACTTACACAAAGCAGGACAAGCAGAGGTGATAAGATTCTTAAACTTACCACTCTCCATCAGTGAAGCATACTCTCTTGTAACAGCATTCGCGCCTACTGCTGTCTCTTCGGCATCAGTAAACCCAATCATCTTAAGAGCTGCTCTCATTTTCTCAAAATCGAACACAGAAAAACTAGATACAAAAGCGGGTGCCAACGATGCTATAACTGGTGTATCCTGCTTCAACAGATCTAACAACTTACCCTTATCATCTCTGATAATTTTAGCATTCTGAGGACACACCTGAGCACACTTACCACACAGAATACACTTTTCAGGGATAATCCTCGCCTGATGCCACTTCATGCTAATAGCCTTAATAGAACACTCACGCAGACATTTGTAGCAATCTTTACAACGAGATAATTTTAATTCAAGAAATTCAACCATACTACTATTGTGCTATTGGTAATATTTTTGTTTGAAATACCTCATCAATATTGCTAACTGATAATCTATGTATCATATATGAGCCATCCTCTAAGCTCTCAAAATCGGTATCACAACTACAATCCTCAATTTTTGCTGTTACACCCTCAACACATCTGCCATGACAGAAACTTGCCTGAAGTTCAATTTTTGACTCCATGCTACTTGCATTAATTAACTCTTTAAGTTTCGTAATAACTTCATACGAATCTTTTAGGTGGCATGAGCTACCTACACAAACCTTTAAAATCATACTGACTAATTTACCATTTCTACTAAATAGTTGATCCCTTCAGGATACAACCTATTAATAGTTATTAATTTACCATTTCAATTTTCACTACTATTTATTGATTAGCTTGTAAATATTTCCAGCTTTCACTAACGTTTCTCACTCTATTCTCCAATCGAGTAGCCCACTACGCAGGAGTAAAAAATAGAGACAAAAAATAATCAGCTATATTCTGAGAATATCTAACCGCTTTATTACAAGGAGTAATCAAATAAATATTCTGAGCTACAAAGTTATGTTATTTTATTAACAATACATAATAATTATGGAATTATTTTTAAAAAAAATTATCACAAAGCATTTAACACACTGATAATACAATACTTACTTACTGTTAATTAAAAAACAAAACGAGGCTATCTTTGCAAGATAGCCTCGTTAAAACCTGAATCTAGTATGCTTTCTCTAGAATTGTGCGAACCTTATCTGGAGTAACTATACCTCTCTCACCAATATTCATCTTACGAGTTGTGAAACGCTCTACTATTGTGTCTATAACACCTCTATCAACACCCCAGTCTGATAGGCGTGTTTTGATGCCCATTGCCTCATATAGTTCACGTGTCTTATTAATAGCATAATCTATACGCTCATCTTCAGAGCCCTCAGCACCCCATACACGCTCAGCATATTGAAGTAATTTACCATGTTTTTCACTACGCATAACATCCATAAGTGCTGGTCCAACAATAGATAGTGTTACACCATGATCTAACCCTGTAAGAGCTGTTAATTCGTGCCCTATTAGGTGGGTTGCCCAATCTGAAGTGGCACCCATAGCGATAAAACCATTAAGACCCATTGTAGCTGTTAGCATAAAATCTGCCATTGTGTCGTAATCATCATGCTTCTCCATCAAACTTGGTGTAAGTTCTACCACATTAAGAAGAAGAGACTCTGCAAATCTATCATTAACCATACCGTTAGTAGTATCTGTTAGATACTGCTCTAGCACATGGCAATATGTATCGGCTAAACCATTAGCAACCTGCTTTTTAGGTAGAGAGTAGCAAGTCTCTGGATCAAGCACAGAAAAACGTGGGAAGTTATCTTTATGATAGAAAGCAAACTTCTCATCTGTCTCTAAGCGAGAGATAACAGCCCCTTTATTCATCTCTGAACCAGTAGCAGGAAGAGTTAATACAGATGAAAGCGGAGTAGCTTTATAGTTATCTGGCTGATATTTACCAACTATTAAACCCCATGCCTCATCATCATTATCGAAGTTAAGTGCCACTGCAATAAATTTAGTTCCATCAATAACAGAACCTCCTCCAACAGCTAAAAGATAATCTACACCTTGCTCTTTACCATACTTAACTGCCTTCATAAGTGTTTCATACTTAGGATTTGGCTCTATACCAGCAAACTCAACCACATTATGATTTTTTAGAGCAGCCATAACTGCATCATACACTCCATTACTCTTGATACTTCCGCCACCGTAAGTAACCATCACCTTTGCATCCATTGGTATCTCACTCTCAATAGCTGCTATTTGCCCTTTACCAAAAATAAGTTTGGTTGGGTTTCTAAAAACAAAATTTTCCATAATTATAATCTAAATAAAATTTTTCTGAGGCAAAAATAGTGATATATTTTTTCATATAAAAGTGTTATGCAAAAAAGTTTCTTAATTTTTTCTTAATTAGTGCGTGATATAGAAAAATATTCGTATATTTGTGACGTGATACAGAGAAGAGGGCTTGCGGATTGCATTTGGGGTGGTTTGTTAGGCTCTTGGTTTTGTGTGCAACTTACACCAAACACTAATTAATAGATGAAAGCAGGAAATATTGAGAAACTTTTTGTAAGTCGTTTTACAGATAACGGCGCATACCTTATGAACACAGATGAAGAAGAGGTTCTTCTTCCTAATCGCTATGTTGAAGAGGGTATGGAGGTTGGAGACGAGCTAAAGGTTTTTGTCTACTGCGACTCAGAAGATAGATTAGTTGCCTCAACTGAAATGCCATTTATCATAGCAGGAGAGGTGGCTCTACTAGAGTGTATTGATGTAAGTGCTTTTGGGGCATTCCTTGATTGGGGTCTTCCTAAAGATTTGTTTGTTCCGCTCTCTAACCAAAGTGTCCGTATGGAGGAGGGTAAATGGTATCTTGTTTATGCCTATGTAGATGATTTAACCAATAGAGTTGTTGGTACAGCTAAATTAAATAGATTCATAAACAACGACGAGATAACTGTTGAGCCTAAAGAGGAGGTTGAGCTGGTGATAGGTATGCGTAACGAGATGGGTTATCGTGTGGTTATTAACAATAAGCATTGGGGTATGATATACGACAATCAGATTTTTAAAGAGATTGAGATTGGAGATATTGTTAATGGTTATATTGTTAGAGTTACAGACGATTATCGCATTGATGTGTCGCTAACCAAACTAGGTATGGGGCAGGTTGAAGAGTCATCAGAGATAATTCTTGAACTACTTGAAAAAGGTGGTGGAGAGTTGGCTTTAGGGGATAAATCATCGCCTGACGATATATATAATCAGGCAGGAATAAGCAAGAAAATGTTTAAAAGAGGGGCTGGAAAGCTACTTAAAGATAAAGTTATAGAGATTTCAGATTATAAGATTACAAAAATAAAATAATTACAATGGTAGATGTCGTTTTAGGTCTCCAATGGGGTGACGAAGGAAAAGGTAAAATAGTTGATGTTTTAACACCTAACTATGATGTTATTGCACGTTTTCAGGGTGGTCCAAATGCTGGGCATACTCTAATTTTTAACGGCAAGAAATATGTATTACATACAGTGCCGTCGGGTATCTTCCGAGAGGACGCTATTAATATTATAGGTAATGGCGTAGTGCTTGACCCTGTAATATTCTCTAAAGAGATAGCTACTCTTGAAGAGCAGGGCGAGAAGATAAATAGGTTATATATCTCAAAAAAGGCGCACCTTATCCTACCAACTCATCGTATCATTGATGCAGCACAAGAGGAGGCTAAGGGTAAGAGCAAGATAGGTTCAACGCTTAAGGGTATTGGCCCTACATACTCTGATAAAACAGGGCGTAACGGTCTTCGTATAGGCGATATACTATCTCCAAAGTTTATGGAGCGTTATGAGACACTTAAAGCTAAACATATACACATGCTTAAGCAGTTTGACTTTGAATACACTATATCTGATTATGAGGAGCAGTGGTTTAAAGGTATTGAGCTACTAAAGCGTTTTGAAATTGTTGATAGTGAGCAATTTATTAACGGCGGTATAGCTGAGGGTAAGCGTATCTTAGCTGAGGGTGCACAAGGTTCTCTTCTTGACATAGATTTCGGAACATATCCATTTGTAACATCATCTAACACAACATGTGCTGGTGTATGTACTGGTTTAGGTGTTGCTCCATCTAAGATTGGAGAGGTTTATGGTATTTTCAAGGCATACTGTACACGTGTGGGTAGTGGCCCATTCCCAACAGAGTTATTTGACAATGTTGGTAAGGATATGGCTCGCATTGGTAATGAGTTTGGTTCAACAACTGGTCGCCCACGTAGATGTGGTTGGATAGATATAGTTGCACTTAAATATAGTGTTGTGCTTAATGGTGTAACACAACTTATCATTATGAAGGCTGATGTTCTTAACACGTTTGAGACTATCAAGGCAGCTGTGGCTTATGAGATAGATGGCGAGGTTGTTACAAATATGCCTTTCGATACAGATGTTGAGTATAATCCAGTATATAAGGAGCTAAAGGGCTGGAATTGCGACATATCAGGATGCAGAACTTATGACGAGTTCCCTCAAGAGCTTAAAGATTATATTGAGTTCATTGAGAGTGAGTGTGGAGTACCAGTTAAGATAGTATCAGTAGGTCCAGACCGCGAGGAGACAATATTAAGATAGTTTAAGTTAGGACGACTCACAAAACTGTGTTTTGTGAGTCGTCCTAACGAGCGATAGCGAGCGAACGCCGTTTAAGAAGTAGGCGTTCGGTTTTTGTTCACTTTTTTTTAAAAAAAGTGTTAAATTTACATCAAAATCTGAAAGATTTTTCGGGGGGACGTTACCCCATTTCAGACCATTAAATTAAAATATAGGGTAATGTACAACTATTATTAGGTTGTGACTAATTGAAATACATATATAATGTAGTTTTCGGAATACCCCAAGACAGATTAGAACAGTTTAAGATGAATATAGAAAATATTTTATTAGGGAGAGTACACGCTGCGGTTTCGTCTATTTATAGCGAGGTAACTGAGAGTATGATTCAACTACAAAAGACTAGAAAAGAGTTTGTAGGAGATATAACACTTGTGGTATTCCCTTTTGTTAAGATAAGCCGTAAATCACCTGAAGCGACAGCTGAAGAGATTGCTGCTGTTCTTAAGCGTGAGATAGAAGAGATTGAGGAGTATAATGTGGTTAAGGGTTTTCTTAACCTTAAACTAAATAATAGTTTTTGGGTTGAGTGTTTTAACGCAATTAAGAGTACTCCTGAGTATGGCTTTACTAAAGATAATGGCAAGAGTGTGATGATTGAATACTCATCGCCAAACACAAATAAACCTCTACACTTAGGACACATACGTAACAATCTGTTAGGTTTCTCTATTGCCAATATCTTAGAGGCGGTAGGTAATAAGGTTATTAAGGTAAACCTTGTTAATGACAGAGGAATACATATATGTAAGTCTATGATTGCTTGGCAGAAGTTTGGCAATGGCGAGACACCTGAGAGTAGTGGCATTAAGGGCGACCATCTTGTAGGTAAATATTATGTAGTATTCGATAAAGAGTATAAAAAGCAGGTATCAGAGCTTATTGCTACTGGCTTAACAGAGGAGGAGGCTAAGAGATGTGCTCCTATTATTGTTGAGGCATCAGAGATGCTACGTAAATGGGAAGCAGGAGAGCCTGAGACCTACTCATTATGGGAAACAATGAATGGCTGGGTTTATGAGGGTTTTGATAAGACTTATAAGCAGCTAGGTGTTGATTTCGACAAGATATATTATGAGTCAAACACATATATATTAGGTAAATCATTAGTTAATGAGGGTCTTGAGAAGGGTGTTTTCTATCGCAGAGAGGATGGCTCTGTGTGGATTAATTTAGAGAGTGACGGATTAGACGAGAAACTTCTTTTACGTGCTGATGGTACCTCTGTTTATATGACACAAGATTTAGGAACTGCTGTTGAGCGTCATAACGAGTTTAGTTTTGATAGACTTGTATATGTTGTGGGTAATGAGCAGAATTATCACTTCCAAGTACTTAAACTAATCCTTAAAAAGTTAGGTTATTTCTGGAGTGATGATATTTTCCACCTATCTTATGGTATGGTTGAGTTACCTGAGGGCAAAATGAAATCTCGTGAGGGAACAGTGGTAGATGCTGACGACCTTATGGCTGATATGGTTGCCACTGCTAAGCAGATGTCTGAAGAGATGGGTAAACTAGATAATATGAGTGAGGATGAGATTGCCGATATAACATCAATGGTTGGTCTTGGGGCACTTAAATATTTTATCTTAAAGGTAGACCCTAAGAAAAATATGCTTTTTGATCCAAAAGAGTCTATAGACTTTAATGGTAATACTGCACCGTTTATTCAATATACCCATGCACGTATTTGTTCGGTATTACGTCGTGCTAAGGAGACAGATGTTACTATTAATATAGAGCCACTAAGTTATGAGATGCCTCTTGAGGATAAAGAGATAGAGTTAATCAAGTTGCTTAATAGTTTTGAGCAGTGTGTTGAGTCGGCAGCTGAATTTATGTCTCCAGCTGTTATCACTGCATATTGCTACGATCTAGCTAAAGAGTTCAACCAATACTATCATGACTATCCTTTCTTACGTGAGAGTGATGAGGCACTACGCTCTAAGCGTATTACAATAGCTATTGAGGTGGCTAATATCATCAAACGAGGTATGAAATTATTAGGTATTGATGTGCCTGAAAGAATGTAATCTTGGAAGAGAGAAATCACATAACACTTTCTCTATTACAGAGTAAAATAAAGCAATCCATTGAGTCTTATGTTAAGGCTCAATGGGTTTCTTGTGATATAACCGATTTAAAGGTAAATGGTACGGGGCATTGCTATCTTGAATTAACTGAGAAGAGTGAGGGGCGTGGTGCGATACCAAAGGCTAAGAGTACCGCTATCATCTGGCGCAATACGTTTCAGATGATAGGGCGATATTTTGAGAAAGAGACAGGATATAAGCTTCAAAGTGGTATAAAGGTACTTCTATTTGTTGAGGTCAATTACCATGAGCTATATGGCTTATCGCTTATCATAAAAGATATAGACCCTAGCTACACCTTAGGAGATAGTGAGAGGCTCAAACGTGAAACACTAGCGCAGTTAGAGAGCGACGGAGTTATTGATATGAATAGAGAGTTAGAGCTACCTCATATCATTAATAGGTTAGCTGTTATCTCATCGGCTACGGCTGCTGGTTATGATGATTTTATTAATCATCTGGGCTCTAATCCTTATGATTATAAATTCACAACAGAGTTATATAGTGCTATTGTTCAGGGTGATGGAGCCGAAGAGTCTATAATAACAGCTCTTGGAGCTGTGATAGATAGTGAAATAAATTATGATGCTATTGTGATAATTAGAGGAGGTGGTTCTCAGAGTGATATGGCATGCTTTAATAGCTATATGCTTTGTAGTTATATAGCACAGTTCCCTATTCCAATATTAACGGGTATAGGTCACAATAAAGATATATCAGTAGCAGACAGAGTGGCGCACACATCTCTTAAAACACCTACGGCAGTAGCCTCTTTTATTATAGATACTAAAAGAGGGTTTGAAGAGCGTGTAGAGTATCTTCAGCAGCAGCTTGCCAATGCCCTAGCCTACTATCTAGAGCGAGAAAACAGAGTGATAGATAACCTATCACAGAGAATGCGCTTGGCTATTGTGGATAATATAAAACATCAAGAGTTACGTATAAATAATCTATTATCGGCTCTGCAATATGGTGTTAAGGAGCACATAAGTGGCATGAATCATAAGCTATCGCTTTATGAGAAAGAGTTGATAAGCAATAACCCGCAACGTATTCTAGATATGGGTTACTCTATGGCTACACTTAATGGTAAGTTACTAAAGAGTGTAAACGACACCCAAAGTGGAGACGAGATAGAGATAACCTTTAGTGATGGAAAAGTAGCTACTAAGGTTGTGTAGTGATACCTAAAAATGGGTATTTTACATAGTTTATACCGAATATATAATAATTTTTACTTAACTTTGTTATTCCAATAATATGGCAAAAAAGAGAGAGACAATTAAAACTAATATAAACACCTCTATTGAGGGTATCACATATAGCGATGCACTTAATGAGGTAGAAGAGATTATATCATCACTACAAGGTGGCAATATAGACATCAACCAGCTGCAAGATAAGATAAAGCGAGGGGTGGCTCTTATTGCATACTGTAAAGAGGAGCTAAAAAGTAGTGAGGATAATATCAATAAACTATTCGAATAAAAGAGAGAGTAAAAATAGATGCTGACTTTAGAAAATATAGAGAGTGGCAAAGAGTGTATTATTGTCAAGGTACATGGCTACGGAGAGTTTCGTCATAGGGTGATGGAGCTTGGCTTTGTGCGTGGGCAAAGGGTTAAGGTAATAAAAAATGCACCTATGAACGACCCTGTTGAGTATCAGGTATTAAACTCAAGAATAACAATACGCAGAAGTGAGGCTGAAATGATTGAGGTGGTGCTGCTAGATGATAATAAATCAATAAACACATCCACAACTTTTGAGGGCACTCATGAAATAAGCCAAAACATTAATAAACAGATTGACAGATTATCTAAGACTATTGAGATAGCCTTAGTTGGTAATCCTAATTGTGGTAAAACAACACTTTTCAATCGCATAACAGGTGGAAGCGAAAAGACAGGTAACTATGCAGGTGTTACTGTGGGCACAAAGAGTGCTACTATTGAATATAAAGGCTACAAAATAATTATCACAGACCTACCAGGCACCTACTCTATCAATGAATACTCTAAAGAGGAGACATTTGTACGAGAATATCTTACAGATAACCACCCAGACATAGTTTTAAATGTTGTTGATGCTACTAATTTAGAGAGAAATTTATACCTAACAACTCAGCTCATTGATATGAGTGCCAACACATTAATGGCACTTAACATGTATGATGAGATGGAGGAAAGTGGTATTACACTAGATTTCAACTCACTATCAGCCATGTTAGGTTTCCCTATAATACCAACCATTGCAAATAAGGGAGACGGGCTAAATGAGTTATTAAATATGGCTATCTTGCTTTTTGAGGAGGAGGCAGAGATTCGACATTTCCATATCAATTATGGTAATATCATCGAGAATGAAATATCATCTATTGAGAAATACCTAGACTTAAGTAGTGATATTCAAGCTAAGTTTCATACACGTTATCTATCTATAAAACTACTTGAAAGCCCTAATTTCATATCTATTGTAAAAGATATAGATAAGGGCAGTAATAGCGATTTATTTAATATAGACACTCTTGAAAACAAAGTACGTACATCGCATACAAGGCTAGAGAAAGAGTATAAAGATGACCCACGAGCAGTTATCACAGGTGCACGCTATGGTTTTGTTAGAGGAGCACTTGCTGAGACCCAAAAGAAAAACAATAATCGCCGTTTAGAAAAAGCATCGGCAATAGACAATATACTTACCAATAAGTTTTTCGGCTTACCTATTCTTATTTTATTTATATGGTTAATGTTTCAGGCAACCTTTACATTGGGCAGTTTCCCTGCTGAATGGATTGAGATAGTGGTAGGTAAACTTGGAGAATGGGCATCAGGAGTTATACCTAGTGGTATGATTCACGATTTAGTGGTTAATGGTATCATAGCTGGAGTGGGTGGCGTTGCTGTCTTTATTCCTAATATCATGATTCTATTCCTCTTTATGGCTTTTTTAGAAGAGAGTGGATATATGGCTCGTGCTGCCTTTATTACCGATAAATTGATGCACAAAATAGGACTGCACGGCAAGTCGTTTATTCCTCTTCTTATGGGTTTTGGATGTAATGTGCCTGCCATTGTAGCAACAAGGGTATTAGCAAGCCGTAAAGATAGGCTTATCACCATGCTTATTATGCCTTTCATGTCTTGTAGTGCTAGACTACCAGTTTTTATACTTATTATATCTATATTTTTTGATAATAGACAGGGATTAGTATTATTGTCTTTATATGGTATTGGTGTCTTAATTGCAATAATTACATCTATAATATTAAGCAAAGTTCTCAAGGTAAAAGAGGAGGCACCTTTTGTTATGGAGCTACCAACATACCGCCTACCAACATTACGTTCTGTATTTACAGAGGCATGGGATAAGGTTAAGCACTACGTACGAAAGATGGGAACAACTATTTTTGCATTCTCAGTACTGATTTGGGCATTGGGCTATTTCCCACGTGCTGAGTCAGAGAATATAACCCCTAATGAGCAGTTAGAGCAATCATATATTGGTCGTATAGGCAAAGGAATAGAGCCTTTGATACGTCCGTTAGGTTTTGATTGGAAGATGGGTGTGAGCCTTGCTAGTGCTATTGGAGCTAAAGAGGTTGCTGTAAGTACTCTTGGTGTTCTTTACGGTGCAAGCGGGGATGATATAGAGGATGAGGCAGTTATGACCTCTATGAAGAATAATATAGCTGAGAGCCGATATGCTTCAGGTGAGCGAAAAGGAGAGAGAGTTTTTACACCTATTGTAGCCTTTTCATATTTGGTATTTATGTTATTATATACACCTTGTGTTGCTGTGGTAGCTGCAATAGCACGTGAGGGAGGCAAACGTTGGGCACTACTTTCAGTAGGTATGACTTTAGCAATAGCATGGATTATGGCATATTTAGTTAAAATTATAGGAAATTTTTTCATTTTATAATTCATTAATTGTCAAATATTTAAAAAAAAGTTTTAAAAAAAATAAAAAAAAGTTATCAAAAAATTTGGAGGTTATATAAAAATGCTCTATCTTTGCACTCGTTAAGTTAAAACAACAAAACATTCCTCGTTAGCTCAGTTGGTTAGAGCACCTGACTGTTAATCAGGGGGTCCTAGGTTCAAGTCCTAGACGAGGAGC
>CAYJCU010000028.1:0-21708 GCA_964368765.1 uncultured Rikenellaceae bacterium
AGGGTAGATATGACGTGCATAAATTCAATCCTCAGGTTCGCCGGACACTACTAATCTAAAAACTTGTTCTAACAAATATAATAGTTAAAACTCTAATATAGCACGTGTAGTTGTAACATGCCTATCTTCCCATTTAAGAATTTCTGAAGTAGAAAAACTATATGGAGTAGAAGTAAACGGAACATTTACGCCTGCGCAGTAACTGTCTCGATCAGTAGAAGACATAATACCGTAATAACCAGTCAAATTTCCTGGCCACTTTCCTGCTGTTGCGATTTGCGCTAATGAAGCCTCTACTATGTTAAATATATCTCCGCTAGAAGTAGAGCTATCAAATAATTCTGATGAAAACATATACTGTAATTCATTATAGGCAGGAAGATACCATACACCTTTAGCATAATCAGCATAAGCCGTTGTTCCATCGAATGAGCTATTTATTGCGAGGTTCTTAGCGTGCACCCATTCGAAAATTGGGAAATAATCAAAATTACCTGCTGTTTTTTCAATATATTCGGGTTTTAAGTTTGTAGTACCATCTCCTGTATATGTGTATTCCCATACAGCACGCATATTGTGTCGTCCATTTTCATTGCTATTTGCCTCTGTAACTCGAGATTCCATAAATCCCCATTCCGTATTAACTGGTACATAATCTAGTGAAACTATTTTGCCATTCACCTCTTTGCCAGATTCTCCTATAACTTGGAACACAACACCTAAAATATCGGCATCTCTACCCTCTAGCTTAACAGTAGAATATACGCCATCATTATAGTAGAAATCGCCTACCTTCACTGATGTGACATTATCATCTACAAAGGCTATTTCAGGCATTGTAGTGATAGTATTTCTTAGAATCCTGTTAGAAATGTCATCTTGAGTAGTCTTTGTCATTACCTTGCCATCAACTGTTGTTACTCTTATAGTAAAATAATTACTTGATGTAGGCGGTATTACTATATGAAATAGTGTAGCTGCTGTTTCATATAATTGAACACCTTCTGCACCGCAATCAAGAGTAATTACCTCAGATGTAGCACCAGAAAATGGTAATAGATTCGGTATTCCATCAGTACCGAAAATTATTCGAGCTCTTCCAGCGATATAATCACTTGAGATAAATTCGATAGTTTTAACTACCTCAGAGCCAGTTATCTGAAGTTTAAGTATTCCACAAAGATTTCTTAACCCTGCATATACTTGATTATCTGAAGCTATCCGAGAAACCATAGGCATTACTCCGTTAGTTACATTACCTACCTCATAAGTTTGTGTAGCAGGGATAGTAATATAGAATTCTTCTGTTTTGTCTGCCATGCTTGCAGGATATATTGCAGATGTAAGAGTGCCCTCTAGCGTACCTGAAAGGTTAGCTATCATAGAATTATCTGTAGTTGTGGCAGTAAATTCAGCATTTGAACTACCAGCGTAAACCTGTACTTTGTCTCCACCCGTCCAATGCACCTCAACGTTGTCTGTTCCTCCTAGTTGGGTCTTTGTCTCTGGTGTTTTCTCTGTCGATGCTGTTAGTGTTCTAATTTGCCCCTCAGTGTGCGATAGATTATTATCTATTTTGTCACAAGAGCTAAATAGTACCGCAGTAGCTACAACTGCTATGCAGCTAAAAATTGACATTATTCTTTTCATTTCTTTTTTTTATAAATTTGTTACACAATTGCTATTCATTAGCTAACATATCCAATCTAGGTCAGGTATTACCCAAACTAATAGGCATTATTAACTAATCAAATTATACTACCAGTTGCCTTGAACTTGATTATAAACTTCGTTCTCTCCATTAACACTAATGGCGAAGCCTATTTCCACCTCTACATCAATGACCTCAATACATGGAGATGCATAGTTCATCATAACTTCAATTTCTTCTGAAATTGTAACTCTCTTTTTTCTCATAACTTGTAAACTTTGTTTATTTTAATTGGATTCAATAATCTCTTTTTAATAAATACTAAAAATCCAATTGTATATTTATTTCTTTGGAACAAAGATACACAAATTCAACCTAATATACAACAAATTAGCTTAATTTTTATATTATTCGACCCCTCAACAAAAAGAGCCCGCCTAACAACGCAAGTTAGGCAGGCTCTTTTTTTATTAATTCTATTTTAGATTGAAGTACTAACAAAGAACATAAGTACAGCACCTAAAATTGCATATAGCTCAGGGAATGCACAAAGGATAAGTGTATTTGCAAATACCGAGTGTCCGTTACCGATTGCAGCAATACCGTTAGCAGCTGTTTGACCTTGACGAATAGCACTAAATAGACCAAGTAAACCTAGAGCTATACCACCGCATAATATAGCAGAGGCTTGGAACATAGTGATACTCTCTACTAAGAACTTGCTAATCATGAAGTAGCCAAGAAAACCATAAATACCTTGCGAGCCAGGCATCGCACTTAGGGTCATATAGTTACCGAAAGCTGATTTGTTTTTCTTCATTGCACCTACTGCCGCATTACCAGCAATAGTAACACCATAAGCACTACCGATACCTGTTAAAAATAGCATAATTGCTACGCCTGCATAGGCTAATAAGATTGGTTCCATAATTTTAATTTTTTAATTTGTTTATAATTTTTTATTTATTTTTATTTTTTACCCCTTACAAAAGGGTCGTAAGCTTTTCCACCACCTTCGAAACCTACATTTTTGTAGAATTCAACAAAGGTTAAGCGTAGTGGATGCACAAAGGCACTAATAGCACTCATAAATAGGTTAATACCATGTCCTATAGCTAGAATTAATCCCATAACGATAAATTTAAGTATCGGATTATCTGGGCTTAGCTCAACGGCTATTGTGTTAAATGCTGTTGCAATAATTCCACCTGATAGACCAAGGGCAAAGAGACGTATATATGACAGTGTGTCACTTAACATACCCACAACACCATTATATAAGAACCATAAGCCAGCCCCGAAATTTACTAACGGATTCTTCTTCGGATTTTGGAAGAAGATAGTCAATATCAACGAACCTATTAATAGTGGTAAGAATAGGGGCGACGAGGTAGAGAAACTATCATTCCCAATTAATGGTAATATAGTAGCTGAAAGTACTGTTAGAAGTGTCATGACCCACCCTAAATGCGCTACACCATAAATAAACCCAAAACGCTTCATAGCAAAGAATGTTTTAAGTAACATGGCGTAAAGTAGTTGTAGAACACCCACTCCGATAGCGAAATAGAACATCTGATCTGAATTGAGCAGCATAGTTTTTTCAACAATAATACCACCATACATACCAGTAACAGCACCCATAATTATAGATGCAACAGAGCACCATAAAACAAGAGTGAATATAGGTTTTGTCTCTTTCTTAGCCTTTAATAGAGCAATTAATGATATTAAGAATATCAAACCACCGTAGATAGCATCACCAATACATATACCCACAAAGAAAATGAAAAATGGGGCGAAAAATGGTGTTACATCAACCTCATGGTAATTAGGTAGTGAAAACAGACGTGTTATTATCTCTGCTGGAGATACTAACTTGCTATTTTTTAGCTTAATAGGTGGTTCATCTTCTATTGTTGGTTTCTCACTTAAAGTAATAACACCATCAAAATGTGATATGCCGTGCTCTAGCTCTTGAGCCGATTCAGCAGGCACCCAACCATCTATAACAATAATCATATTCTCGGCCTCTCGTCTATTACCACTCTCTATGCGGTATTGCCTAAGTGATAGAGTAAGCTCATCTGCCTCTTCTTGTAGTGCAGAGATACCCTTTGCAAGAATACAGAGCTCATTATCAATGCGTTCTAAATCTGAATAACAGCTATTTAGCTCTTTATTAAGAGTAGTAACATCTTTATTTAGTGCACGATACTCTGTCAGGTTTATTTCTGGTAAAATAAACTCTTCTCCCTCACGCTCATAAGCAACAAAATATATTGTTGAACCACTTTTCGATATTATTGAGAAATAATAATCATCAAGATAGCTCATTGAGAAATCTCTCTGCGAACATGAGTAGTAGTGCATTTTTAAGCCGCTACTCTCTAAACGCTTAACATCATTAACCGAGAAAGCTCCCCAGTGTTCAGCGTTGTTAATATCTTTCTCAAGCTGCGCCTTGGTGTTGTTACGCTCTTCACGCTCTGCCCATAATAGGTTGAACTTATCAACGCTATCACTTGCATTAAGTGTGTTATCGGGTAGGGTAGTAAGCTCTCTGCCCTCTGCATATTTAGTAAGAGAGTCGATAGTTGCGTTAAGAGCAGTTAGCTCTTGCACACGCTTAAGTTCAGTGTCGTTAGGTGTGTACTCTCCTAACGTAATATCTAAAACACCTATCTCGCCTAATCTTTTAATAAACTTTTCTTGGTCAGCGTGATAAAGCAGAAATCTATATTTAATCATTTTTGATATCATACCGCTTCCTCCTCTCTTGCTTGTTGTTCGTGTCTACTCTTAACAATTTTTTGCGATGCCTTTGAAAGGTTCTCTTGATCCTCCATAAAGCGTTTAATCTTTAGGATAGCCTCTTGATAACCTGGTATTTGCACCTTCTCATAAAGATTTACTTTTTGAGTTGTCTTTTTACGTGCACCCTCTAATATATCGGTAATATACGACATAAGGGAGTGTTTAAGACCCTCAGCAGCTAAGGTTTTAAGTAGCTCTATACCATCGCCATACCATATAGGCGACGAGAATAAATCATACTCTTTAACTGAGAACTCTATATCTTTTATGTGAGGTAGTTTAACACCCGCTATCTTTCCGAACCCCAATACCACATCTTTAACCTCGACTAACGAACTGTCAAATTCACCCCAAAGCGATTGGATATAAGAGTAGCTAGCTAGCGATGATTGTATGCTATCAGCTAGTCGCTCCTCCTCTTTACGAGACTTCTTCACCTCTAGGCGTAGGGCTGCCTCCTTACTCTTGATAGTAGGAAGAGCCTTAGTCCGCACCTTGAGCTGTTTCTCCATCTCGCCCTGCGATGTTTTGTTGTATTGAAATTTAATTGCCATAATTTTATGCTTTTACTTTTTCCAGTACTTCTCAACAAACTCACTCTTAATAGCCACCTCACTCTGTGTGAAGTAACGTGAGAATAGATCCCACGCCGTGTCAAGCATCTGTGTAACATCTACATTTACATCAATAGCCAAAAGCTCTTTTGAGTAGTCGTGCGCAAATTTAAGAGTACGTGAGTCGTAATCAGTAAGATCAAAACCGTTCTCCATCTTTGTCTTGGCATTAGCAGCATCGGCATATAAACGGATAGCTGCATTCATAACCTGCGGATGATCTTCACGTGTTTTCTTGCCGATAACCAGCTGCTTAAGACGTGAAAGACTACGGAAAGGGTCTACAATAACCTTACCTGTGTCACTATCTTTACGTAAGAATAGCTGTCCCTCAGTGATATAACCCGTATTATCAGGAATAGCATGTGTAATATCACCATTATTAAGTGTTGTAACAGCAATAATAGTAATAGAGCCTCCGTTAGGTAGCTCAACAGCCTTCTCATATATCTTAGCCAAATCAGAATATAGCGAACCAGGCATAGAGTCTTTAGACGGAATCTGATCCATACGGTTACTTACAATAGCTAACGCATCGGCATAAAGGGTCATATCGGTAAGAAGTACTAAAACTTTCTCCCCTTTATCAACAGCAAAATACTCTGCAGCCGTAAGTGCCATATCTGGAACAAGTAACCTCTCAACTGGTGGGTTCTCTGTTGTATTAACAAAGAATACAATGCGGTCAAGAGCTCCTGCATTATCAAATACATTCTTGAAATATAGGAAATCATCATTTGAGATACCCATACCTCCTAAGATAATTCTATCTGCCTTAGCACGTAGTGCCACCTGCGCCATTACCTGATTATATGGTTGGTCAGGGTCGGCAAAGAAAGGTATTTTCTGCCCCGAAACAAGTGCATTGTTAAGGTCGATACCTGCAATACCAGTTGGGATAAACTCTGACGGCTGAATACGTTTGTATGGATTAACAGTTGCACCACCAATCTCACGTAGCTCGCCATCTATATCTTTATTGCCATATAGTGGTTCTCCGAAAGCATTAAAAATACGCCCCGATAGTCCATCACCAACCTTAAGAGTAGGGGGTGCACCATGGAAAACAACCTCTGAATTGGTTGCTATACCCTCAGTTCCCGTAAAAACCTGAAGTGTTACCTTAGAACCATCTATCTTTACCACCTGCGCTAGCTGTCCATCAACCGATGCTAACTCTTCATTACCAATGCCATCGGCAGTTACAGTGATAGTAGCTTTAGTGATATTATCTATTTTTGTATATACTTTTTGAAAAGCTTTTGTTGTCATATTATCTTCCTTATTTAGTTAATTTAGAGTCTAATAGGCTCTTTAATTCGCCCTCAAAACCGTTAAACTTATCACTGTTAAACTCTGAATAGTTCATCTGGCGCATTAAGTTAATAACACTCTTGAAGAATGAAGAACAATCCTCAAAATCATTGAAGTTATAAGCTCCTCTACAAACCTTCATTACATATTTAAACATATACATCTGACGCTCTTTTGAGCAGTTAGAGTCTATATCATCGAAAGAGTCTTGTTGTAAGAAAACAAAGTCAATAAGTTCTGATTTCCAGAATTTATCATGATACTCAACTGGTACAGAGTCATCCCCAAGGATATTAATCTGCTCATAAGCCTCTTTACCACGAAGGAATATATTCTTAGCCTCATAAACCATAGCTACCCAGCCCTTCTCGCGACTATTCTCAAGATACTCTTCAATTTCAGGGTACTCAAGATATTTTGAGTAACTATCTAGAGGGTCGATAGATGGATAACGCTTACTATCAGCACGAGCCTGAGAAAGAGCATAGAAACAACGAGCACTCTTCTTAGTAGACTCTGTTACAGGCTCTTTCAGGTTACCTCCGGCAGGAGATACTGTTCCAAGGAATGTCACTGAACCTGTCTCTCCGTTATTAAGAGTTACCAATCCCGCACGAGAGTAGTAGTTAGAGATGATAGCAGATAAATCCATAGGGAACGCATCAGGCCCTGGAAGCTCTTCTAGTCTATTTGACATCTCACGAAGCGCCTGCGCCCAACGTGAAGTAGAGTCTGCTAGTAGCAGCACTTTAAGACCCATAGCACGATAATACTCTCCGATAGTCATACCGGTATAAACAGATGCCTCACGAGCAGCTACGGGCATATTTGATGTGTTGCATATAATTGTAGTACGCTCTATAAGTTTTTTACCTGTATATGGGTCGTCAAGATGAGGGAACTCTGTAAAAATCTCAACCACCTCATTAGCACGCTCTCCACAAGCAATCATAACAATAACATTGGCATCTGCCTGCTTACTGATAGCGTGCTGGAGAACTGTTTTACCAGCTCCGAAAGGCCCTGGAACGAATCCAGTACCACCTTCAGCAAGTGGGTTAAATGTGTCAATAGCACGTAATCCTGTCTCCATAACACGGTATGGGCGTGGTTTCTCTTTATAAGCAGTAATAGCCTCTTTCACGCTCCATTTTTGTACCATAGTAAGATTATGCTCATTACCACTCTCATCTATTACAACTGCAATAGTATCTGTAACCTTATAGGTACCCTTTGCAGTAACACTTTTAACAGTATAATTGCCCTTCATTACAAAAGGAACCATTATTTTGTGTTCAATAACTCTCTCAGGAACACTACCTAACCAATCACCAGCAGTAACAATATCTCCCGCTTTTGCTATTGGAGTAAACTCCCAATCAGCCTCTAAATTAATAGGCATACTAACTATACCACGCTCAAGGAAGAGATTATCCATTGATGCAAGGTCATTTTGTAGGCCATCATAAATACTTGCTAAGATTCCAGGAGCAAGTGTTACCTCTAATAGGTGGTTATTAAACTCAACCTCCATACCCGACTTAACACCACGAGTGCTCTCAAAAACCTGTACATAAGCTATATCGCCTACCACCTTGATAACCTCTGCCATAAGCTTCACATCATCAAGTATGATATGGCAAATCTCATTTTGTGACACAGGCCCATCAACAACCACCGTAACTAGGTTAGATGTTATGCCCTTAATGCGTCCTTTGGTTTTATTTTGCATATTATTGTTATTTTATTTTTCTTCTGCTATTTTTTCTGTAAAATCTTTAGTTGAGAGGTTTTTAACTATCTTTTCAAATATAGCTTGTCCCTCTTTAGGATCAAGAGATGCCCATCTGTCAATAAGTGCTATTTTAAGGTAATAGCCCATAACGGCACTTATATCAAAATAGTTAAATGTATTCATATCATCAATAAGCGATATGCGCAGTAGGTCAGCGTCACGCTCTTTCTTTAGTATGTTATTGTTAGATAGAATATTTATCAACTCTTCAAGATATGTTATTTCATTTTTTAGACCAAAATCAGGAGACATATCACTCTTAAGCTGTTCACTAGTAGGGGTAGTGCCGATAATATATTTACTCTGTTCAATACCCATTTTACGAGACTGAAAAGCAGCAGTTATATTACGAATATTCTGCTCTACACGACTCCAATCACGCACAAAACCTTTGCCTGATCGCTCTGTCTCTTCAAAATAAAGAGTGTAGAGTAGTGTGTTAAGATTATCTGTTACCTCTATCTCTTGCTCCTCAGCCCACTCACTATCTGTGATTAGTTTTAGAGCCTTAGCAATAAATGATGGCATCTCTAATTCTGAATGCTCCTCCTCATCATATTGCTCACTCTTAGTAAGTAGCGGTGTTATTGTTTCAACACTCTTTTGTGATAGGGTGCCCATAGGCGAATATCGCCACTCTCCACTAGATGCTGCACAAGCTATTATGTTGCGAACATCATAAAGACCCATAAGCAGCTCTAATTTCGCTCTATCTTTTTTGGTAACATTATCCATTATCTCCTCACGCAGAGAGTCCCAGTTAAGACTCTTTTTGTCAGTGTCAAATCCATAATCTACCAATCCAGCTATTAAGCAATAGTATTGAGCCATAATCTACTCCTCCTCAAATATTATATTAGCAACCTTAGGGCGTAAGTAATCTGTTAAGAAAAGTTGGAACTCATCCTTACCAAAATTGATATAGTAACGTCCATTCTCCATCTCAACACGGAAACCATCTTTTAATTTAGTTGATGGAACTATAGTAAGACCCGATGATAATTCACTAGATAACTTAGAATTAAGATACTCTTTTATTTCGCCCTCCATAGATGCTGCAACCTCTATTTTGCCACTCTTAGCCCACTCTTTCACAAGTTGCTTTATAAGTGTAGCAATGAAATTAGCATTGTCAAATGTAGATTTAAGATCGCTGTCTAGGGTGCTTTTAATGATAGACTCTCTTACACACTGTTTAACATCACTAATCATTTGATTACCTGCTAACACCAGCTCTTTTCGTGTATTGGTGGCTAACTCGGCCTCTCTATTACGAGCATCTGCAATAATCTTATCTGCGCTCGCCTTAGCATCTGCAATAATTTTTTCTGCCTCTTGCTTAGCATTAGAGATTAATATATCTGACTCCTCTTTACCTCTCTGAAGACCCTCTGCATAGAGTTTCTCTGTTAGTTGCTGAATTTTGTTTTCCATATCACTATATTATATATTTTAATTTTTCAATCGTTTCAAAAATAACACTAAACGGCTGCAAGTTATAAATAATATAGTAAAAAAACAAAAGTTATAGCTACTTTTTTATGTAAATTTTAAAATAGTAATAAAAAATGTAATAAAATAAAAATATATATAAAACTAATCTATAATATTTAAATTTATATCCCTTTTGTCTATGTAGTTTTGAAATATACGTCGAGGAATACCCAAAGCCATACCAGCGTGGATAGTACCATTTTTAATATTTAGTAACCTGTTAATCTTTTTACTACTTCTTGAAACACTGCATAAAAAACCAGTATATACTTGCGCAATTCCTATACTCTCGGCCATTAGAGAGCCATTCTGGTAAGCTAAATTAGCATCTTCCCTGCCAAACCTAACTCCGTTGTCGGTATAAATTAATAAAAGTGTTGTAGAACCTCGTAAAATAGGATCGTTACCGTTCTTACGCTCCTCAATAACTCGTTTGAATGTCTTTAGGTATCGCTCGATAGTTGGATTTACTGCTATTGCAATAGGGCGGATAATAGGATTGTCTATTAATCGTAGGAGTGATTTATAGTGATTAATCGTTAGATCTATTAATTTTGAAATAGTCTTTTTATCTCTCACCAATATAAATTTAACACCTTGGATATTACTTGCAGTTGGAGCACGGTAAGCCGCCTCAATTATCATATCAATATGTTGTTGTGCTATCCTTTTATCAGTGAATGTTCTGTTACTTCTGCGTAATCTTATTAGATTAAGTAATTCATTAGCATCTATTTGTGGCTGTTGAATAGAGTGTATTTTGTCAGCACCAAAACAGTTATGAGATATAGCCATTTTAGGGCATATAGCTACACAGTGTCCACAAACAATACAGCCCATAGGGCTCTCAACCTCTACTCTTGATAAGCCATTAATAAGAGTGTGTGAAGGACACACCTCTACACATGCATTACATTTAATACATAAACTATATTCGATTTCTATAACCTTGCTCACTACTAGTTTGATTCATTCATTAGTAACTCTTTTAACTGTATTGCAGTGATACCACGATGTATTTTACCACTCTGCACATAAGATATTTTACCCGTTTGTTCTGATACAACCACAACTGTTGCATCGCTCTTCTCGGTAATACCAATAGCCGCCTTATGGCGCATACCATAATAGGCAGGGATACCTAACATCTCTGTTGAGGGAAGAACACATCTTACTGCTCGTATCTTATTATCTATTATTATCATTGCACCATCATGGAGAGGAGAATTTTTATAAAAAATACTCTCAATCATCAATCTATGTATATCAGCCTCAATAGAGTCTCCTGTCTCTATTATCGTGCTCATATCATCGCTCTTACCCATCACTATGAGAGCCCCAGTATAACTCTCGCTCATACTTTGGCATGCTGAAACTATCTCGTCTATAGATTTTGTGTCGTTATGAGAGTTGAAATTTCTAAAAACACGTTTAGAAAAATAGTTATTACCCAGTTTAATAAGAAAACGCCTAACCTCTTGCTGGAATACCACGATAAGTGCTATCAATCCTACTCCTGTCACTTGACCTAAGATACTAGATAACAGGTGCATATTAAAGAATAGAGATAGAGCCCATAGTACATAGATAAGTACAATTGATAGTACGATATAAAACGCACTAGTCCCCTTTATTAACTTATATAGTCTGGTGAGTAGAAATGCAATTATCAATATATCAAGAATATCGAATATGCCCAAATTAAGAATATCCATTATCCAACAATATTATAAAGTTTAACAGCCTCCATCGCCTCTTTAGGGTCGTGTACCCTTAAAATTGAAGCACCACCTTGTAGTAGGCGATAATTTAGTAGTGATGTGCCGTTAAGTGCCTCACTAACATCTATATCTAGTGTTTGCCACACCATTCTCTTACGTGATACACCCGCAAGTGTGGGCATTCCCATCACTGAGAACTCGCTATATCTGCGTATTAATTCAAAATTTTGTTCAATATTTTTTGCAAAGCCAAAACCAATATCTAATATCACATCATCTATGCCGTAAATCTTAAACTGCTCTAATCTCTCAGAGAAGTATGAGATAATCTCTTTAACTATATCATCCTCATATACAGATAGAGAGCCCATAGTTTTTGGATTTCCTCTTTTATGCATGGCTATATATGGAATATTATTGTCTGCTACTGTGCGTAACATATTTAGATCGTCTGTGCCACCAGATATATCATTAACAATAACCTCGTTGCCCCAACACTCAAGAGATGCAGTAACAACTTTTGAACGGAATGTGTCTATTGATATATTTATATCATTAGTATTAAACTCATTTTTTATTACACTAAGAGCATTAGTAACACGTTTTATCTCCTCCTCCTCACTTACATCTGAGGCGTTAGGACGAGTAGAGTAACCCCCTATATCAAGTATTGTAGCACCACACTCAAGGGCATGCGACACACTCTCTATTATCTCTTTCTCGCTACCTCTTCTACTACCACTCCAAAAAGAGTCTGGGGTAGCATTGATAATAGACATAACTATTGGGGTAGATAAATCAATAACTCTACCGTTTAGTTTTATGCTAAAAATATTATTTAATGGGGTTTTAAAAATCATTTCACCCTATTTTTTTTCTAGGTTCTCTTTTTTAAATACTGCTTTCTCAATCTCATATCCTAACTGGATAACCTTAACACGTTTCTCTAGCAGCAGATTATCTTCATGCATAACTTTGCACAACACAATATCAGGAATAATATATTTTTCAATCGATTCAGCATCACGTCTATCTGCCTTTGTGATAGCCTCAGTCACCACCTTATTCTCTTTATTAATGGTTAAAATAAGCGGAGAACCCGATACATTAAGCCCATTAGATATACCCTCACTATCACTGAAACGGCATACCACATAGTTTGTTATACCCACTGCTGGGATAATTTCATATTGATATGTTAAATACTCCTCCTCTATCTTACCTAAGAAAAGCTCTAAATACTCATTTTCAATGCGAGACATCTCTTTAATCATAGCCTCCATACCCGCTCCATTATCTCTGCTACCTAAAGCTCCTGTAACCAGATTGAAACGTCTATCTCTTAGGGTAAAGATTGTTTTAGCTGCCTCTTGAGCCATATCTTTAACACTCTTACTCTTGCCATTAACCGTAGGTGCATTTATGCTCCTATCCTTAAAATCATTGGTAACAACTTGGTCTCCATTTTTGAAAAAAGCTGCCTGCTTCTTCCCTCTCATAGCTATACCACTATCTTTACCTATATTACTTGTAGATAGTTTAATACCCTCAATGGTGTATAGGTTTTTATCGTTAAGTGGTGCAACAACCCCCAATAGTTCTGAGGCATAACGAGAATAAGGACCTTTTTTTATTGATTGACGCTTAACCTTTATCTCAACCAATATAGCTGTTTCAGGTTTGATATATGAACCATTAATTGATATGTGGTCACTATTCTTAACCTGCGAATATACACTACTACCTGATATAATCATTAATAGTATAAATGATAAAATTTTTAAACTCTTCATATTTATTATTTAATAAAATAAAAAAAAATGATTTTTTCACTTTAGGAGTACCTGTCTACTCAAAATTCAATCCTCAGGTCCTCCGTACACTACTTAAAAAAAAACTTTGCATAGTATGATGTAACCCATACTATGCAAAGGTAGTAAAAAAAGATAAAAAAACAATATATTTTACCTCTTTTTATAAATTTCGCCCATGAAGCTTATGCTCTGTTTATCATTACTACTAACATCAATATATGCTGAGCAGTCAGGGTATATTGTCAAGGTGTACGTGTGTTCGTCATCTCTACTCCTAGCTTCAAACTTAATTATAACGCTCCCTTTCTTGCCATCCTTAACACTATACTCCTCTATTTCTGACTCAAAATTTAGTCCCTCACCTCCACCATACGGAGCCGAGTATGCACGACCATAATAGGGTAGTGCTGAATATAATGAGTCTCCATCAATTCGTACATAATCATTACCATTGAGCGCAACTGATTTCCACCCTTGCGGTAGTGCAGTCCTTGCAATTACTTTAAACTCTCTATTATCAATCTGCTCTTTAATCTCTGGATCAAACTCAACTTTCTCACGCTTACGCTGTGAGTGCCCTATCGTTATAGCAAAAATAGCAAATAGTATCACTGATACGCAAAATAATCTTTTCATAATATTTATTTTATAGTTATATATGTATATATATGACAATTATAAACCAAATTTCGTTGCATGATATAATACAAAAAAGGTGCTTAACTAAATTGTCAAGCACCTTTCTTATAAAATTTATCTTAAATTTATGCTAAGAAACTTAGTAAGATACCAGCAGCTACTGCACTACCGATAACCCCTGCAACGTTTGGACCCATAGCATGCATAAGAAGATAGTTCTTCTTGTCATACTTAAGACCAACCTCTTGCGATACACGTGCCGAGTCTGGTACAGCAGATACACCCGCATTACCAATAAGTGGATTGATACGGTTTTCTGGTTTTAAGAATTTATTCATTAACTTAACAAATAGCACACCTGAGAAAGTAGCAACAACGAATGATGCAGCACCTAATCCAAATACAAGTAGTGATTTAGCTGTTAAGAAAGTACTAGCTTGCGTAGATGCACCCACTGTGATACCAATTAATATAGTTACAATATCAATAAGTGGACCACGAGCTGTCTCAGCTAAACGACGAGTAACACCACTCTCTTTAAGAAGGTTACCGAAGAATAACATACCTAAAAGTGGAATACCTGATGGTACTAAGAAACAAGTTAATAACACTCCGATAATTGGGAATAATATTTTCTCAGTTTGTGATACCATACGAGGAGCTTTCATCTTCATTACACGCTCTTTAGGTGTAGTTAATAGACGCATAATAGGCGGCTGAATAACTGGTACAAGAGCCATGTATGAGTATGCTGAGATAGCAATAGCACCCATAAGGTCTGGAGCTAATTTAGATGAAAGGAAGATAGCAGTTGGACCGTCAGCACCACCAATAATAGCGATAGCACCAGCCTCTTGCGCAGTAAACATACCTAATGCAGTTGCTCCCATATAAGCACCAAAAATACCAAACTGTGCAGCTGCACCGATAAGCATTAATCGTGGGTTAGATATAAGAGCTGAGAAGTCTGTCATAGCTCCAATACCGAGGAAGATGAGAGGTGGATATATTCCTTTTAACACACCAAAATATAGGTAGTTAAGAACAGAACCATCCTCATAGATACCAATCTGAAGACCTGGGTAGAATGGTATGTTACCAATGATAATACCAAATCCGATTGGGATAAGTAGCATAGGTTCGAAATGATGAGCAATAGCAAGATATATAAATACAAATGCTACTAGCAACATATAAATATTTCCCATCTCAATATTAGCAAAACCTGTATAAGTCCAGAATTGGGTCAGGTTTTCGCCAATGAAAGAGAAGAAACTTCCTTGTTGTAATATACTAGCTATCATAATTAACCGATTGAAATTAGTGAATCGCCCTCAAGAACGTTTGCACCTTTATTAACGTAAATTTTCTTAACAACACCATCTGTTTCAGCCTCAATGTTGTTCTCCATTTTCATCGCCTCAAGCATCATAACTTTCTGGCCTGCCTTAACGCTATCACCCTCCTTAACATACACATCAAGGATAACACCCGGAAGTGGAGCTTTAATGTCACTTGCAGAACCACCAGTAGATGGAGCAGCAGCTCTTACGATAGGTGCAGATGCTGCAGCACTACGGTCAGGAGTAGGATTAAGTAGTGGTTTATTTACTTTTTTGTATGAAGCATCAATCTCAACACTATACTCCACACCGTTTAGCTTAACGCTTGCCACTTCGCTTGAAGTTCTCTCAACAGCAATCTCATACTCATTGCCATTAACTTTCATTTTATATGTTTTCATTATAAAAATGTTTGTTTAATTATTTATTACGTTTTACCTCAGGTAATTTTGTTAAGTTGTATAACTTAGAGCTCCATGGAGAGTATGCACGTGCAGTACGGTTAATTGTAATTACCATATCTTCACGATGCTCCATCTCATCATCATACATTTTAACTGCCAAAGCTATTGCTGCTAACTGCTCACCGTTAAGCTCAGCAGGAGTCTCGCATGGTGTCTCTGGGCATAGTTTTTTCTGCTCTTTACGCTTCTCTATACGCTGTAAGAAACGTCCTACCTCTCTAAAACTTAAGAATAGAATAAGCAGGGCAGAGAATACTACTATCATGGCAACTAATGTCATACCACCTCCTGTTTTATCAACAGCAGAGAATTTTTCTGCACGTGATACTGTTGGAGCAGGGTAGTTAGAGTAACCAGGTGTCTGGTTCTTAAGCATCTCCATTTTTGTGTTACGTGTAGCTATCTTTGACTCCATCTTACGCTCCTCTTTTGAATGACGAGGCATAAGAATACGAGAAAGAGACACATCACGTGTATTACCTTTTAAAAGTTCAACTTTATCAAGGTAATTTCCTTTACCACTTGCGTCGTATAGATATAGCTCTTTAGCATTTGTTAGAGTATAGTTAGTTGTTAATGGAGAGTCTGAAGTAGGATCCATAAACATAACTAAGTAGCCTTGTGGTGCTATTGTTGCACCAGCAGTATTACGTGGAATGATTGTGCGGTGCTCTTTATTGTTGTGATCTATCATAACAATCTGGCAACCAGCAAGATTTACAGTAGAGTAACCTGAGTTATAGAACTCAATCCATCCACATTTATTACCCATCTCATTCTCGATACCATCTGTGTTGGTAACAACAATCTCGTTGAACCTTAAATCTTTAACTCCTTGAGCCGAAACAGCTGTAAAAGTAAAGAAGGCAATCGAAAATAAGAGAGCTTTAATAATATTTTCTCTTTTCATTAGTAATGACATCTATTAAAGTGGAATATTACAGTGTTTCTTAGCAGGGTTACTTAAACGCTTGTTTTGTAACGCCTGAAGAGCACGGATAATTCTGAAACGAGTATTTTGTGGCTCGATAATATCATCGATATAACCATATTTAGCTGCGTTATATGGGTTAGCAAACGCCTCTGTGTACTCTTTCTCTTTTTCTGCAATGAAAGCAGCTTTTTCAGCTGGATCCTCAATAGCAGCAATCTCTTTAGGATAAAGAACACCAATTGCACCTTGTGCACCCATAACTGCAATCTCTCCTGTTGGCCATGAGTAGTTGATATCACCACGTAGGTGCTTAGAACTCATCACACAGTATGCACCACCATAAGATTTACGAAGGATAACAGTAACCTTAGGAACAGTAGCCTCTCCGTAAGCAAATAGAAGTTTCGCACCATGTACGATAATTCCACCATACTCCTGAGCGGTACCAGGAAGGAAACCAGGAACATCTACAAGTGTTACTAATGGAATATTAAATGCGTCGCAGAATCTAACAAAACGTGCACTCTTACGAGATGCGTTAATATCTAATACACCAGCAAGATATTTAGGTTGGTTAGCAATAATACCCACTGATTGACCGTTAAAACGAGCAAAACATGTGATGATATTAGGAGCAAACGTCTTTTGAGACTCCATAAAATCGCCATTATCAACAATTGAACGGATAATATCTAAAACATCGTAAGGTTTATTTGGGTTTTCAGGAATAATCTCATTTAAAGCCTCGTCTGTTCTGTCAATTGAATCAACAGTAGCAACAAGAGGAGTCTCTTCCATGTTATTCTGAGGCATAAAGCTAAGTAGCTTTTTAATCATATCGATACCCTCCTCTTCAGTCTCTGAAACGAAGTGTGCAACACCACTCTTAGATGCGTGAACCATAGCACCACCTAATTGATCTTGTGTTACATTCTCTCCTGTTACTGTTTTAACAACACCAGGGCCAGTAAGGAACATATAACTATTTTGCTTACTCATAAGGATGAAATCAGTAAGAGCAGGCGAGTAAACAGCACCACCAGCACAAGGGCCAAAGATAGCTGAAATTTGAGGAATAACACCCGATGCAAGGATATTGCGTTGGAAAATTTCTGTATAACCAGAAAGGGCGTTGATACCCTCCTGAATACGTGCTCCACCTGAGTCGTTGATACCAATACAAGGTGCACCGTTCTTCATAGCCATATCCATTACCTTACATATCTTACCTGCAAGAGTTTCAGAAAGTGAACCACCAAAAACAGTGAAATCTTGTGCGTAAACATAAACTAATCTTCCGTCAATCGTACCATAACCAGTTACGATACCATCACCATAAAAGCTAGTTTTTTCAATACCAAAGTTTGTACAACGGTGCTTTACAAACATATCGAACTCTTCGAAACTTCCCTCATCTAGTAGAAGAGAAATTCTCTCTCTAGCTGTAAGTTTACCTTTGTCGTGTTGTGATTGGATTTTTTTCTCTCCACCACCTAGTTTAGCTTCTTGTCTTAACTTGTGAAGCTGATCGATTTTATTAACAGTTTCGCTCATCTCTGTTTTACTATTTTATTTGTTATTTTTATCTTCGCAAAGTTCAGTAAGTACCCCTAAAGTACTTTTTGGATGTAAGAACGCAATACTTAAACCCTCTGCACCACCACGTGGGGCTTTATCAATAAGGCTAATGCCCTCTGACTCACATCTCTCTAGTTCTGCTTCAATGTTGTCTGATGCAAAAGCAAGGTGCTGAATACCCTCACCACGCTTCTCAATAAATTTAGCAATAGGACCATCCTCTGATGTGCTTTGTAGAAGTTCAATCTTTACATCCCCAATTTTTAAGAATGCAGTTTTAACCTTCTGCTCTGCTACCTCCTCGATGTTGTAGCACTTTACTCCTAGCAGTTTTTCCCATAACGGAATAGCTACGTCTAAATCTTTTACAGCAATACCAATGTGCTCAATGTGTGTTACGCTCATTACTTCTATTATTTAAATTATTATAATGTATTTTTATGTTAGCCATACCTAATATGTAGTATAGCTAAACGCTACAAAGGTACTTCAATAATTTAAATTATCTATCAAAAAAATCACCTTTTTTTATACTTTTTTATATTTTTTTTTGCTGAATTTTTAATATATTGATTAATAGGTGGTTATAAAATATTGATACTGCTTAAAAATTGTGGAAATGATTTGTTAATACAACTTATATTATCTATTGCAATCCTAATATCGCAAATATACGATGCAATTACAAAAGTCATAGCCATACGGTGGTCATTATGGCTCGACACCTTACCAGCTTTTAGTTTACTATTAGACACAATTAAATGGTTATTTTTTATATCTATTATGGCACCTAAAGAGCTAAATTCAGTATATATCGCCTCGGCTCTGTTACTCTCTTTATTATATAATCTCTCAACCCCCTTTACAACACTTATACCCTCGCACTGCGTGGAAAGTAGTGCTACTGCTGGGAATAGGTCGGGAGAGTTGGTTAAATCAACACTAAACGACTGAGGGCTAACTGTTGGTGTAATAGTAATATCATATAATCCATTATCTTTTAGCGTCTCTTTTACTGTTGCGCCACACTCTTTAATAATTGATAATATCTCTTCGTCTGCTTGTAACGACCCTAATAGCATATTTTTTAGTGTTACCCTATGTTTTAAAGCACCAACAACACAAAATAGTGCAGCAGAACTCCAGTCGCTATCAAGATAAAACTCTGATACATTATATTTTTGGTTACCTCTTACCTTAAACAGTAAATAATTTTCTGCCTCAGAGTATTCGTCAAGCTCTATCCCAAATTGATTAAGTGTTTTAATAGTTAATTTAATATATGGTATGCTGGTTGCATTTTTTACCCTTAATAGTGTGTCATGGTGGAGTAGTGGTAGTAACATTAAAACGCCCGATACTATTTGCGATCCTTCACTGCCATCTATCTCTATATTATTGGTAGTAACACCTTTTCTGATAGTTAGAGGTAGGTATTTATTGTTTTTAGCTGTTACCTCTGCCCCAAGAGAGCGAATAACATCAATAGCACTACTCATATCTCTGCCTAAAATTGTACCGTTGCCAGAGATAGTGACATTATTATTGCCACTCTTAGTTAAAAGTAGTGCAATAGGCATCATAAGACGAGTAAGTAGACCACTCTCGCCAATATCTAATATTAAATCTTTGCTATTATTGCTAAAACAACCACCTACGATTGTTAATACATCATCTCTTCTCTCTACCTTACAGCCTAATAGCTCTATGACGCTGATAATCGCCTCGCTATCATTGCACGGAGAGTAGTTATGAAGTGTTGTTACACCCTCAGAAAGTGCAGCAGCCAATACAGCTCTTTGTGATATACTCTTAGAGCATGGTATTGTTAAAGTGGTGTCAATAGAGATGTTATTATCTATTATATATGGATAGTTATTAGGGTTAAATAACCTCTCCATCTCTTTTAGTGTGTATTGACCTGAGGCTGTTTGGCTCTCATTGTCTAATGATACATAGGCGAATGGGGCACCCTTAGTAAGTGCTACACGACGACTAAATCTCCCCCTCTCTCCCATCGCAAAAGCAATTAGAGGCGTTGAGCTATTTTTTACTATATCTGAATCATATAGTTTTAATATATCTACACCATCTTCTAAGCTATTTGCGGTGGTAACTATTTTTATAATATCCCCACCTAGATTCATAGCTTTTAAGTAAATATCTTCGAGCTCTGTGATAGATGGCGTGTTAATATAATTATGGTATGATATAACCACTTTTGTATTATGCTCTCTAGCTATTGTTAGTAGTGAGAGTAATTCGCTGTGACTACTAGATAGCTCTATATCAACCATCTTAGCACCTAATAATATGCTCTTTTTAAGTTGATTATATGCTATGTTTGTATCTTTAGCTCTAAAGGTGTAAAGTAGGTTGTTATGTTCAAACAATTTACTATACTCATCATCGCTAAAAAAAGATAGGTCGCCCCTAATCTCTACCATTGGAGTGGTAGAGAGCAGGTGGCGACACATATCATAATCGCTATTCTGAATAGATAAACAGAACATTATATTATATTAGAATTTTACTCCTTGTTTTAATAATCCAACCTCATCAGCTGTTAAGTGTCTCCACTCTCCACGACGTAGGTTTTTCTTTGTTAAGCCCCCAAAAGATACTCTGTCAAGTTTCTTTATCTTATAACCTAAGTGCTCAAACATTCTTCTAACAATACGGTTACGACCTGAGTGTATCTCAATACCTACCTCTTTTCTGTCGTCGCCTACAATACTTATCTCATCAGCAAAAGCGATACCATCCTCTAACTCAACGCCATCAGCAAGCTTCTCCATGTCTGAATCGGTAATGTTTCTATCTAAGAAAACATGGTACACCTTTTTCTTGTTATATGATGGATGAGTAAGTATTTTTGTTAGGTCTCCATCATTTGTTAAAATAAGTACACCCACAGTGCCCTTATCTAAACGACCAACAGGATAAACTCTCTCATGAACAAAATCTCCTAATAGATCTGTAACAATATGTTTAGCATTAGGATCTTCAAGTGTTGTTACAAAATCTTTAGGCTTATTCATAAGGATATATACATTCTTCTCTCCCTTGATTATATTGCCATCAAGTGTGATAATATCCTCTACTGAAACCTTAGAGCCTAACTCTTTAATCACCTCGCCATTAACAGCTACACGTCCATCTTCAATTAATTTATCAGCCTCTCTACGAGAACAAATACCCGACATAGATACATATCTATTCAAGCGAATATCCCCTTTACGGAACTCTAAATCAACATTTAATTGCTCGTGTATGCTCTCTGGTGCATAGTCTGGTCTATCCTCACGTGGAGGTGTTGCTTTGTAATCTGTTGCTCTTTTATAGTCGCTGTCAAATCTTCTGTTATCATCACGATTGCGATTATCATAAGAACCACCACCACGGCGATCATCTCTGTTGTAATCACCTCTTCTATTATCATAACCATTATCTCTGTCGCCACGAGGCTTAAAAGAACCCTCATCACGACGTGGTCTGAAACCGTCTCTATCTCCACGAGGCTTGAATCC
>CAYJCU010000029.1:0-21345 GCA_964368765.1 uncultured Rikenellaceae bacterium
AGATATGACGTGCATAAATTCAATCCTCAGGTTCGCCGGACACTACTAATTTTATAATTATACAAATATAACACTAAATCACTACAATAACAAGCTATATAGAAATAATTTTTAAAGAAATTTGTCTATATTATAAAAATTTTGTTACCTTTGCATTGCTAACCTGAGTTTTGGGTAAGAAACAGGTTACTAAGTAATTTTAAAACATTATTGATTGTATATGACAGACACATCAAGATACGCAAAGAGGGGTGCATCATCGGGGAAAGAGGATGTACATAAAGCAATTAAGAATATTGATAAAGGGCTATTTTCAAAAGCTTTTTGTAAGATAGTACCCGATATTTTTACAAATTCAGAAGAGCACTGCTTGATTATGCACGCAGATGGTGCAGGTACTAAATCGTCGTTAGCTTACGCCTATTGGAAAGAGACAGGAGATATGTCTGTATGGCGTGGAGTGGCGCAAGATGCTATTGTAATGAACACCGACGACCTACTATGTGTGGGTGCCGTAGATAATATAACACTATCTTCAACTATCGGACGTAATAAAAACCGTATCCCAGGAGAGGTAATAGCTGAGATAATAAACGGAACAGAAGAGTTTTTAACTAAGATGCGTGAGATGGGTGTAGGTATTTACTCAACAGGTGGCGAGACAGCCGATGTGGGAGATCTTGTACGCACAATAATAATAGATAGTACAGTTACGGCACGTATGCGCAGAGATGAGGTTATTGATAATGCGAATATAGCACCAGGACAGGTTATTGTGGGTCTTTGTTCGTATGGGCAATCAATCTATGAGACAGAGTATAACGGAGGTATGGGAAGTAATGGTCTCACCTCAGCACGCCATGATGTGTTCAACAAAGGTGTGGCATATACCTATCCAGAGAGTTATGATAAAGAGTTAGCCTCAGAGTTAGTGTATTCAGGCTCTTATGGCCTAACGGATATTATTGAAGAGGTGGGTGTAACCGCTGGTAAGTTGGTTCTTTCGCCTACTCGTACATACGCACCTATTATCACTAAGATATTAAGAGAGTGCAGAGGGGCAGTTAAGGGTATGATACACTGTACTGGCGGAGCACAAACAAAGGTTCTGCACTTTGTTGATAACCTACATATCGTTAAAGATAATCTATTTGAGATACCACCACTTTTCCGTATTATAGAGCAGGAGAGCGGCACACCACGTAGTGAGATGTATAAGGTATTTAATATGGGACACCGTATGGAGATTTATGTAGAGCCACAACATGCTGACGAGATAATAGCTATTAGCAAATCGTTTGGTGTTGATGCTCAGATAATAGGTCGTGTAGAGGCTAGCGAGACAAAAAAACTGACAATAGCGGCTGAAGAAAATATTTTTAATTACTAACTTGAGAATAAATTAAAATTTCTAATAATATAAACATTATGAAAAAGACACAAGCATTTATCCAAGAGAACAAAGACAGATTTCTTGATGAGTTATTTGATTTATTACGTATTCCATCAATAAGTGCCGAGAGCGCACATAAAGATGATATGGTACGTTGCGCTGAGCACCTAGCACAGTCGTTAATCGAGGCTGGTGCTGATAAGGCAGTTGTTATGCCAACAGCTGGTAACCCAGTAGTTTATGGAGAGAAAATTATTGATGTCTCTCTTCCAACAGTATTGGTATATGCACACTATGATGTTATGCCTATTCATCCTATTGAGTTATGGCAAACACCTCCTTTTGAGCCAGATATTCGTGATGGTAAGATATATGCTCGTGGTGCGGACGATGATAAAGGACAGGGTTATATGCATGTTAAGGCGTTCGAGGCTATGGTTGAGAGCGATGAGCTACCTTGTAACGTTAAGTTTATGCTAGAGGGTGAAGAGGAGATAGGTTCTCCATCATTATATGCTTTCTGCGAAGAGCAAAAAGAGCTTCTTAAGGCTGATATTATCCTTATCTCAGATACTAGTATGATTGCTATGGATGTACCATCTATCACATGTGGTCTACGTGGTCTAGCTTATATGGAGGTTAAGGTAACAGGTCCTAGCCACGACCTACACTCAGGTCTTTTTGGTGGTGCTGTTCCTAACCCAGCTAATATCTTAACAGAGATGATAGCTAAGCTAACAAATGATAAGGGCGAGGTTACTATTCCTCATTTCTATGATGATGTTCGTATCTTAACTCTTGAAGAGCGTGAGACACTTAACGCTGCGCCTTTCAGTTTAGAGGAGTATAAAGAGTCTCTTAAATTATCTGATGTATGTGGCGAAGAGGGCTACACAACTATGGAGCGTACAGGTATCCGTCCATCACTAGATGTTAATGGTATCTGGAGTGGTCATACGGGAGAGGGTTCTAAAACAGTTATCCCATCTATCGCACAGGCTAAAATATCTATGCGTTTAGTACCAGACCAAGATTTCCACACTATAAGCAAACTATTCGAGGACTATTTTGTGAGCATAGCACCATCTAGCGTTAAGGTAGAGGTTAAGGCGTGCCACGGTGGTTATCCTTATGTATCTCCTACTGCTCTTCCTGCTTATAAGGCTGCTGAGAGAGCTGTTTTCGAGACATTTGGCAAGAAACCAGTTCCTTTTTATAGCGGAGGTAGTATCCCTATTGTTAGTGGTTTTGAGAAGATTCTTGACACTAAGAGTATCCTATTAGGCTTTGGTTTAGGTTCTGATGCTATTCACTCACCTAATGAGAACTACCCAATAGCTAACTTCTTCAAGGGTATCGAGACAATTCCATATTTCTATAAGTATCTTGTTGAAGAGCTTAAGAAATAGTAAATTGTAACACTATATATGAAGGGATGATTAATGGCAATATATTAATCATCTCTTTTTAAGTTTTTTAAATCACAGTTATGAAAAAGATGAAATTATTATTAACGCTACTATTATGCGTTAGTTTTGGTCAAGCCATAGGGCAAGATTACAAAGAGTTATTCAAGAGTTCTCTACATAGTAAAGATGTGGAGAGGCAGTTAGAAATTTTAGAGAAGTGGGAGAAAAAGGGTAAAGGCAAGAAAGATGCAGAGTATTATATAGCCTATTTCAACCATTATGTTAATAGGGGTAGGAATGAGATAGTTACTATTGTTGAGAATGCTAAGCGCAGCGACAAGATAGCTATTATGAGCCAAGATAAGGATATAACAGAGCCGATAGCATATATCACTGGCGAGATTAAGTATGAGCCTGAGTTAATAAGCCAAGCTATAAGCTGGATAAACCAAGGTATAGAGAAGTTCCCTAACCGTCTTGATATGCGTAATGGCAAAACATATCTATTCTCTATGATAGGCGATTATGAGAACCAAACAAAGAGCATTATCGAAACTGTTGAGTACTCTGTTGAGAATAATAACAAATGGCTTTGGGAGGATGATAAACCGGTCAAAGATGCTGAAAAATCTATGTTCAGTGCTATTCAGGATTACCAAACAAGAATCTACGACTTAGAGGATAAAGGGTTATATAAATATATGCAAACGATAGCTGAGACTATCCTAAGACACTATCCCGAGCATGTTGAGAGTTTATCAAATATCTCAATAGTGTATATGGAGTTACGTAATTACGATAAGGCTCTTGAATATATGCTAATGGCTGAGGAGATAGACCCAAGAGATGTTATTGTTTTGAGTAATATTGCCCATGTCTATACTATGAAAGGGAAGATACAGAGTGCGATAGAGTATTATCAGAAGATGATAAGATATGGCGACGACAATATGAAGAGCTATGCAGAAGAGTGCATAAAAGATTTAAAAAAATAATAAAGGGTGATTCAAAAGCAACTCTCGAAACAAAGTTTCGAGAGTTGCCCTTTACGAGCGATAGCAAGCATGTTTTGCAGAATTGAAATAAATTCATTACTTTTGCCTTTGAACAAAAAGGAGTTCATAGAATATATGCTTATATATTAAAAACAAATCAAGGTTAGAAAAATGAATAAAAAAATAAACATATTACTTACATCAGCAGGACGAAGAACCTATATAGTAAACTACTTTAAAGAAGCATTAAAGGGGATAGGGCTTGTTCATGCTTCTAATAGTGTGATGGCACAGGCATTATGTCAAGCTGATAAGTTTGTAATAACACCTCAAATTTATGATGAAAACTATATTGAATTTTTAATAAGCTATTGCAGAAAAGAAAATATTTCAGCTATTATCTCTTTATTTGACATTGATCTACCTGTTTTATCTAAAAATAAAGCCAAATTTATGGCTGAAGGAATAAGTGTTATTGTATCGGATGTTGATGTAGTTAATATATGTAATGACAAATGGAAAACATATAACTATCTATTGAATTTAGGTTTAAATCAGCCTAAATCATTTATTTCAATGGATGCTACGTTCAAGGCACTTCAGAATAGTGAAATATCTTTTCCTTTGATACTTAAACCACGTTGGGGGATGGGTAGTATAGGCATATATGAGGTAGAGGATAACAACGAATTACAATTTTTTTATCGTAAATTAAAAAAAGATATATTTAACACATATTTACGGTTTGAATCTAATGAAGATGCCGAATCGTGTATTATGATTCAGGAAAAAATCAAAGGTAAAGAGTATGGTTTAGATGTCTTTAATGACCTACAAAGAGAAAATGTGGTGGTTATACCTAAAGAGAAAATTGCAATGCGTGCAGGAGAGACAGATATTGCAAGAATAGATAATAACCCACAATTAATCGAGATAGGTAAAACAATAGCTAAATCACTAAAGCATATTGCAAACCTTGATGTAGATTGTTTTGTTTTGCCTAATAATACAATATATGTTTTAGAGATGAATTGTAGATTTGGAGGTCAATACCCTTTCTCACACGTTGCTGGTGCAAATTTCCCAAAACAAATTGTTAATTGGCTGTTGGGCATGGGCACAAATCCAACTTTATTAGAAACAGAAAACAACCTAGTTATTTGTAAAGAATTGGTACCAACAATAATGAAAATAAAATAAACTAACAGTATATAAAATGCATAAGTATTTAATAGATAGAGATATAAAAACTCCTTATTTCTTTTTCGATAAAAATGTTCTAAAAAGCGATTATGAGAAACTAAAATCTGCAATAGCTAAATATTGGAATAATACGAAGGTGGCTTATTCTGTTAAGACAAATAATTACCCACCCTTACTAACGTATATTAAAAATTTGGGGATGGATGCTGAGGTCGTTTCTGAAGATGAATATAACTTACTTAAAACTTGTAATTATGACGCTAGTCGAATAGTATGTAATGGCCCATATAAAAGAAAAAAATGGGTTGATGAAATATTGTCGAACGGCATCATTCTAAATATTGATTCAAAAAAAGAGATCGAATATATTCTTGAGTTTGCTCAAAGAAATCCTATACAAACAATAGGAGTAGGGATTAGAATAAACATCGATATTGAAAAAAAATTCCCTGGAGAAGGTAATGGCGGTGAGGTAGGAAATATGTTTGGATTCTCGCTCGCATCTGGAGAGTTGCAGCAAGCTATTCAAGAGCTTAAACAAGCGGAAAATGTAAAAATTGAAGGACTCCATTTGCATGTGAATACTACAACTAGAGAATTGAAAATTTACAGATATTTAGTTGATGAGTTTATAAATGTAGTTAAACAATTTCAATTGGCAGATATTAAATATTGTGACATAGGTGGCGGTTTTTTTGGAGGCATAGAGCATCATCTAAATTGGGAAACTTATTTTAACGAAATATCTTCGTCGTTACGTAAGGGTGGATATAGTCCAGAAAAATTACAGTTGATAGTCGAACCAGGCGCGAGTTTGATAGCAGGAGCTTTTTCGTATGTAACAAAGGTGATTAATAATAAAGAAACAAGTCGAGCAAGGTTTGTCGTATTAGATGGTAGTAGGATTCATATTGATCCTTTTTTGCATAAAAAATCATATTTCTATAAGCTAGAGAGTAATTCTCATGAATGTAAAAATGGAATTAAACAAGTCATCTCAGGCTCCACTTGTCTTGGGTTTGATAGATTTTTTACGATAGAAACGGATAAACCTCTAAGTTACGGAGATATCGTAGTTTTTGAACGAGTGGGTTCTTACACACTTTCATTTAATTCATCGTTTATTATGTCGCCTCCATTAGTATATAGTTCTGATGAATAATATAGTTTTGTGAATGAAAAAAATATAATAATTATGAAACAAAAATTAGTGATTATTGGTACAAATGAAGCTGCAGAGATGTTGTTCGATTATATTGTATATTATGATCTATTCGATGTTGTTGGGTTTTCTGTGCATAAAAAGTATATGAAAAATTCAATGTTGAGAGAGAAACCAATTTATCCTATAGAAGAGTTAGATTCTTTTATTGATAAATCTGACGTAAAAATATTTGTAGCAATAGTTTGGAATAGATTAAATTCTATACGAAGGAAAGTATATGAGGAAATGGATGCACGAGGATATAGTTTTGCAAATATTATCTCTCCAACAGCTGTTCTAATGAGTAATAAAATAGGACAAAACTGTTGGTTTAGAGACTTTGTTGTAGTGCGTTCTAATGCAACTATCGGAGACAATTGTTTTGTAGAGGATTATGCTCATATAGGCACTGGCGCAAGAGTTGAGTCTCACTGCTTTTGTGGGACAAGAAGTCTAGTTGCGGGTGAGTGTGTCGTAGGAGAGCAAAGCTTTCTAGGCATTAGTTCAACTTTACTTGAAACAGTAACGATAGGTAAGAAGTGTATTGTCGGAGCAGGAACCGTAGTTAAACGTAATTTGCCTAATAATAGTGTCATAAAGGTGAGCTCTGACAATTATATTACAAAGCAATATTTAGATATAGAAATAGAAGGAAAATTAGACGTTACAAAAAGAATTAGATAAAATGAAAATAGCTATTATAGGAGCGGCAACAGGGCAATTGGCATTGTGCCTTAAGGCGAAAGAGCTAGGTTATGAAACCATCTGTTTTGCTTGGGAAGACGGGGCAGTATGTAAAGATTATGTAGACAAATTTTATCCAATATCCTTAAAGGATAAAGATGCGATTGTAGAGAAGTGTAGAGACGAAAAAGTGTGTGGTGTTCTCTCCAATCGTTCAGATTTTTGTGCAGAAGTTGTTGCTTATGTAGCAGAAGAGTTAGGGCTTATTGGAAATTCATACGAAAGTATGCTTAAAATGAAGGATAAATCTATCGTACGTGAATTATCACGAGAGGTCGAAGGACTATCACAACTTAGATTTACTTATGCATCTAAAATCGAAACTATACCTTTTCTTCCTTGTGTGATTAAACCTGTAGTGGGAAGTGCTAAAAAAGGAGTTTGGTTTGTGCATGAAGAGGATAAATTTATGCCTGCCTTTGAGGATGCACTTGATAACCCACTGGGAACTGTTCTAGTAGAAGAATATATTAAGGGTAGAGAGATGTCGGTAGAAACGATTTCTTATAGAGGAAAACATTTTATGCTCCAAATAACTGATAAAGTAAATACCGGACCTCCACATTTTGTAGATTTAGCTCATCATCATCCACCAGCATTTTCCAAAGAAATTTGCAAAAAAATCGAGAATGTGCTAAAAGGAGTACTTGATAAAGCAAACTTTACAGACGGAGCGGCGCATGTTGAATTTACTATAAATGACAAAGATGATATTTATTTATTAGAGCTTAATCCACGTGGTGCTGGTGATGAAATTTCAGAGAAATTAGTTCCCCTTAGTACTGGATATGATTATTTAAAAGCTATGATAGATGTGGCTGTCGGAAATTTTCAAGAGCCCAAAATTGAAAATATCGCTTTTGCAGGAGTTTATTACCTATGTGAACAAACAAAGCATTTGATGTCTGTTTTCAATAATCCTGATAATAATGATCTGTTTATAGAAAAAGTAATAGATGGTGAGGAGCTGAGGGTAACTACCGGAAATCATGATAGAAACGGATTTATGATATATCGTTCAAACAAAAAGGTAAGTTTATAACAAAACGAGGCTGTCTCGAATTAGTTAAATAATTTGAGACAGCCTCGTTTTTGGTTTCCCTGAAAAGCAATCAACGCGCCTATTTATCAGGATTAATCCTAATTTCATTTATTTTTTTTGTTACAATAGAATCTTTCTCTGGGGCTTTGTGATAATCTTCTTCTGCTTTTGCTTTCATCTTCTCGAGTGCACGTATTGAACTCTCAATTTTCTTCTGTTCTTTATCCATTGATTCATCTTTCGCCTTCGACTTAATGCTCTCTTTTTGAGCGTAAAACACGTCTAGCTGAGTTTCTATATAAATTAATCTGTTTATATAGAACTCTTTACCTTTTATAAGTTTTGACGACACTGATGACTCTTTATAATACTGAAACTTAATATTAGTATCCTCTGGTAGAGGGGTACGCACATTTAAATGGCGACGCACATCTAAACCCACACCTCCAAACATAGGAACAAATTCACCCGTACTACTACTGTAAGATATTAGATACTTCCCTAACAGTTTGTCACCTTCTGAATACACCTCTAGATTATCAATAATACCGTTTCTTTCATCTAAAACCACAGCAATACTACCTCGTTTGATTTCCCCTACCTTAGAGTGGTCAAATTGTTGCTCAGGCTTATCACTTAGATAGTATACTCTTGCCCTGTTAATTTTGTAAAGAGATTCATCCTCTTTATCTCGAGCAAAGCTATACAAACTATCTTTTGTGTACATTTCAATAATTATATGACTTTCACCTATCCATCTATTCTTTATTAAAGTTTCAAGTGTTACATCCTTTGTTTGAGATATTGCACTAAAAGAGCCTAGAGTAAGTAGTAGTATTGCAATTAATTTAAATTCTTTCATACTTGTAGGATTAAATAGGTTACATACTAAAGGAAACAGAGTAACATGATTGCAAATCTAAGAAAAAATAACAACAAACCAAATTTTCTTATAGAAATTTTTACATTTTTCTTTAAATATCTATTTTGATAGTTTATCATAGGCCTTTTGGTAGTAATCAAGAAACTCTTTGAATCCCATAGTGCCAACCAATGTATCAACTATCTCACCATCACCATTAACCAAAAGAAGTGTTGGGTAGCTACGAATTTTAAATCTCTTTGCCAATTCAGGCCCTTCGCCTTTCTCCATATCTATCTTTAGATTGATGAAATTCTTATCAAAAAATTTCTTGACATCAGTAACCGTAAAAACCTGCTCAGATAAAACCTTACATGGCCCACACCAAACGGTATAGCAATCTATAAATATTAACTTACCTGTTTTTTTAGCCTTTGCCACCGCCTCATCGAAAGATATATCCATAAATGCTATCATATCTCCTCTTTGGGTAGGGGTTAATATTTTTATTGTTTTAGCCAATACATCAAAACGTGGATTGCGTTGATAGTCATAAGTTGCTTTATATCTCTCTATTAGCTCAATAGCCTCTTTTTTAACCCTATTAGATGATTTAACCGCTATATTAGATAGGTTACTAACCAATATCATACAATCTCGTCTCTCAAGGTTACTAAACTCTTTTTTTGCCACCTTAATAAACGAAGCAAAGTTTGTTTTAGCATCCAAACCACACTTGATTCTCTCTTCAGATACCCTTAATGATGCAATTAGATAATTCTTCTTTGTTATATCAGTTTTTTCTATATCTGCCTTAATTTTCTCATAATCTTCTCTAACAAAATCACCTTTATCTACTAGATAACCCGATAAATAGCCGCACGACTCAAGACGTAAAATTCTATAAACCTCCTCATCTACAACATCTTTACCAATAGTAGAATAAAACTCTTTATAGTTATCAATTAGGTATCTGCTTCTTATGTCATTATATCTAACTGCGTATGTGTGGTATAAAAACCAGTTCTCTTGGGCAACCTTACTAGCATTATCAAGAGAGTTAAAGTAGTTATCTACTATCTCATATCCCATTATCTCGTTACCTGAACGCATGTAAAGCATTGCATAATCATTAATCAGTTGAGGGGTTCTCTCTCCTGAGTCATAACGTCGTTTAAGTCCTTCAGGAGACCTACTATCATCAAGTATAATAGATAATCGGTCTATAAGCTGCTCTTTACCCTGCGCACCAACTACTCTACCCTTCTCTTTACCCTCAGAGTCAAGAATAACAATAGTTGGATAGCCCGTAATGCGATACTTTTTAGCCACCTCAACCCACTCTTTAGCCTCGGCATCAATATAAAGAGATACAAATTTACTATTTATAAATTCAGCCACTTCGCTATCTGGATACACCTTTTCACGCATTGTCTTACAAGGGCCACACCACGAGGTACTAAAATTACAGAATACCAATTTATTGTTTTGTGACGCCTCTTCAAGAGCTTGCGGAAGTGTTTTATCTGCAAAATTAACCCCCTTAGTGGTTGCCTGCGAAAAGACAACACTAACAGATAAAAGCATCAATAGTGCTAAAAATATTTTTTTCATAATACCATTTTTTAAAAAAGGTTGCTAGTTTATAAGCAGACTAGCAACCCAATTGTTTAATTATCTAATATTTACGCCAAAGCGAAACTATCTTATTAAATCCTTCCCACTTAATCTCTTTGGTAGCAATCACCTCATCTGTCTCCTCATCTTTAATCTCTTGAAGAGTAGGGATAATTTCAACCACATTAGGACTATCAGTAATAGAGTATTTCTGTACCTTAGCACTTCCCTCAGTACCACCATAGGTTGCGATATATACAAATCCATCCCCTTTATCAACATCAGTATAGCCAGCTGCACCAGCATCAAAGATAGCTGTAATCTCTGCCCCTAAATCATAAGTAAATGCTAAGTTGTTGCCATAAACAAGATCGTAGCCATATACCTTAGAGCCTACAGTATAAAATATATAAGGTTGTGTACCCGAAGCAAACCAGAACTCAGCCTTATCAATATCAGTTGCGCCAACTAGCTCAACACGCGCCTCTTTACTATAGATTTTCCACTGAGATGATAATAGTGGGAAATTATAGCGATATGCATAATATTTACCATTACCATCTGTCAAAATAGTTGTATTTGTTCCGTTTACACCATAGGTTGAGTGGAAAGTATCAACCCAATCTAATCCATCGCTATCTGGAAAATCTTTCTTTGTATTCCAACTGATTGTATCGCCCGCCGCATCTTCTAGCTTATGGCTAAAATCTATATTTATACTACGGCCTGCCGTACTATTACTCACAAAATAGGTAAAACATTTATTATCCATATCATACATAACCGTTTTACGCGAGTAACTAGCTCTCTTATCAGGTGCAACGGCTAATTTAGGAGCTACTCTATATGTTTTTGTTAAATCATCCTCATATATATTAATCGGATTGGCATATATTTTACCACTATGATCAAACTCAAAGGCATTACCATCAATTACAGCTAATCTGTCTCTGTGGGGGTCAGTAGCAAACTGAAGTATACCTAAATCAAAGTGCTCTTTACCCGCCTTAATTTGACTTGCAACTTTATTAGGAAGCATCTCCATAGTTGTTTTACTCATCATGATAGTACCGCCATCATAAGATACCAACACCTCATTGTTAGTGTAGTTTGTATTGTGCCACACATAGGTAGGGTTCTTCAATTCAGGCACATCATCGCCAATAATAATGTCGTGCAGAAGAACAGTATCTCCACCCACAAACGACACCATATCAAGTTGGCCTATGTTATTATTATCCTCCGTAAGTAGCAGAAATCCTGACGAGAATGCGTTACTAACGCTGTATGAGAATGTTCTAAAGTATCTCACGCCAGTCTCTTTATGTATTAGAACTAGGGAAATCGAATATGAACCTGTTACTGTTTCAAGAGGTACTGGGTATACAAGATTTATATCTGTTGACCTTGTTATGTAATTTCCATTATTATCACTATCCTGATTCCAAGCCATATCCCACTCTGCAGCATTGAATACACCTATATTCTGCTCTATTTCAGGCTCTATAATAAGCGTATCAACACCTGCCACAACTCTAAACCAATAGGTCTCATCCTCTTCAACAGTTGTGTCTTGAGGGATAGTAAACTCTAGCTCTTGTATCTCTATATAGTCATAGTTGCCCAAATCTTTAAAACAGCTATAAAGATATAGAGACGACATTGCTACTAATATATATACTAATTTTCTCATATATCAAAAAATATTAATGTTATTTAAAAATATTAAATATTACCTAAAGTTACTGGAACAGGTATCTTCTCTCCATCATCATCGAGAATAAACTCTCCCTCTTCATCCGTATAGTATAGTATCTCGCCAAATACATCCTCTTCATATACTGGCGTACCCGCCGCCTCTTGCTCCATCAGGTAATATTTAACCCCTTTAAGCATTGGTCTAAGGATTGAGTAATTCATCTGATCAGGATCATCTAATTGAGCAAAAGTAACATCATAAAGATCTTCTAGAAGCTCTAGTTTCTTCGCTGTAAATGGCCCACCTACATAATCATTCCATGCCTGCGGAGTGTATAGCAAATTACTAACAATAAGTGTATGCTTATTCACATATACACTATCTTCGGGACCATGCTGCCCTAGAGGTGGAATAATCCTTTTAGGGAATGGCACAGTAAAATCTGCCGTAGCCACCAATTCAAGAGTTAAATAGAACTCATCTGTAAGCATTCTATCTGTTCTATTGAATTTAACTGTTACATACCCTCTATCAGAGCCCGCAGGAACAGTATAATAGCTAAGAACATTTTCATAATCCTCACCCTCAATAACGGTTGAAGTTGCAGCTACACGCACCCCAAACTCTCTATCATAATCTTTGATATTACCCATAACTCGAACAGGAATAGATACCACTGTATCATTAACAGAGTTATCCATCTTAATAAATGCCATCTGCGAAGTATCGACAGCAGGCCAAGTATCAGGATCTCCGAAACCTGTATTGGTTGGTGGCTGAATACAGAACCATACTCCGTCCGCCCCCTCATAATCCATCATCTCTCTCTGCTGACAGCTAAACATAGTTACTATAAAAGCAAAGATTGAAATTATTATCTTATATCTACTCATAATATTATCTTAATTAAATTAATTATACCCGATTGTTAATCTAAATAGTCTAACTCTACTGTTGGAATAGTAAAGAAGTAATCAAGCTCTTCAACTGCTCTAGTTGTGTATGTACCATCATCACCTATGTATGAGTATTGAGGTATAGTAGCATAATTATTGCGTTTATAGAACCAGAACAGTTGCCCCTCACCAATAAACTCCCTAGCATACTCGTCTCTAATATCATCTAGCAAGGTATCTGTATCTTCTGGTACGTTTGCTACATTTCTAGCCTCTCTCACCTTATTAAGCGCCTCTAATGCAACAACTCTATCTGTTTCATACTTTGCTTCTGCCTGAATTAGATACATCTCTGATATTTTAATTATAGGCACATAAAATCCCATATATCTATTTGCATTATAATCATCTTGATTATCAAATTGCGGTGTAGCATACTTAATAAAATACATCTGATTATGACCCTCATCATTCTCCATCAATGCCCACATGTTTCTTCTTAAATCAACATCTAAATTGTTATAAAAAACAGCAATTGCATCATCATTCATTCTCAGCACACTAGACTCTGCAACGTCATTTGAGTGGTTATATCGATGAATATCTTCCTCACGTTTTGTGTTATACATTCCGAATATTATCTCTTCAGACATAACATAATCTCCAGCCTCCTCAATTTCAAGATCAGCATCAGGTGTAAATGGGAAATAATCATTCTCCTCTTGTGCCTCATCTGTAACCTGCTTAGCATACTCATAAGCCTTATCTAAATCACCAACATGTATAGCTACACGTGCTGTAAGTGCTTTAACAGCGTAGTAATTCATTCTAAAATTACGCCATCTTAGCTCATTTGTCATACCTAAACTATCTTGAGCCATTTTCCCCTCCTCAATAATAGGGTCGCTAGTCTCTAATAATTTCTCAGCATCTGCAAGATCTTTATAAATAAGTTCTACTATCTCATCAGGTTGTAAAAACTCTTTAAGAATAATCTCAGAACTGCTTGAGTATGGCATTTTACGCTCTACCTCACTCGCTTCGCCGAAGATAGGACCAAATACCCTTAGTATCTCAAAATGAAGCATTGCTCTTAGTGCTAAGGACTCTCCCTTAATGATATTATATCTCGTGTCAGACAATACAGCTCTATCGTCATCACAGTGCTCAATGATGGTATTGATTTCAGGCATTAACCCATACACTTGATTCCAAACACCACTAGACAGAGTTGATTTATTTACACTGTTAAACAGAAATAAATTACTATTATTTGAGGTACTCTCTTCACCCCCAATAGGCTTCAATGCCCAATATTGTGCTAACACGTCGAAACCACTATTTAATAGTGCTCCTCCATATAGACTACCGTCATACAGACTTATGTACACCCCATTAAGGGCCTCATTGAACCCTTTTGCCGTAGAGAATAGTTTATTCTCCATAACCCTATCTGGCGTATCAACCTCTAACCAATCTCTACATGAAAAACTTAGCAGAGCGATACAGATACATGCAGATAATTTTATTTTTATTGATTTCATATTCATAATATTTATAATCGTTTATAAAATCCACTTCATATTAGAAACTTGCGCTTATAGTGGCCGATACTATTCTAGCAAAAGGATAATCAATACCCCTCTCCTCTTTCAGTGTCGAGATACGGAATAGATTGTTAGTATTTATCCTTGCTGTTAAAGAGTTAAAGCCATACTTAGCTAACTTCTCTCCATCAAAACGATACCCTACTGAAAGAGACTCCATTGAGAATGTGTTCTCTTTTATTAAGAAACGTGTTGATACAGGCGATGTAGTATTACTTATATCAATATTTGTAATTGCAGAGAAATTTGCATCATCTCCTGGGAATTGCCATCTGTCATAAAGTGCACGTTTATCTTGATTAAATAGTAGGTCTGGCTGAGTTAATGCCTCTACTTTCTGATAAAGTGCCGAAGCAAAAACCATAGCTCCTACTGAATATCTGAAGTTAGCTGTAACATCAAAATTACCTATCTGAAGTGATGTTCCAACAACTCCCTGATATGTAGGGCGAGAGTTTCCAACATAGAACTCATTACTATAATCATAAGTATAAGTTGGAAGGCCATCTAAGCCCATATATAGTTCGTAACCAGTAGCAGGATCGATACCCAACGACTGTACACCAAATAGTGCATTAGGACTATACCCATCGTAGAAACGTTTAAATACATCGGTATCCTTAATGCTTTTCAGCAAGGTTTGATCTCCTTCAAACGAATCTCCAACTGCATTTTCTGCCGTGCTATTTATATCTTCAAGGTACTCTGCAATACCAAAATATTCTGATCTATCTATACCGAAAGTTGCGCTCACATTCCACACTAACTTACGAGTTTGAATAACAGTAGCATTAATTGTTCCGTTGTAACCCCAAGATAATAGACCTCCAGCATTTGAGTTAATAGAGGTTGCTCCAGACGATATTGGCAGAGGAAGACTAATAAGTTGTGGTTCTGTTTTCTTATTATAATAATCAAATGTTATCCTCAATCTATTATTTAAAATACCCATATCGAAACCTATATTTTTATCTATTGTACGTTGCCACTCAAGATTAGGATTACCAATTGCAGATATAACAGCACTTTGTCCAAACATATTAGCATTACTAGTTAGGTATGTATATGTTTTATAAGGTAGGTATGCGCTAAAATTTTGGTTACCAGGGTTACCCATAGATGCTCTAATCTTAAATAGGTTGAAAAGATTTAAATCTTTTACAAACTTTTCATTATGAACATTCCACGCAACACCCACAGACCATGTATAGCTAAATAGCTCCTCTGAACCAAATACAGATGTCGCATCGGCACGAGAGGTAAAGTCTAACAAGTAACGTCCATCATAACCGTAGTGTACATTACCATAGAAACTTGTAGATCTAGATATTGAGTAAGCGTAAGTGGGTAAAGTTCCCTCTTTAAAACCTGCTGAATATTGCGGATTAGAGTGAGTATCAGATGTAAAGCCAGTAAGGCTGTAACCATTAGACATATTGTTATACTCTCTAAAATCCCAACCAGCAACAGCATTAATTTGATGAACTTTATTTATTAACTTACCATAAGTTACATCAATATCACCATTATAAGTAAATCTTTTACCTATACTGTATGCATAACGTCCCTTTTGTGTTAAATCAACTGTCTCAGCATAATCTAAATGGAAAGGAGATTTAAACTCTTCTCTCTCGGCTGTGTTATATGTTAAACTTAAAGAGGCATTAGCTCTTAATTCGTTTAATATTTTCCACTCAACAGAGAACGAGTTAGAGAAGTTAATATCTCTATCATCAATATCATTTGGGAATGATGCTAGATACATAGGGTTATATGTTACATCACCATAAAAGTCTACATCTAAAATTTCGTTAATAGTTCCATCCTCTTTATACTTACGGAAATATGGATTCTGCTTTGAGAACTCAGAGAAAGCAACGGGCTCATTCTCTTGTGATGATATAGTTGTATAAAAACGGTTAGAGAAGATAAATTTCTCTGTTCTATACGAAAGAGTAAAGTTAGCACCAATAGAGTTATTCTGCGAACCTATCATAACACCATTATTACCTGTATAAGTAAAGCCTATCGCATATCTTACAGCACTATCACCACCATCTATATTAAGGCTATGATTGTGATTAACTGCTACACGTAGAGGCTCAGATAACCAGTATGAATCAACACCACGCTGAACCTCCTCTAACTTCTCATTATATGAAATATAACTTGTTAAAGATGAAGTATAAGACTCACCTAGTGCAGTATTTGGATCATAAACTCCTGCTAATCTCTCAAACTCTAGTTTCTCAGCCGCATTCATAAGGTTATAGTCTGACAGGTCTGGCATTTGTATTGATAAACCACCACTATATGAAACAGTTAATTTACCTGGCTTAGGCACTACTGTCTCAACAACAATAACACCATTTGCCGCTCTAGAACCATAAATAGCTGTTGAAGCAGCATCTTTAAGAATGGTAATACTTGCCACCCTCTCTTGGTGCAGATTTACAATATCTTGTAAACGCACCTCTACCCCATCAAGGATAAATAGTGGCATATTAGGATCTTGTCCAAACTCTGTTCCAATACCCTGAATTGTAGAGACACCACGCAGCTCAATCTCAGGAAGAACATTAGGGTTACTACCATCTAGTTTACTATCTATAATTAAGAAGGCTGGATCTAAAGTTCTCAGCGATTGAAGAATACTTGTTCCTCCGATTCTTTTCAGGTCTTCGCCAGAGTAACTAGCATAAGAACCAGTAAAACTATCTATCTTACGCTTAAAGATACCCGTAACAACAACATCACTAACCGCCATGTCGTCACGCTCCATATCAACTCTGATGGTTGGTTTTTTTACATCTGCTTTTAATAGTAAATCTTTCATACCATTATAAGTAATCTCAATCTCTGCGCCATCATTGACCATAAGTGTAAATACCCCCTTATCGTCAGTGATTGTACCGTCATTGGTGCCCTTGATAATTAACGTTGCTCCAATCAGCTCACGTCCGTTATCATCTACAACTACACCGCTAAACTTAAATTTTCCATCTTTAGGTTGCTCTTGTGGTTTAACCTCTGATATATTGGTGTTTTTGTTAATATGCACCACCGAGCCCACAACCTCATAACTATAGTTGATAGGTGTTAATAACCTGTTTAACACCTCATTTATAGATGCATCCTGCACCTCAACAGTTATCTTTTGATGTTTATCGATATTCTCATTGTCGAATGCAAACCCAACTCCTGTTTGACGTGTAATATCATCTAATATCTTAGATAGTGGCATATCAGTCACCTTTAGTGTGACCAATTTGTCATTTAGCAAATTTGAAATAGGCGAACTCTCATTTGCACTATTAGCTTGCAGGTTTGATATACCAAAACCTATCAAAAAGATGAATGTAACTATTATTCGTGTAAAATTACTTCTCATCATAATTGTTCAATTAATAATTATTTACCATTAACCTATCTCCATAGGTTAAATATCTCTCTGCTCTGTTCTTATGAGTACGAGCCAACTCACTGTTAAATGTAAAAGTTCTACTCTATCACATACACCCCCCTTCCTTCGTTAATAATGTCTAAACCAGACATACGTGTTATTTGATTAATTGCCTCTAATATAGTTATATCTCTACTCATAGTAAGAGTATAAAGTTTATTATTAGTACGGTTTGTTACAATAAATTTAACCCCATACCATTTTGCTATATCATCTAAAATTCGATAAACAGAGTGCTCTTCAAATTTAAATTGATTCAGCCTCCACGCCGTATAATACTCTGTATCAACATCTATTATATCACACCTCTTTGCAATATAATCACAACGTAGCCTGTTATTAGGTTTTAATCGCCTCTCCTCTTCGCCTTGTACACGGAAACCAACAGCACCCTCTACAAGTACCACCTCAGGCATTTGAATATTGGTATTATTGATATTAAATTGTGTACCATAAACAGCAACTTCAGCACCATCTATATCCACAACAAACTCTTTGTTTGATTTAGCTACATCAAAATATGCCTCTCCCACCAACTTTACACCTCTTACCGTGTCACTAAATGTTGAGGGATACTCTAATACGCTATTAGCATTAAGCGTAACCTTCGTTCCATCAGATAGCTTAATACTATAAGTTGTCTGTGCGGGCACCACAAGAGTGTGAATTTCAATAATATCATCCCCACCCTCATCGCTATCATATTCAATATTCTTCTCTTTGGTATTGATAACAACATTTGATAATTTATTGCCATTTACCTGCCCACCCAACTCTAATTCAATATGTTTGTTATCTCCTATTATAAGCGTAGGCTTAGTATAGGCTTTAGCTACAACCTCTGTTCTACTCTCTATGGTATTATCTCTATTCTCGCTCACTATCCATAATGATATAGCACCAACTACCGATGCCACCCCTAATATAAGGGATATGACAGCCTTACGCCTACCTCTTAATGCCTTTCGCCTATCTATTGAAGTTATTAATCTCTCTATATCTACGCTCTTATCTCCCTTATGTGCACTCTTATATATCTCTTTAACTCTATCCTTGTTTGACAAATTCAAAATTAACTCTTCAGAATCTTCAACAATAGAAAGCGCATCAACAAGTGCACTCTTATTAGGTGCACACTCACTACCATTTCCAACACTATTAACAATACTCTTGGCAATCTCACTACTACTCTTAAATAGATTCTCCTCTCTCATAATTTTTACGCTATTTGTTAATAATACACCTAATGTGACTAAAATTTACTCGTAAGATGTATATTTTTTTAAAAAAATTATTATCTTTGTGACATGACAGAAAATATCAATAAAATAGAGGAGTTATTGGTGTCTCGTTTCAATAGGCGTGATAGTGCTGCATTTGGCGAGGTTTATAATATACTGTATAAAGAATTGCACTACTATGTAGCCACTATCTATTATGGCTACGAGCACTCGCCATCTGATATTATTCATGATATTTTCATTAAATTGTGGTCTTCAAAAGAGCTTAAATTCACTAATCTCATAAACCTAAAGGTATATATGTTCTCTGCCGTCAAAAATGGCTTCAAAAATTTCCTTAGACACAACGATGTTAATGAGAGATATAAAAAACATATTGAGAGTGATAAGAATGACCTTATTGAGATAATAGAGAGCGAGGTTTATATACAGGTGCAAGAGTTGTTAAATATGCTTCCTGAGGAGTGGTCAAAAATTTTACAACTAGAGCTAGAAGGGTGGAGCACTGAGGATATAGCGCAACTTATGAATAAAAAGAGGCAGACCATATACAACATTAAGCTAAAGGCAATCAAAACATTAAAGAAAAAACTTAACGACATTAATTATAGTGTTATACACACTATATTCTGTTGATAATGCTTTAAAATATCAATTATGAATTATAATTATCCTGATCCTAATGACATTATAACACACACAAAGATAAAAGAGTATGAGTGTACGGATAGTGATTATTGGGGTAGAAGTGAGGGACTTATTATTGATAGGGTTCTTTCAATAATAGAACATGAGGCAGGTGAGAGAGAGTCAATGCTGGATGTAGGGTGTGGCGAAGGTCGTCTAATTAGCCGATTTAACACTCTTTACAATAACGTTACTGCTATTGACCCAGATATAAACAGATTGAAAAATGTGGATAAATCTCTGCTTGATGATAATGTAACGGTATCTGTTGATACCATATCAAAGATATAGATATGCTGAGAGCGTTGTTACTGAGGTTGATAATGAGAGTATTATTAATGAGTTAGAGCATAACGACTCTCTATACAAAGAGCTTTATGCCACTATTACTAGTGATGAGGGGTGGCGATATGTACCTACTGCTTCAGCGAAAGAGAAGGTAACAAAATATACATGGGGTTCTCGTGATTTTGTAAAAGCATGTTTTTATGGAACCCATGTTCTACTACTTAACTCAAAATCTGAAGAGTATATTACTAGTCAATTGTCTCAGCACAAGAGGTTGTATGGCAGTGATAATCACTATTATACTAAAATAAAACCATGTATAGCAGGTTTAGACCATCTGATTCTAGAGGCATTTGAGCGTGGATTTATCACAAAAAATATTATTAATGATAAATTCAAAGATTTAGAGCGGAATATATACAAAAAAGGAGAGAGTGTAGAGGATATGGCAAAGCAGCGTTTAGGCATTGTTACAACCCTTAATAATAGCTATACATCTGCGCAGGAGTTAGATGATTTAACAAAAATCATATTTAATCAGTTTGGCATACCTAAGCAGTATGATGAGCTAAAATATGAGTTAGATATATTGACAGATGATATTAATCTGATATATGATAAGAAAGAGTCTAACATACTACTGTGGCTAACAATATTGACAGTACTGTCGGCAATAATTATCGGAGCATACTCAATAGTAGAGCACAATAATGATGAGTTATCATGGTCTTTAAAGGTGGTAGATTTTATTAGTAGTGATTTTGGCTATGCCCTATATGTTCTGCTGGCTGTGTTCTCATTCATCGCAATGGCTCGTCTTATCCTTAAGCACAAAAAAAAATAATAACCTTAATTATTATTTTCGTATGCGCACTCTGTTAATTAGCAATTAATATGTACGAATATATTGTTGTCCGGTAAAAAAATCAAAAAACCTAGCAACTACCTATCCTGCAATAAATTAGTTGCAATTTAAATTATAGGGGCTTACAAAA
>CAYJCU010000030.1:0-21053 GCA_964368765.1 uncultured Rikenellaceae bacterium
ATCAAAATTTTTGTTTTTGTAAGCCCCTATAATTTAAATTATAACTAATTTATTGCAGGATAGGTAGTTACTAGGTTTTTTGATTTTTTTACCGGACAACAATAAAAGATATATAAATAAAAGAGGGCTCAGTTTTTTTGTAAACTGAGCCCTCTTTTTTATGAATGGGGGGCACTTGTTTTGCCGAAAAAATGAGTTACGACTCTAACGAATCGTGCGTCCACCGAGGAGAAATAATTACTCCGTTTCTCTGCGTAATAATTTCTCTTTTTAGCGGTGGTGGACGCCGTGCCGTGCACAGAAAAACATTTTCGCCTCACGCCGGCGGGCGGTCTTCCAGACCGGCAATTTTAGCCGAAAAGAGAGGGCTTAGTTTTTTGTAAACTGAGCCCTCTCTTTTATGTTTTTATGATTCCTAAAACCCTGTTTTGAGAATCATGTAATATACTATTTATCTTTGCCACCCCCAAAAACCGAGATATGAACATATCTCTTAGGATTAGCCTTTAAATCCTCAAGTAGCTTTGTTGCCGCCTCTAATGTAGAGGTTGCATTATCGTATAACTCTTTATCAGTCATCAATTTATTAATAACACCCTCGTCGCTATTTAGCTTAGTTACTATATCGTTTACACTATTTATCATCTCTGGTAATTTATTAGTAAGCGAATCAGATAGAGACTCAACATTATCTAGCGTGCGTTTAGTGGCAGGCATTATCTCATTAAGCTCGTTTGTTAAGCTAGTAAGATTAGCAAGCATCTCATTAATATTTTTCTTCTCACTCTCCATAATATCACTCAGTGTTGCAGTAGAATTGTTTAGATTAGAGATAGTACTCTTTACATCTGCTATCATATCCTCACTCATAAGTGCATTAATCTTAGTTAATGATAACGTTAAGGTATCCATTAAAGAGTATGCCCTTGCCGTTACCTCTTTAGTTGCATCCTCTAAACCATTATCTACTCTCGACTCAACAGTAGCTCCATCCTCTAGATAGGTATTAGCATCCCCTACTATTATAACCAACTGCATACCGCCTAATAGTGACTGACTAGTTAGCTCAACAATAGAGTTAGTAGGTATCTTATAAGCATCTTTCACCGCAAAATCAACCACTACCTCACCACGCACATCTCTCATATCTACACGCGTAACAGTTCCTACCTTCATTCCGTTGATAACAACCGGCGACGACACCTCTAAGCCATCAACACTAGCATACTGCGTTGTGTAGGTATTAAGACTGCTCAATATATTAGAGCCTTTCAAGAAATTCACCCCCCAATAAAGGATAAATAGTATTACCACACTTGAGATACCAATTCTCGCCTCTTTACTAATTTTCATACTTTAACTATTTAATTTCTATTTTAATATTTTCTTTATCTCCGATGAAGTTGTTATTTTTGCTTTATTGATACCAACAATATAACAATCTCTATATTTCTTTTCTCTCCTTATCTCTCCTCTAACTCTCACAGCATCTTCATAATTAGACAGTAGCCCCACGAAATATTTATTCCACTTACCACTTTTTATAACAAATACCTTATCGTAATGACTACCAAAATTGACAGGGTTGATATCCATAGTTTTAGAGGTTGCTATTAGCTGCACTGCATAGCCCACCGCATGATTAGAGTAATTGATAAAATCAATCTCAGTATCTACCGATTCAGTACCACTCTCAGAGGTGTACACACTCTCAACCTCAACCTCTTTTTTATAAGATTTAAAGGCTCTGAACATAGACTCAGCAAGAGTCTCTTTACCAGCACTAGATGACATAAGCAACCTATCTTTAGGGTTATTAATAAACCCTATCTCTGTTAATATAGATGGCATAGCAGGATACCATAACACCAGAAAACCTGCCTGCTTAACGCCACGTGATGGTAAACGTCTGTTTGCTGTATAGTATTTTTCAAAATTATTGGCTAACAAAATACTCAACATACTATAACTATACTGCCCTAACCCGAACATGATATATGATTCAGGGTCATTAGGGTTAAACCCCTCGTAACTCTTCTCATAATCATCCTCAAAAGTAATTACACTATTCTCTTTTTTTGCAACAGCTAAACTCTCTTCTGATTTATGCAATCCCATAGTAAAAGTTTCAGTACCAGATGCCTTAGTCACTCTATCTGCAGTTGAATTAGCATGTATAGATATAAAAATATCTCCATTAGCCCTATTAGCTATCGCACCTCGCTCTTTAAGAGATAAGGCCTTATCAGTACTACGAGTATAGACCACCTTTATACTCGGAAAGCTCTTTTTTATCTTTGCCCCTAAACGTTTTGCTATATCTAGAGTAATATCCTTCTCATATAATTTCCCATAGACAGCCCCAGGATCAGAACCGCCATGACCAGCATCTATAACTACTGTTTTGAGCCTAAACTGCTCTTTTTTCTGTGCTGAAAGAGATAGCGAACAGAAAAAAAGTAAAAAAAATAATAAAAAATGCTTCATAAAATAAAATTTCGCACTAAATATGCCTATAAATTCCTTAAAAATATCTATCTTTGCGCTGACTTTGTCTGAGTGATAAAAAACATTAAACTAAGCTAAGGCCGTACAAATTTAACTAACAATTAATTAAATTGCAATTTTTCAGGAATAAATATATAGTAAATTTTGTTCTGTTGATGATTATTATGCAGATGTCTCTACCACTAGAGGCTATTGCAAATAACTATCAACCAAACAGTTATACAGTTCAAAATAGTCAAAATAACGAGACAAAAACTCTTTCAAAAAAAGAGTTAAGAAAACAAAAAAAGGCTCTTAAGAGAGCTGAAAAAGAGGAGAAAAAACGAATCAAAGCTCTAGAGCGTGAAGAGCGCGCACTAGAGAGGAAGCGTGCTAAAGAGCAACGTGCACTTGAAAAAGCCGAGACTAAGAGGGTTCGTAAACTAATGCGTGAACAGCGAAGAGCTGAAATGAGTGATATTGCTGGTCGTGATCATGAACATCATGATTTAGAACAAGATAGTATATCAATAGATAGTATTGGCTCAATTTATAGACCTATCAGCAAGCCTGATTCAGTACAAACTACAAAACCAGATACAACACTAGCTAGAGTTGATAGCCTATTAACACCTATCGATACTTTGGCAATGGATACTCTTGCATTAGATAGTTTAGCTACTGATTCTCTTATTGTAACTGATACAGTAGTAGTAAAAGAGGTGCCACGTATAAAAGATGGATACCTTGATGATGTGCTTAAGAGTAAAAATCAAGACTCTATGATTTTTGACATGAGCACCAACATGATGTATCTATATAAGGGTACCGAGATGGATTATACAGAGAGTAAACTCTCTGGTGCGTTTATGACTTTAGATCTAAGTACCAATATAATAAAGAGTATAGGTGAGACAGATTCTCTTGGTAACTACACTAAGCCTAAGTTTAATGACCGAGGGCAAGAGTATGATATGGATAGTCTTGCATTCAACCTAAAGACCCGTAAAGCTAAGATTAGTGGTGGTTATAGAAAAGAGGGAGAGGGTTTCATACATGGAGAGGCTCTTAAGATGATGGATGCTCAGCATTTTAACATAAAATCGGCAAGATACACAACATGTGATTGCCCAGAGCCACACTTCTATCTTGCATCAACAAAGGCACAGCTAATTCAAGGAGAGAAATCAAAGAAGATTATCGCAGGACCATCATACTTAGTTATAGAGGGTGTTCCTTTATATCCTCTTGTGATACCATTTATATTCTTCCCTCTTATGTCTGACAGAAATTCAGGAGTTATATTACCTGAGTATGGAGAGGAGTCGCAAAAAGGTTTCTACTTAAGAAATGCTGGTTACTACTTTGCGTTTAACGACTATGTAGATGCTCGTATAACAGCTGGTGTATACACTTTAGGTTCATGGGAGGCGGCACTTGCCTCTACTTATAGGGTAAGATATAAGTATAATGGTAGTTTTGCATTCAACTACTCAAAAGATATAATTGGAGAGCAGGGGGCATCAGACTATCTTAACACAAATAACTACCGTCTTACATGGAACCACTCACAAGACCCTAAGTTTAAGCCTAATTCAACATTCTCGGCTAGTGTTAATTTTAGCTCTAGTTCATATAATAAATATAATGGTAATATAGACGACTATATAACAGCACAAACAAACTCAAGTATTTCATACTCTAAGACGTGGGCAGGTAAACCTCTTTCGTTCTCAGCTAGTATGCAGCACTCGCAGAATAATCGTGACTCAACTATATCGGTCTCTCTACCTACTATGGCATTTAATGTATCAAAAATATTCCCTTTCAGACGTAAAAACGCAGTGGGTAAGCAACGTTGGTATGAGAAGATAGGTATGTCATATAGTGGTACTTTTAACAACTCGGTAACCACTAAGCAGAGTGAATTTCTTAAACCTAGTATGTTTGAGGATATGAAATATGGATTTAACCATCAGATACCTATTAGTACCTCTATCACTGCATTAAACTATCTGAATATCACACCATCTGCAAGTTATCAAGAGAGGTGGTACTTTACTAGAGAGATACAAACATGGAATCCAGATACAAAGAGTATCGATATAGGCGAAGAGCAAGGTTTTTATCGTATCTTCAATTATAGCACCTCGGTATCGTTCCAAACTATATTATATGGTATGTATCAATTTAAGGGGGATAGGGCTATTAAGGCTATCCGCCACATGATGACACCATCGTTTAGTCTCTCATACTCGCCTAACTTTGGCGAGGATAAGTATGGCTACTACCGTGAGGTACAGTCAAATGAGGATGGAACAACACAGACTTACTCTCCATATAAAAACGGAATCTATGGTGTGCCTGGTAATGGAGAAAATGGTTCTATATCTTTCTCTCTGAACAACAACATTGAGATGAAGGTTCGTAGTAAACGTGATACAAGTGGTGTGGCAAAGGTTAAGGTTTTTGAGAGTCTTAACTTCTCATCATCTTACAATATGTTAGCAGACTCAATGAAGTTGAGCCCTATATCTATTTCGGCACGTACAACATTGTTTAAATCGTTGGGTATCAATGCAAGTGCAACTTATGACCCATACCGATATAGCGATTTAGGGGTAAGAACTTCAAGTCTTGATCTCACAGGCGGACGTATTACATCGGCATCTTTATCGTTCGGATACTCTTTCAGGAGTGTATTTGGCTATGAGGGTGAAGGGTCTGGTACTGGTAGCGAGACACTACCACGGAACTTGACAGCAGATGAAAATAGAACATTGGTAGAGAATAATATAAACCCCATGGAGGCGGTATCACTGCTCACCCCTGAGTATTATAATTTCTCAATACCGTGGAATCTTAGTATGAACTATAACTTCACTTTTAGTAACTCAGGTACGACCAGAAGTGTGGTACAAACTGTATCATATAATGGTAGTATTACACTAACCCCTAAGTGGGGATTATCATTCAGTGGTGGTCTTAACTTAGAGACTCTTGAGCTAACACCTGGTTCGGTATCTATTAATCGTGACCTACACTGTTGGCAGATGGATTTCACATGGGTACCAGTAGGTTTCCGTAAGAGTTGGAGTTTTAATATAAGGGTTAAATCATCTATTCTTCAAGATCTTAAATTTGAAAAGAGTAGTGGTTACCTTGATAACTATTATTAATAATCGAAAACAATGAATATACTATTAAGCAATTTTGAACTTCCTCCGTTTAGTGAGATTAACTTAGCAGATTACAAACCTGCAATTGAGAGTTCTATTACAGTAGCAAAAGAGCGTATTGATGCCATTATATCATCAAACGAACAACCTACTTTTAATAGTGTTATTCTGCCACTTGAATTTGCGAGTAAGGAGTTAGATAGAATTACATCTATATTTTTTAATCTAAACCATGCAGATACATCACAAGAGATGCAAGAGTTGGCTATTGAGCTAACACCTACACTTACAGAGTTTGGCAATTACATATCTCTTAATATGCCTCTCTTCAATAAGGTTAAAGAGGTGTACAATAGCGGTATGGAGGGGCTAACTGCTATTCAAAAACGTATAGTTGAAAAGTGTTATGACTCGTTTGTTAGGCATGGTGCAAATTTATCTGATAGTGAGCAAGAGCGTTACAGAGAGATAACAGAGGAGTTAGCAACAAAATGTCTGCTATTTGATCAAAATGTGTTAGCCGCTACCAATGCCTATACTATGCACATAACAGATAAAGAGCAACTTGCAGGGTTACCTGATTTTGTGATAGCAGGAGCAGCCGCTGAGGCACAAGAGCGTGACTTAGATGGTTGGGTTATCACTCTTCAGGCGCAGAGCATGGTTCCTTTTATGCAGTATAGTGCTATTCGTGAGTTGAGAGAGGAGTTATCTCGTAAGTACTCTAGTCGCTGTTATTTAGGAGAGACAAATAGTAATATTAATATAGTAAAAGATATTGTTAATCTAAGGTTAGAGAAGGCGCAACTTTTAGGCTTTACATCTCATGCAGATTATGTTCTTAAAGAGCGTATGGCTAAGAGTGTTGATACTGTTAGTAAGTTTTTAGATGAGCTACTAACTGCATCGCTACCACATGCTAAGAGAGAGATAGAGCTTATTAATGACTATGCCTCTAAGCATGGATTAAGTGATAGAGTAATGGGATGGGATTATGCCTACTACTCAGAGAAATATCGCAAAGAGGTTCTGGAACTCTCTGATGAGCAGTTAAAACCATATTTCGAGCTATCAAACGTCATGAAATCGCTTTTCGATTTATGTGAAAAACTATATAGCATAACATTTAAAGAGGATAGTAGTATAGATGTTTATCATAAAGATGTTAAGAGTTATAGAGTATATGAGAAAGATGGCAAAGAGCTAGCTGTTTTATATGTTGATATATTCCCTCGTGCTACTAAGAGTGGTGGTGCATGGATGACAACATTTAGAGAGTATTTTGAGCTAGAGGGTAAGGAGTATAACCCACAGGTATCTGTTGTTTGCAACTTCACTAAACCAACTGCCACTACCCCATCTCTATTAACATTTAATGAGGTAACAACTCTATTCCATGAGTTTGGTCATGCGCTACATGGTATCTTCTCACGCTCAGAGTATCCATCTGTTAGTGGTACTAATGTTGCTTGGGATTTTGTTGAGTTACCATCTCAAATAATGGAGAATTGGGCTATAGAGCGTGATTTTCTGCTTGATGTAGCTAGGCACTACAAGACAGGAGAGGCTATACCTACCGAGCTTATAGATAGAATAATAGCATCTCGTAATTTTTTAAGTGGTATAGCATCGTTGCGTCAATTATCTTTCGGGATAGAGGATATGGCATGGCACACACTAACCACCCCTTTTAATGGAGAGTTACGTGATTTCTCTCTTGCAGCTACAAAAGATTGTATATTAATGCCACTTATTGAGGGTAGCTGTTTTACAACGGCATTTTCGCATATCTTCTCAGGCGGATACTCAGCAGGTTATTATAGTTATAAATGGGCTGAGGTTTTAGAGGCGGATGCTTATACTAGATTTGAAAAAGAGGGTGTATTCAGTCAAAAAACAGCTCAGGATTTCAGAGATAAGATACTCTCTAAGGGTGATAGTATTGAGGCTATGGAGCTATATACTAACTTCATGGGTAGAGAGCCTAAGGTTGATGCACTACTTAAAAAATTGGGTTTAAATTAGTTTTTTTGAGATATGAAAGCAAAACATTTTATTTTAATACTATTTATTACTATATTTGTGGGTTGTAACTCAACTGAGGTTGATAACGATAAACAACAAATAATAGATATAGTAGAGTATCTTGAGGGTTTAGAGGTTCAGTATGAAGAGATTAATGGAGTATATAGAATTAATCGTCTAGAAGCCTTATATATCCCTGAAGAGGCAGACACTACCACAACAGATGGTAGCGATATAGTGGATGGAGCAGACACAAAGAGTGATGTTGTGCCTGAGGATGATACTACTGAAGAGGTTGTTTTAACATTAAGTGTAGGAGACTCTATATATATTAACTATGCTGCATATATTTTTAACAGTAGACCATCAACTTTTTTTGATACGAATGTTATTAATATTGCTGAAGCGGCTGGGTTTAACGCTGATGACAAAAATTTAGTTCCATTTGGTATTAAATATGGCGAGACACAGCTATTAACAGGTTTACACAATGGTTTAGAGAACCTAAAAACTGGAGATAAAGTATCTATATTTATGCCATACTCATTAGCGTTTGGAGTAAAAGAGATAGGTATTATCCCGTCTGAGAGTGCTATAACCTATGATATAGATGTAATTAAGATAGTAAGACAATAATATAGGCTACTTTAGCGTATATAGTATGGTATAAGTAGAAAAAGAATAAGAGAATGAATATGAAAAATTTAAAATTTTTATTAGTAGCAGTTGTAACTATAGGTGCTTTTTCATGTGCTAAGAATAGCGATCCGGTTAATGATGTTGATTTCTACGACGCATTTGATATGTGGGTAGAACAAAATCATCCACACCTTGAAAAGGTTGAAGATGAGGAGGGGCTTTACTGGAAGCTTACCAAAAATAGCGATGAGAGTGCAACAAAACCTAACGACTCAACTTATGTAACAATTGAGTATTCTGCACAATTATCTGATGGTACTTATATGCTTAATTCAGACAAGTTAAGAGCTCTTTTGTTGGGTACTTTTAGTTATCGCACTAACTACGATGATCCATTCACATTCCAATTGGCTAATTATGGTTCATACTATGGCTTAACCTATGCTCACTATCTTGCTCTACAAAATATGTCAGTAGGAGATGAGATAGAGATAGCAGCAGCGCCTGCTGTTGGATATAACTATACAGGCAGCACATACCTAGGTTTTGGCGGTGAGATTGTTAGCGACGGCACTCCAAGTATCACAACTGGCACAACTATCATTAAGATGAAGTTAGTATCTATGTCATCAACTCGTGATTTAGATGCACAAATTGAGGCTTTTGAGTATGCAAGTAAGATTGGTTATGATAATCGTCTAGATAATAACGGTTATCTATTTATCAAATGGTTAGAGAGAAACGAAAATGAGGCTGACTCTATACATTCAGACACAACTATATATATAAACTATACTGGTAGATTTTTAGATGGTTTTGTATTTGATACCAACGTGGCTGAGGTAGCAGAAGAGAATAATATATACAGTAGTAGCTCAACATACGAGGCGGTGTCATATACCTATGATAAATCAGATACAACAAACTACTCTAACTATATTCCTGCATTTAAGCACGCTATATCTGTGATGAGATTAGGAGATAAAGTAGAGCTTATTGTTGCTCCTGAATACGCTTACGGTTCAGCAGGTGGATACAAATTAGATGCAACACTGATATACACTGAAACACCATTAAGGTTTACTATTGAGGTAATTAATGCAAAAGATGAAGACGACGAGTAAAGGTAAAATATATCTTATCCCCACCCCTATTAGTGAGGGGGAGAGGGGCTTATTAACTATTCCAACCCACAATATGCAAATATTGAAAGGGTTGGAATATTTTATAGTTGAAAACCTGCGCACCGCTCGTAGGTTTATTAGTAGCTGTAAATTAGGGGTGACAATAGACACCCTAACACTTGTTGAGTATAGTGAACATACTAACCCAGATAGTGCCGCATCACTTCTCAAGCCGGTTCTTGAGGGTAAAGATTGTGGTATTATGTCTGAGGCGGGGGTGCCAGCTGTTGCTGATCCTGGTGCTGCTATTGTGGCAGCGGCGCATAGGTTAGGTATCGAGGTTATCCCACTTGTTGGGCCATCTTCTATTATTATGGCACTTATGGCATCGGGACTTAACGGAGAGTCTTTCGCTTTTAATGGTTATCTACCTATTAAGCCTGCTGAGAGAGAGAAGAGAATCTCTCAATTGGTATCATTAGTTACACGCAATAACCAATCTCAAATATTTATCGAGACACCATACAGAAATGTGCAGCTATTTGAGACAATAATAAAAACAGCCCCTAGGGGGATTAAATTAACGGTAGCATCAAATATATCATCTGAAAACGAATATATCCACACATACACAATTGATGAGTGGAAAAAACATAAGATAGATGATATACTACGCAAAATACCAACAATCTTTATCTTAGGAAATTAGTAGTGTCCGGCGAACCTGAGGATTGAATTTATGCACGTCATATCTACCCTAAAACCCACCATATAAAGTACCCATGTACTACGCAGGTGTGTTTTAGGGCACCTATAACGCACCTAAATCCAATTTTGGGTAAATTGACACTCCTAGAAGTAAAAAAATCAAAATTTTTGTTTTTGTAAGCTCCTATAATTTAAATTACAACTAATTTATTGCAGGATAGGTAATTACTAGGTTTTTTGATTTTTTTACCGGACAACAATATTAGGAAATTAAACCATTAACCTAGGTCTATATTATGAAGAGATTTACAATATTATTTATATTTACACTTTTCATTCTTAGTTGCAGTAAGCATAATAGAGAGGCGGATGAATGGATAAAAATTGAGAACGCTGAGCAATTGATGGCATTTCGTGATAGTGTAAATTGCGGAGCCTATAAAGATGTGAAGGCTAGACTAACATCAAACATTGACCTCACAGGGATAGTGTGGGAACCTATTGGTGTAGTTGATAAAGAGAGGAGGTATCCATTCTGTGGTATATTTGATGGGAATAACAAAATTATCAAAGGATTATATATAAATGCTCCTGATGCAAGCTATCAGGCTCTATTTGGAAGAGTTGGTAGACAGAATGGGTACCACACCCCAATTGTAAAAAATATTATCTTCGAGAGTGTTAATGTAAACACATCTTCAAAATCGGCTGTTGTTGTGGCAGAAAATATTGATGGTTTAATATCAAATTGTATTGTTAAGAGTGGAAAATTTTCTGTTTCTACTTGGCACTCTGTAGCCCCTATCGTAGGATTTAATCGTGGAAAAGTTGATAACTGTATCAATGAAATAGGATTAAATCCTAAAGATTATATATATGGAGTTGGAGGTATCGTTGGTCTCAATAATGGGTGGATAGAAAACTCAGTAAATAGAGGATATATTACCGCAACATCTAGTCAAGACTATGGCTTTGCACGTAGTGCCGGTATTGTTGGCATGAATGATAAAGGTTTTGTGTATCGCTGCATAAATTATGGGGATATTAGTGCTAAAGATCGCAGAGAGGTAGCTGGTGTAGTGGGTGCAAATTATGACGGCTATATTATTGAATGTAGAAATATAGGTAGTATCATAGGTTATAAATATGTAGGTGGAATAACTGGCGACAACACTTTGAGAATTATTGCTTGTAGCAACAATGGAGTAATAGAGGGGAATAATAGTGTTGGAGGAATCGCAGGGAAAAACCGTCGAGATATAGTGTGTTGCAAAAATAGCGGAAAGATTATATCCAAAAACAGAGGTGGTGGTATTGTCGGAGAAGGCTTATGGCATGGCAAAATGATTTCTTGCTATAATATAGCAGAGTCAGAGGGTGCTAGGGGTATTATTGGAGATATTTTGGGCAAATCAAATAACCCTAATTTGAATAAGTATCTATTATCAAACTACTATTTACATGGTAACGACAATGAGTTTGGAGAGAGGGTAAATAGTGTCAAAGAGCTTAATAATAAAATAGATGAGATGAATAGCCATCTATCAGAGATAAACTATAAGTATAAAAAAGGCGGAGGTAGTAAAACTGCCGAAATAGTGTATGTCATAGATACAGATAGTGTTGAGTTGGTTCGGATAGAGAGTTATGAGCAGTTAGCAACATTTAGAGATAGGCTAGATAGTGGGAATCAGCGATTAAATGCTATACTAATTAACGATATTACTATTCCTGATAGTGTTAATTGGGTACCAACGGGCTTTGGGGGTGTATTTGATGGCAATAATAAATCAATAATAGGACTCAAGGTGCATAGTAAAGGTGAGGGAGGTTTATTTGTTTCACTATACGAATATATTGATAGAGTGAGTAGATATAAAGTAGAGGTTAAAAACCTGAAACTTATTGAGCCTGATATTAATTGCTTATATTATGTTGGTGCCATAGCAGGTGTTGTAAATCAAGGGGCAAAGGTCCGTAACTGTCATGTAGAGGGAGGCAGTGTTATTGGATGGGATTATCATGGTGGATTAGTGGGATACAATTACGGCATAGTTGATAGTTGTGTAATTAATTCAGATGTCAGCATGATACAGCGAGATTTTGTTAATGACTATTTAACAACTGAATTAGCTAACGATACTATTCCCGATGAATATGCTCTATCACGTTTTTTTGATGGACATGGGATATTTCAGCGACATGTAGGTGGATTGGCTGGTACTAACGAGGGTAAAATATTAAACTCTACTAATCTAGGGGATATTCGTATGATTAGTAGTATTAATAGCACTCCTACAGGAGGAATTGTTGGTGTAAATTTAAAAGGAGAGATTACAAATTGTATTAATAAAGGGGATATAATCTCTAAAAATTATGGTGGCGAAGCTCTTGCAGCAGGTATAACAGCATATAATTGTGAGGGCTTTATATTCTCATGTATCAATAGGGGCAATATATCATCTTTGGGTAACTACTCTGTCACAGGTGGTATTTCTGCAATATCATTTTATGGTGTAGATATTGATTCTGAGAGTGTAGGTAGCCTAAAATCAGATGGAAAGTTCAGTAGTGATCTAGGAAATATTGTTGGCATATATATACCATTTTAAGGATAACACATATCCTCCACAATATCATATAGGAAATTATTGTTATCCGGTAAAAAAATCAAAAAAAAATGAGGATTCACAGAAAATAGTTTCGTGAATCCTCATTACTTTGACTATAGGTTAGAAATCTACATTGTTAGGATCCAATCCAGACCATGCTAAGTGTGGTATTTCATCTATTGTAACCATATCATCTACTGATAACTCAAAATCATAAATATCAAGATTCTCAGCTATCCTACTTGGTGTTACCGACTTAGGTAATGGAATCACATTATGTTGCAAAGACCAACGAAGAGCAATCTGCGCTGTTGTCTTACCATATTTAGCTGCCAATGCCACTAACACATCGTTATTAATTAGCTTACCAACACCTAGTGGACTCCACCCCTCAACAATAATTCCTCTCTCTTGACAATACTCTGTTGTCTCTTGTTGCCAAAAACCTGGATGAAATTCTATCTGATTAATAGCTGGTGCAACATTAATATCACCTAATAGTGGCTCTAAATGATTAACTAGAAAATTGCTAAGACCAATAGATTTTACAACCCCTTGCTCGTTGAGATACTCCATAGCACGCCATGTGTCACGATTAATCTCTCGCCAATTATCACTAAACTGTTTTTCGTTTGCTGGCCAATGAATAAGGTATAGGTCGAGGTAATCAACACCTAAATCAGCTATTGTCTTCTCAAAAGCACGTAGTGTTGAGTTATAACCACGCTCGCTATTCCACACCTTACTAGTAAGAAAAAGCTCTTCACGCTTAATACCACTCTCTTTAATACCTGCTCCTACACTAACCTCATTTTTATAGATAGCTGCACCATCAATATGGGTATATCCCAACTCAATAGCTTTAATAACACTATTTTTTGCCTCTTCGCCATCTGCTGACTGATAAGTTCCGAAACCGACTGATGGTATCATCAATCCATTATTCATCTTCATTGACTTCATACATTTATCATTTTTTATTGTTGCGGTTCAACAAAATTAATAATCTCATTAACAAGTTTTTCTGGCTCTTCATAATGGCTGTTATGGCCTGAGTCATCCATCCATACCACTACCGCCTCTTTATGACGTTCTATAATTGTTTCACAATACTCTACTGGCATAAACTCATCATCTCTACCAAAGATAAACAGTACTTTATTTCCATATTTTGAGACAGTTGGGTTACCATCTTCTCTAACCATCATGCCATTAAGTAGAGCTATAATACCATCATCTTCGGTCATCATGACCTGCTCACTCAACTCTAATATCTCATCGTCATAACGTTTACGATTCTTCTTAGCAAACCCCTTACCAGGATTGATAGTTGCAAGCAGCTCTTTACGCCCCGAACGAATAACCTCTATCTCACGTTCACGATTAGCCTTGCGCTCTGGAGTATCGCTATCAGGTGTAGAGTGATGCATGATAATAGCCTCAACCTTTTCAGGATACTTCATAGCAAGTGCTAAAGCCATATAGCCCCCCATAGAGTGCCCCATAACTGTTACCTTAGATATATTAAGTTTCTCTAGTAGTGCATTGATAGTGTCTGCCACAAATTCGGGTGTGTGAACCTCTCCCTTTATCTCTGATATACCATGCCCTGGCACATCAAGAGCCACAACACGAAAACCACCCTTTACTAGTGGTGTCATAACCCTATCCCATGTCTCTATACTCTCAAGATAACCATGAATAAGTAAAATTGTTCTCTCTCCCTTTCCGCTATCATAATATCGAAAAGCTGTTCCGTTAGCTATTGTAAAACTCTCCATTTATTTATTTGATATGACTACTACTCCTTTAAATACCTGAGCAGCCTCGCCAATTAGATTTATATTCTTAAAATTTGAATCAAATGATATTATTAGCTCTCCACCACGTGTCACAACAACAGGTTCAAGCGACTCTATGCGTTTACTGTTATAGGCTGCAATAGCTGCCGCCACCGAACCAGTACCGCAAGCAAGGGTCTCTCCTTCGACACCCTTTTCATAGGTTCTGATATATAGTTTACCATCTTTAACAGTAACAAAATTAACATTAACCCCACCTATATCAGCAAACCTATCATTATACCTCAGAGTGGCACCCACAGTTGATACATCAATAGTATCAACATCATTCACAAAGCACACCAGATGATTTACACCACTATTAAGCAAATATGTGTTATTGTCAATAGCATTTATCATATCAACATCTGTCATGCCTATTGAGATATTACCCTTAGCACCCACACACTCAAGAATAGATGCTGTGTGAGGGCCATCAGGGGCAATAAATAGTTTATTTTGCACTCCTATAAGAAGATGATGTGCGAAGAGTGCTATACATCTCGCCCCATTTCCACACATAGCCGCTTCCGTACCATCAGAGTTGTAATAATTCATTCTAAAATCATAATCATCTGCATACTCTAACAGTATAACCCCATCGGCACCGATTCCTTTATGTCTATCACACAGAGTAGCTATCTGCATTGTAGTTAATGATATATCTCCAAATAGGTTATCTATCATAATAAAATCATTACCCGTGCCTTGGTATTTATAAAATGATAATTCTTTCATATTATTTTACTTTTTTCAAGTTATAATGTGCAAAAAGTGACGTACTTAGGGATAAAGCCCCCATATAAGGGCATAACTACTTCATCTCTAACAGCACCACATTCTCAACATGATGCGTATGCGGGAACATATCAACAGGCTGTACAGCCATAACCTTATACATAGCATCGAAGATAGCCAAATCACGTGCTTGGGTAGCTGGATTACAACTAACATACACTATGCGCTTAGGTGATGCAGATAAAATAACCTCTGCAACAGACTCATGAATACCTGCTCTTGGTGGGTCTAATATTATCACATCAGGTGCGCCATTTTCAGCTATGAACTCTTCATTAAGCACATCTTTCATATCCCCTGCATAGAACACAGTATTATCAATGCCGTTAATAGCAGAGTTCACCTTTGCATCTTCAATAGCATCAGGAACATACTCTACACCAACAACTTTTTTACATTGTGAAGCAACAAAATTAGCTATTGTTCCGGTACCAGTATATAGGTCATACACAACCTCATTACCCGTTAGCTTAGCATACTCACGTGTAACTTTATATAGGTTATAAGCCTGTTCTGAGTTGGTTTGATAGAACGATTTAGGGCCTATCTTAAAACGTAACCCCTCCATCTCTTCAAATATGTGATCCTCTCCACTATAACATATCACATCTTGGTCAGAATATGAGTCGTTTAGCTTTGTATTAACGATATAAAGTAATGATGTTATCTCAGGAAATTTAACCTTTAGGTGCTCCATTAACATCAAACGGTGCTCTTCATTCTCCTCTCCAAAGATAACAATAACCATAATATCTCCGGTGGTAGAGGTGCGAATAACAAGATTACGCATCAACCCCTCATGAGTGCGTTGGTTATAGTAGGTAAAACCATTCTCTTTAGTGAACGACGACACCTCATTACGTATAGCATTTGATGGATCGCCTTGTAGATAACACTTATCAATAGCAAGTATCTTATCAAATGCACCAGAGATATGAAACCCTAAGGCATCACGCCATTTAAACTCATCTTCATCCTCTAAGAAGGTACTACGAGGTACCCATCTCTTATTAGAGAATGTAAACTCTAGCTTATTACGATAGAACTCTGTCTTATCGCTACCTAAGATAGGGGTAACCTCTGGAAGAGAAATCTTACCTATGCGGTTAAGCTGATCAACAACCTGCTTATGCTTATGGTTAAGTTGCGACGAGTATGGCATATGTTGCCATTTACACCCACCACACTCTCCATAGTGGCTACAAAAAGGCTCTACACGCTCTTCTGAACGCTTAACAAAGTTGATAACATAACCCTCCATAAACCTACGACGTTTATTTGTTATCTGCACATCAACCACATCTCCAACCACGCACATAGGCACAAACACAACCATATCGTTATGCTTACCCATAGCTTTGCCCTCAGCAGCTATATCTATAATCTCTAACCCCTCAATAATAGGGTGACTCTTCTTCTTTCTTGCCATATTTCTAAAAAATTATTACTTATAAACCTCATTCAGAGGTCATCGCCGTGCACTACATAATTACTTTCTTGATATAAAATCATAGTACATCTTAAGGTCTGCCACCTCATTAGCCCTACCATTACGGTTACCAGTAACATATAGATTACCCAATGAGTACATAGCAATCTGCATATCACGTGCTACGTGAGGTAAATATATATCATCAAAAGAATTATAGTAAGCTAGATTCTCTTTATGATACTCTATTATCTCTTTTAACAGTGCGTCAGCATCTTCTATACGATCTAAATCGTATAGGTTTTGTAACAGCAGTTCAGACGATGTGTCGTAAGGTAATTGACTGTGTGGTATCTCTTTAAGTGCTCTATCAACAACCGCACTAGCCCTTTCATTATCTCCCTCGTCAATAAGTTGCGAGGCAAGACGAGAGAAAGTTACACGTAATTGCGAAGCCAATAGGCTATTTTTAACAAACTCATCTACATTAACCTTTGGGTCAGATATACCACCATATTTAAATGTATTCATTAGTTTATCATATAGGTATTCAGTGTCTATACGACCAGCCGCTAAGTATGAGCCCTCTGTCTTAATAGGCACAATTCTATACGCCATACCATCTTGTTGTAGATATTTATCTAGACCAAATTTTCTTGCTGTTGGTATGTTAGTAACATAGATAGGACGACTCCAATCAGCACTACCTAACATATCTAAGAAGATATACTCAGAGCGATCTAGTGCATGCTTACCCTTAGCTATGTCAACATATATTGTATCAACCATAAGGTGTGCATCTTCTGGCTTAACAATACCACTCTTGATAGCATTAGCCTTATTTACAGGGAAAGCTATACGACGAGTAGGGATTATCTCCTCTCTAGGATCTAAACCATAGCTATTCAAAAGATTACGTTTAGCACTTGAATTATCTGCAATAAATTCTAGTAGTTCGTTAATTGTGTATTGAGGCACCAGTTCGGCAACACGCATAATATCGTTTGCCTTATAGTAGGCACGCTTAGGTATAGTTAGCTTAATAGGTGCTGCATCATTAGTGCGATCAATCATCTGATGCGTGTACCAATCACTTGCTAAATAGCTTATATTACTAATCTTAACATCTGTTCTAACGCCCTCCACCTCTTGGTTATACCATAATGGGAATGAATCGTTATCTCCGTAAGGCAGTATAATTGAGTTTGGTAGTGTAGATTCAAGATAGTTTGCACCAATATCACGGGCGAAATATCTTCCACTTCTATCATGGTCATCCCAATTCTCTGCAATCAAAATAATTGGCACAGACAGTGTTACAACAGTGGTAATAATCATGCGTGCCTTATCATTAGTTGCTATCTGTTTTACCTTTGCAAGGAAATTATAGACCCAAAGAACTCCTAGACCCACCCATATAGAGAAGGCATAGAACGACCCTGCATAGGCATAATCTCTTTCACGTGGCTGGTTAGGTGTTTGATTAAGGTAGAGAATAATTGCTATACCTGTCATCAAAAATAAGAACATAACCACATTGAAATTATCTTTATCCTTACGTAACTGGAAGAAAAGACCAGCTATTCCTAATAAGAAAGGTAAAAAGAAGTATTTATTGTGACCCCTGTTATTTTCAAGGTGCTCTGGTATATTATCAAGGTTACCTAAGTGAATCTTATCTATAAAATTAATACCTGATTTCCAATTACCATACAATACACCTCCGTCGCTCTGCATATCATTCTGTCTACCAACAAAATTCCATAAGAAGTATCTCCAATACATGTGGTTGAGCTGGTATGAGAAGAAATATTGTAAATTCTCTGCAAATGTGGGTATTGTAACTCTACCCTTAGATGTATTTACAGTTGTTCCTTTTACATCTACCCACGCTTGGTAAGCATCTTTATGTTGCTCACTATAAAGACGAGGGAAAATAGTTGTTGTTCCTGGCGCATATTCTATGCTACTAGGGTCTCCAACCTCAATAGATACATATTTTTTCTGCTCACTATCATAGTAATAATCTTTCTTTGTATCATAATCCACCATAGGCGAAGAGTAGTAGTGCCCCGTAATAAGCGGAGTATTACCATACTGCTCACGACCTAAGAGTGCAATAAGGCGATAAGGGTCACTAGGTGCGTTACTATTCATAGGTGGATTGGCCATAGAACGAATAACCACAGATGCATAACTACTATAACCCATAATGATAACTGTTAAACACAACATAACTGTATTTAACACCACCATACCTTTTTTGTGTGTGAAATAGATAGCATAACCTAAACCAGCCATCATAAGTAGGAAGAACGCCACGAAACCAACATTAACAGGTAATCCCATCGAGTTTACCGCTACTCTATCGAAAAATGCCCCTATTGATGGTATCTTATTAACTATACCAAAAAGAATAAAGCCTAACATAACAATAGATAAGCCAAACACTTTCCACCACTGTAACTTACTCTTATTCTCAACTTTACGGTAATAATATACCAACACAAGTGCAGGAATCGCTAGTAAGTTAAGTAGGTGAACACCAATAGATAAACCTATAAGGTATGCAACAAGAACTATCCAACGAGTAGCCGAAGGGCTATCTGCCTCATTCTCCCAACGTAGCATAGCCCAATAGACAAGAGCTGTAAATAGTGATGACTGTGCATAAACCTCTCCCTCAATAGCTGAGAACCAAAAAGTGTAGGTAAAGGCATAAGCTAACGAACCTATCGCAGCTGCTATTATAGCAATAATACTCTCTTTATCTGTTATGGTATCAATACGTTTACCCTGAATACGCATAGCAAGGTGCGCAATAGTCCAAAAAAGAAACGCAATAGTAAAGGCACTCGCCATAGCCGATGCCGCATTAACCATCGCCGCCACATTAGATGGATCACCAGCAAAAATAGTAAAAAATCTATTTAACATCATAAAGAGTGGTGCCCCAGGAGGATGACCAACCTCTAATTTATATGATGTTGCGATAAACTCACTACAATCCCACAAGCTGGCAGTAGGCTCCATAGTGATTAAATAAACCACAAAAGAGATAGCAAAAACTGCCCATCCCCCTATTAGACTAATACGTCTAAAGTAATTCATACCCTTAAAATAGTTCATACGATTATATATTTTTATATTATTATCAATTCAACCGACAAATATACAAAAAAATTATGAATTAATCACTTTCATTTCTAATATTTGCGAATATAAGAAATAGTTATTACTTTTGTAAAAAAATTAGTAGTGTCCGGCGAATCTGAGGATTGAATTTATGCACGTCATATCTACCCTAAAACCCACCATATAAAGTACCCATGTACTCTGCAGGTGTGTTTTAGGGCACCTATAACGCACCTAAATCCAATTTTGGGTAAACAGGCACTACTAGAGGCAAAAAAATCAAAATTTTGTTTTTGTAAGCCCCTATAATTTAAATTACAACTAATTTGTTGTAAGATAGGTAGTTACTAGGTTTTTTGATTTTTTTGCCGGACAACAATATAAAAAAATAATAAAATGGATATTACACAGATAATTTTTATTGTATCTGCCTTTGTGATGGCAGCATTAGGAATAATAGGCGCCGTTGTGCCTATAATACCAGGGGCAGTTGTTAGTTTGGGGGCTTTAATCCTAGGTTATTTCGGATTTCTAGATACCGAAGAGCCTATCTCTTTAACGCTTTTAATTGCGGGTATTTTTATTGTTGCTATTGTTACTGTGGTTGATTTTATAGTTCCATCAGCAATGACAAAAAGAGATGGTGGCTCAAATAAAGCGGCTACGGGTTCGTTAGTAGGAACTATTGTAGGTTCGTTCTTCGTTCCTCCTCTTGGTATGATATTGGGTGCTTTTTTAGGCGCACTCTTAGGAGAGTATATACATACAAGCCATTTAGGCAAGAGAGAGTATAAGGTAGCTTTTAACTCATTCCTTGGTTTCTTATTAGGCACAGGTCTTAAACTAATTGTATCTATCTTAATACTAATTGTTTTAATTTATCATCTAATATAGAGAACGATTCACAAAACTATTTTTGTGAATCGTTCTAACTATTATGGGTAATTCGCAAAACCCTGTTTTGTGAATTACCCTAACGAGCGATAGCGAGCGAACACCGTTTAAGAGGTAGGTGTTCGGTTGGCAATGATGCCAAAAATGGTTGGTAATATCGCTGTAAGTTAGTGATATTCAAA
>CAYJCU010000031.1:0-19831 GCA_964368765.1 uncultured Rikenellaceae bacterium
TTCGGAAATCTGCCCTAATTTTTGTACGCAAAATATTTTATCGGACAGTACTAATCTATTATCAATAATATTGACTATATGCTTTTTAAAAAATGGTAATATCACTATATCTAAAACAGATATGAATGTTGCTATGTATATAGTATATGGTGTGCTTAGTGTGTTTTTTGTGAAATCTAATGGAGTAAATAATTTGTTTGTATTCAAGTGGATATTACTTATATTTATCTATATATACATTAGGAAATCTGATGTTCAAATTAGCAAAATATTAACATTTTTGTTAATATCAGGAGTAATACAATCGTTTGTTGGCATAGGGCAGTATTTAAACTTATTAGAATCTAATCACAGTGAATTTGTAGTCACAGGCAATTTTTATAATCCTGCTCCATTTGCAGGACTTATTGCATTGTCATTTATCTCTTCTATACTTCTATGTCTTAACAAAATAAGTAGATTATATATATTAACAGTACTAGCATCATGCATACTTATGCTATATGTATTATATCTAGCCGACTCACGTGCTGCCTTTTTATCTATTGTTATTGCAATACTATGTTTGGTGTTTAATAAGATAAAAAATAAAAAAGTATTTTTACTTTTTAGTACTCCAATAGTATTAATGCTACTAGTTTTGCTATATTACTATAGAGTTGGTTCAGCAAATGCAAGACTTTTGATATGGGATGTGTGTTTAAACATATTTAAAGAAAATCCTATTGTTGGTATTGGAGTGAACACCTTGCCATCTAAATATATGAATTATCAAGCAGAATATTTTGCGGCAAATCCAAGTTCTATCTTTAGTAATGTAGCAAATAACCATTATCAACCATTTAACGAGTTCATAAATATTGCTTGCGAACAAGGAATAGTAGGCTTATTGATTTTTATTTGGCTGTTACTTGCAGCCTTTAACTCTAAAACCAAAATAGAAATAAAAATACTATTAGTGAACCTACTTGTATTTTCATTTTTTTCTTATCCGTCAGATATATTACCATTGATGATAATGCTTCCTATTCTAATTGGCAGCAGCGAAAGTAAAACACTTTTTAGATTGGTAATAAGTAAAAAACTTGCTTTAACTACATTGCTTATTATTCCCTTATCTGTACTGCAATTATTTAAATACAATAAAGCTTACGAAAATATAGACAAAGCACCAACAGCAGAACTCCCAAACAATATGGATTATATGCTCCGATATGCAGAATATAATAAAGAAGATATTTACACGCTTGAGTATCTAAGCCAAAATATATGCAATTCTTCAGAAATTATGTGCGATCTAGGGGAGGCGTATATTATGAAAGGAGATACATTATCGGCAGATAGTTGCTTTATGAAAGCACATAATATGGTGCCAAGTAGAATAATGCCTATATATAAACTATTTCTACTATACAAGGAAAGTAGCCAAGGAGCATTTTATGCACGCCAAATTATTGATTTTAAGCCTAAAGTGGTAAATTCTATCACATTACGAGCAAAGTCGCAAGCCAAAGAATATTTAAAATTAAATCTATCCATATAATTTTTTTACTATTTATTTGCTATTGTTATTTTTTTTTGTAACTTGCCATCGCGTAAGCAATATTATTAACTTTAATAGCAATCACTATGAGGAAAAACCTATTTAACTTATTATTACTTTTTTCTGTGGTAATAATTTCATCATGTTCAAAAGATTACCTTATTGAGGATAATCCCAACTATAGTAGCGCATCACTCTCCGATGCAAGGGAGACCTTTGAATCTACTGCCACAGAACTGCGGCAATTAGATTTTAATATCTCAAATGGAGTAGCAGCAACAAAATCTAGCGATCGGGCAGTCGTTGCACCTGACTGGAACAAAGCAACAGCCATAGACATTGAGTCGGGGAAATTCACTATCTTCGAAGTACCCCTTAAAGGAGACTTGAATAAATTTGCTCTTACTAGGATGAAAAAAGATGACATTTTAAGGCGTGTAGAGCTTAAAACTGTCAATACTAGACTTATCTTAAAGCGCAATAATGAGAAAGGAAAGTATCTCTATTTTATTGTTACAATGATTGGGCACAATGAAGACAAGAAAGAGGTTAAATACACTAAAAATAACTCGTTTACGGGGCAGGTATTTATCTCTAATTTAGAAGGTAAGTGTTTAGAGGTTTATAACTCAAATGCAGGAGTAAGGCGCAGAGTTGCTGTCAGCTATCACAAATTAAATGTACCCAAGACTAAAGCTACAAAAAATATTGATACTGATAGCCACATAGCTACGTTAGTTGATATCGATAATAAAATAATTACTTCTATTATTATAGCTGAAACACCAGAAGCGACCTACTCAATGGGTGAAACTAATAGTTGTATACAAGAGGGGGAGTGTAGTTTTTGTAATGCTGGATTTGCAAGCGGGAACCCCGGTTTTACTTGCGATGATTGTGGTGCATGTTCTATGGATATCCCCGACGTAAATGTACAGGGTTGTTCAAAGTGCCACGGCACAAAACCTAACTGTTATTGCTGCACTTGGTGTAATGATTATCCATGTAGTTGCTACACTCAACCTGATTATGGTTGTGACTATTGTGGAAGTTACTCATGCAGTGGAGGATGTCAAACAGCTTGTTATCGTTGTGGTAGTCGTTATTGTAATGGCAATTGTGGTGGCGGAGGAGGTGGAAATCCTAACCCCAACCCTGATCCTGACCCTAACCCATGCCCTCACTGTGGTAGCACAAGTTGTGATGGGGAGTGTCAAGAATATTGCAAAAATGCAAAATGTTCAAAGTGCAATGGTTGTTATGTTTATCCTTCATGTGGTGTAATATCTGAAACTTGCACAGAGTGTACTTGCACATTTGCAGTACAAGGTGAAGGAGAACCAGATTGTGTCGCAACTACAATTGCAAATGTATTCATATTAAAAGGTATAGATATTAGTAAAAGTGATATAGAAGCAAAAATAGAAGAACTTGGAATGGAATTGACACCAACAGGTCTCGAACACGAACAAACAAAAGAACTACTTAGGGAATACTTTGGGGAAGACTCTGTTCAGTCTCATACATCTCAATTTAATTATAAAAACGTATTATCTAATGGAAAGATAATAATAACAAATATTTTAACATCTCCTACTCAGTCTCATGTTATATTAGTTGTTGGTTATCAAGAAATAAATAGCAATGTTGATTACGTTTGTATAGACCCCAAATTTGGAACAACCACAACTATAACAGAAGATCAAATGAATAGTTCATTCCCTAGTAAAATAGTGGTAACAATATAAATATTAATAACTGTAAAAATTTAAAATTATGAAAAAGAGCTTAAAAATTATCGTTTTGTTCATTATTGGTCTATTCTGCGTTAGTAATATTAACGATCAAAAAGAGACCACATACGAAAAACTCAGAAAAAATATTTGGAAAAAAATCAATGAGGAGGTATTTGCCGATTTTCAAAAAGATACAGTAATCTTTTATGGAACTAATTATAAAGGAAGAAAATATGAATTTAGGTCAAATATATATTATGTCTTTAATGACCCCGAAGAGGCAAAAGCTATTATTAATAAAGAGCCAAACTCGTATGATTTTAGTAAAGTTGGAAAGAGTGTTAACGGGAAGTATATCGCTACCAGAAGTAGGATAGAGACTTATAATGAGAGATTAAAAAAACATCGGGTATCTATTATTACTAAGGTTTATGAGATACTAGAATTAACAGATACAAAGTTTAAATGGGCAATAATTGGGACAGATATGAAACCTCAATTAATGGAGGGTACTGGTTTTGCTATATTTACATATGATGCTATTCCACGAAAATGATAAAGAATATACATATTCGCCAGAATACCTTAATTTAGTAAACCAAAATAAATATGGTTCTGAAATATAAGGAAAATAATTATAAAAAAAACAATTTTATCTTTTTTATTGATGCTAATATCATCAGCATTTATGTCAGCACAGCAAAGTACAACAACAATGGCTCTTCTTAAAAGTACAAATTGGAATCCTCAAGACTAAAGCTACAAAAAATATTGATACTAATAGCCACGTTGCTATGTTAGTAGATAGCAATGATAAAAGTATCACCTCTGTTGCTATAGCTGAAACCCCATAAGCGGCCTACTCAATGGGTGAAACTAATAGTTGTATACAGGAGGGGGGAGTGTAGTTTTTGTAATGCTGGATTTGCAAGCGGGAACCCCGGTTTTACTTGCGATGATTGTGGTGCATGTTCTATGGATATTCCCGACGTAAATGTGTATGGTTGTTCAAAGTGTCACGGCACAAAACCTAACTGTTACTGCTGCACTTGGTGTAATGATTATCCATGTAGTTGCTATACTCAACCTAATTATGGTTGTAGCTATTGCGGTAGTTGGTCTTGTAATGGGGAGTGTCAATATGCTTGTTATCGCTGTGGCAGCCGTTATTGCAACGGTAATTGTGGTGGCGGAGGAGGTTCAAGTGGTGGTAATGGAGGCAATGAAAATTCAGGAGGGAATACAGGGTTACCACAAAACTTATCTAATTTACATGGAGAACCAAATTATTATAATGAAAGACATACGGATGCAGAAGGCAGATTGGGTGAAGGTAATAGTCCAGAGTACTATATTAAATATGGGGAAAAATATTATAATGAGTTTAAAAATATTAAATCTTACTTATCTCCAGAAGGAGCAGAGTGGGTTGATGAAACTGCATTCCTGTTACATGAAGCCATCACAGACCTCTTAATAGAGAACCCTGAAATAGAAGAAAATAATGAAGCATTTAGGGAAGCTGCATTTGAAACACATGCACAAGCATATATTGAAGGTGGAATTTTAGAATTACCCATTACAGATAAAATGCGAATATTATTCACTGTAGATATAGAAGATTTATTTAAGTCTGAAGGTATTTCACAAGTAATGGAAGTTGGGGCTGCACAAGTACAGTATTGGGATAATAATGTCCAAAAAGGCGTATCCGAAGCTGCTGAGTTTATGAATAGTCATGAATTTATACGAAATCAAGTAAAAATAATAATATCTCTTCCTCCTCACGTCTTATCTAAATCAGGTGTGCCACAATATACAGATGCAGAAATAGACCAAATGATAAATATTGTTTACCAACAACAAATTGAATATTTTGAGGCTAATGTTCCTAATTTTGTATCACCAATTTAATCTATAAATATTAAGTTAGCGATAATATATTGTGATTATCGCTAACTACAAACAAATCACATATGAACTATATAAAATATGTATTCTTTGTATTCGTGTTTTTTACTTCATGTAAAGAAGAGATGCTAAATGTAGAAGAAATTACTTACAAAGTTAATCAGCCTCTTAAATATGGTCAATCTTCTGATTTTACTAGCATTTGTTATATAACACCTGATTTAGCCTATGCAACAAAGCGAGTAAGAAAGAAACTGGGATATTACCCTCATGGTGTATTGCTTCAGAAAACGATAGATGGAGGAAAAATATGGGAGACTTTACATTACGATAAAAGAGATTTTACTGGTTTAAAGTACTATAGTGGCATACTTTATATGTATAATAATGATTATTATGATAGAGGAATACGCGGAGCAACAGCCCCATCTCATATTTATAAGTCAGAAGATATGGGTAAAAAATGGCATAAAATTTATACTTTTGATAGTGAGATATCAAATTTTCATGTTGTAGATTCTTTAAATATGTTTGTTGTTAAAGCAGAAATTGAAGATAAGACAAAAACAGGTTGGTTATACCAATCGCATGATGGAGGCACAACTTGGAGTAAGGTTAAGAATTTACCAAGTGTTAAGAATAAAATTTATGTACCATTTGATGAAAATAAAGTATACTTTCTTGGTGATGTAGAGGGTGAAGAGGGTAAATTTTTATCATATAAATCGTATATATATAGCTATGATATAAAAACGAATAAAATCACAAAATATACATTACCATATTATGTACACGCATTGTATGTTTCAGACAGTCTTTTATCAACGACGAAAAAAGGTGGTGTAATAGAGTATTATCAAATAGATAATGAAAAGCTGACAAAAATATCAGATATAGATTGGGGGCATTTTTTCGGAGGTGCAATCATGTCAAAACCATTAATTAAAGATGGAAATTATGTTTTTTCATTTATTAGCCAGTATCCTGGTCGTAACAATATCGACGGAGCACTATTTTTTAGTGATAATGGCGGCAAGAGATGGAAAAAAGTAAGAGAATTTCAACGAAATGAAAGTATTAGGTATGAATATTCAACTGTTTCCAATGACACTATTTTTCAGGTAGCATATCCATTTGCAGATTCATTACGAATATTTAGAATAAATAAAATCAAATAGTCGCTTGCTCATGTAGCAGTAATCATTATTATCCAGTTATTGTGAGGATATATATACAATACCAAAATATGATATAAAATATAAGAATTATAAATATGAACAAAATTATGCTTGTTGTGATATTAGCCCTTGCTAGTTGTGGTAGCCACAATACAACATGTAAGTTAGATTACGCCCTTGAACAAAGTGGAGGGAATAGAATTGAACTTGAAAAAGTTCTTAATCATTACTCAGAAAATCCAGTAGATAGCTTAAAGCTAAAAGCAGCTAAATTCTTAATTGAGAATATGCCAGAACATTATACTTTTGGAGGCGACTATATGGATAAACATATAAGGGTTGTTGATTCTTTGAACCCAGATATGGAGCTAAATCACCGTGCTTATGCCTACTCTCTGCCTCTTTATGACGCATTTGCAGGTGATAAATTAACTAAAGAGTATGATATACATAATATAACATCAGATTTTCTAATCAACAATATAGATTTTAAGTTTAAGTTATTGGAATTGTTGCCGTGGAATGTGTATTTAAGTTTTGATGATTTCTGTAACTACCTACTACCATATAGAATACACAATGAACCATTAATATTTGATGATAGAGATACGTTAAATAAGATAATTAGTGATATTAGTATAGCAATGCAATCATATCAGGATAGCTATATTTATTCTTCTATATATGTGAACCATATATATAAATATATATTTAAGCGTCCTAATATACACTCTATCAAATCTAACTCTAATGTAAGTCATAGTTTGTATGATTGTAATGCCGTAACATCGTGTTTAATATCAAAGAATAGATATACAGGACTGGCTACATCTAATGATTTTGTCCCACATTGGGGTAATTCTGACGGTAGACACAACTGGTGTAAAATATATGCTGATGATTTGAAAAATAATAATTATAATTATATAGAAAGATCAAAGATGCCAAAAGTCTACCGAAGGACTTATTCGCACAATCCTAGTCCGAAGGGTGATTTAGACTATATACCACTTCTATTCACTCCGTTCATAAAGGACGTTACAGATGAATATATCTGTACTACGGATATAGAGGTAGATTTTAGTGCCACGACTAAAAAAGAGGGAAAGAATGTGTACTTAGCCGTATTTAATGAATTAAAATGGCAGCCAGTAGCATGGAGTACAATTAATAAAGGTGGAAAAGCCATATTTAAGTCAATGGGGCGAAATATTGTATATCAACCAATGTACTATAATGGCGAAGAGGAGGTAATTGCTGATTATCCTTTTATTTTAGATTCTAGGGGCAATGTCGATAAACTTATCCCGAATAAAGACAGAAAACATAATCTAAATCTAATAAGAAAATATCATATAGATCACTTTAAACCTTTTTCTAAAAGCGAAATTATTGATACATACATACTTGCTTCTAATGATAAATCATTCAGCATGAGAGATACAGTGGCGTTTATTAGTGAGTTTAAACATACATATAATTTTAGAATTAATGATAAATATAGGTATTTTAAGATAGAGTTTGGAAATTATTCTAATATAGCGGAACTTCATTTTAAATCTAAATTAAAGGATATAAGTTATAATATTACAAGTATTAACGATAGGAGTAGAGGAATTGAAGAAATAATAATTAACCACATCAAGTCTCTAATAGATAACAATTTAAATACATATAATATTTATAATGAATTAACAATAGATATAACTAATTCCAAAGTTTCAGAAATTAAATTACAGTTAAAGACAGACGGCAACTATATATATCCAAACAATGCGTATGAGTTGCTTTATCATAATGGCTCGGGCTGGGTGTCGTTTGATGCTAAAAAAGCTAAAGATTATTATGTCGAGTTTGACAATGTGCCACAAGGAGCATTATATTGGTTAAGAAATCTAACAGAGGGTAAGCAGGAACGCATTTTTACATATGAAAATGGCAAAATGACATTTTGGTAGTTCTGTAATTGAACATTTGATGACGTTTACGAGCTATTCGTAATAAAATCCGAGATGGTGTCTCGGATTTTATTATAATACTATTTGCTAGGGATAATTTACTTATCCCTAAACCTTGTTTCAACCTCTTTCAATCTCCCAATAAGAGCATCAAAACCCAAAGAGTCGCCATATATCATCGACTGCCTCATAGCAACATAATCGGCTCTCCACTCTTCAATCACACTGTCGGGTAAAAAAATACCCAATTCTACATTTTGGGTGTAAAATTGGGTGTTAATGATGTAATATACTGAATGTCAGTGTTAATTGTGGAGTTGGAGGGAGTCGAACCCTCGTCCAAACATGGATTTAAAAAGCTTTCTACACGCTTAGCTTATAATTAATTTTCGTGCATAATACAGTGTATAAGCTACACAATAATATACCTTATCCTATAAAATTTCGCCCTAGTTTATAGAAATCACTAGAACTATCCCCATTGTCTGAACCCCTTAATGATACATAATAGAGAAGAATATATCATCGGAGTACTTGTCCGTCGCTCCTAGAGCATCGGATTAAGCATAATTTACCTAGTAAGATTACGCAGCAAGTGCATAGCTATTATTGCCATTTACAAAGTTGAGCATTCTATTTTACGAGCCTACACACAACACTCGACGTGCTTACTTCCCAAATCTTCACGCTGTCAAAACCAGTCAACCCCAGTTCAATATAAACGAAAAGCGTAAAGTTATATTGTAGTAAAAAGAAGGAGTGCGAAGTAATACACACTCCTACCTTATATCTTAACGATAATGCCAATTAAGGTTTGGGTTTTACCCGACCTAAATTGGAGAATTTAACGGAATTGAAGCTTTAAAGTTATTTGGATATGGCATTATTGGCTATTGTTTTGCGCTCCCAATATCCAACGATATTTTTAAACCTTAATTCGCATTATATCTATTACTTAGTTGCAGATGTATCAGCAGCACCATCCAACGACTGAGTCTCTGGTAAAGTGAACTCAGGAGTAGGGTTAGCCTTTTGCTGGATAGCCTCTTCAACACGTGAATTGCTCTGTTGTATATCACCCTTAGGGATAAACATTGTAGCCATAACACTTAATACAACAATAGCAATAGCTGAACCCCAAGTAAATTTCTCTAAGAAATCAGCTGTCTGACGAACACCCATAACCTGATTAGATGCTCCGAAGTTAGCAGCCATTCCACCTTTTGGGTGTTGTGCTAATACCGCTAATACCAATAGTATTGATGCAATAATAATCAATACAATAATAAATACGTAAATTCCCATTTTAATTTTTTTATTTTTATAATTAATAATATTTTTTCCTATCTTTTCTCTCTCTCTCTCTCCATAGACGAGATAATTTCTGCAAAATAACGACTTTTTTCTGGATTTTTCAAACTTAATTTACGATAAATTTCAATCGCCTCGTCTAAAAGACCCTGTAATCTGTATATTTTTGCCATCGATTCAGTGATTATTTCGTCTGTTTCAACAACACTCAAATCAATATTATTATCCTTAACATCAGAGGGTTTGATATTCACTTTATCAATCTTTTTTGATAAAAACATATCTATTAATTCTGATGTTTTATCTACCTTAATTTTTTTTCCAAATTTATCCACTTTTTGATTAACAGCAATAACCTCTTTGATAACTTTATAGCCATCTGTCTCTTCAGAGTAGAATAAACCTGAATTTGTAACCACAATTCTCCCCCTCGGGAAAATATCGTTCTCTGTGAGTTGCGACTCGTAAATAACAACACCATTTGCAATCTCATCAGCATTATCAATACTATTTGTTACCCCCTCTTTCTCGACAAACAGAAACTGTTTCACATAATTTGTATCTATACCCCCTATTTGCAGGCGATGATAGTTATTATGGTAGAGATTTAGTGAGAGCTTATTGATATACTCTCGCTTTTTCTGAGGGTTAGCAATAAGAGGAATACGTATAGCTTTAGCCATAGTAAACCACGGATAGCACCTACATATATCAGAAAGTATCTCCTGATTTCCTTTGGCACTACTCGGATTGGCAACCATGCGTGAAAAATATACTCTATTACTCTCCATATATCCTATTTCTACCAGTTAGAAGCCGCAGCATTAAAAATATCAGTTACCAACTTATCAACTATCTGAGGTATGAGAATAGACTCAACACTCTGAAGTAGCTGAGTGTTGTCGTAATCCTCATAGGCACTAAATGTTTTATCAAAATCATTCTTAGGCTGAAAACGGTTCTTAAATTTAACCTTAACAGTCACTGTTAATCTGTTTTGCGAGGCATATTCATCTCCCGTAACAGCAATAGGTAGAGATGTGTAGTCTGTTATAGAGCCCTCAAAACTCATATCGCCATCGCTCGGTATCTGGTTTAGAGATGTAGAGCGAGATAGCTTATCCATCAAAGCCGTAGTAAATGTAGAGCTTAATGATGGAGCTACCAAACTAGCTGTGTTCGGAAAATCTTGAACACTAAATGTCTTAACCTCGGGTGCAATAGATGCCCCAGTGAATGAGTAGTTTATAGTACACGATGTTACTATAAACATAATCAGTATGCTAAATATTTTAATAATTCTCTTTCTCATCTATACCAAGCTCTTTTATTCGTCTGTAAAGTGTCCTTTCGGATATAAATAACTCTTTAGCAGCATCTTTGCGTCTGCCTTTATGTTTTTCTAAAGCCTTTATTATCTCATCTCTGAGATACTCTTCTTTAGTTGTTGGTTCGTTAGTGGCGGTTGTGGTGGTATCAATAACCTCTACTATCTCTCGCCTCTCTGGAACGCCATTCTCAGGTAGGGCTAAGGGTAGTGGGGCAGGGTTGAGACGCGCATAACCTGAACTCTCTCTTGCCTCATCAGGAAGTGTCCCCCCAAGCTGTATAACCATACGTTTTAGCTCATAAATATCTCTTTTCATATCATAAAGCACCGTAAAAAGCAGGTCTCTATCGCTATTGAACTCTCTCCCCTCGTTACCTTTTATTGGCTCTACCTCAAAATTATTCTCTGTTGCAGGTAGATACTTATATAGTGTTGCGCCATCTATCTCTCTTGTTGCCTCTATCACTGATATTTGCTCTGCAACATTTTTCAGCTGACGTATATTCCCAGGCCAACGATACTCTTCAAGTACATCTCGTGCATCATCCGTAAGCATTATCGGTGGCATAGAGTATTGTGTTGCAATATCCACGCTAAAACGCCTAAATAGCTTATAAATATCATCTTTCCGCTCTCTTAGTGCCGGAAGTTGTATCGGTACAGTGTTAAGACGATAATATAAATCTTCTCTAAAAGCACCTGATGAAATAGCCTTATTGAGGTTGATATTTGTTGCTGCTACAACCCTCACATTTGTTTTTTGCACCTTAGAAGAGCCTACACGGATATACTCTCCTGTCTGAAGCACTCTTAACAATCTAACTTGTGTTGTTTGTGGTAGTTCAGCCACCTCATCAAGAAAGATTGTTCCTCCATCAGCCATCTCAAAATAACCTTTACGGCTCTCTGTTGCTCCCGTAAAAGCACCTTTTTCATGCCCAAATAGCTCTGAATCTATTGTCCCCTCTGGTATTGCACCACAATTGACAGCGATATAATTTTTGTGCTTACGGGCAGAAAATGAGTGTATTATCTGCGGAAAAAACTCTTTACCCACACCGCTCTCACCAGTGATAAGCACTGATAAATCGGTATGTGCTACGCGCAGAGCAACTCCAATTGAGTTGTCTAATTGTGGGTTGTTTCCTATTATACCAAAACGCTGTTTAACAGATAAAATATCCATATTAATCTCTTCCTAAAACTCAAAAATAACTATTCGAACCTGCAAATTTAATAATTTTTTTCGGATTATGAAATATTAATCAATAATAAAGTTCAAATTTCATATAATATATTTCTTAATGTTTGCACAACTGATTTTTTATTTGTAATTTTGTAGCATAAATTATTTTACGAGATGGGAAATATAGTAGCAATAGTGGGAAGACCTAATGTAGGTAAGAGTACACTATTTAATAGATTAGTAGGAATGCGTCAAGCTATCGTTAATGATGTAGCGGGCACAACAAGAGATAGACACTACGGTAAGAGTGAGTGGAATGGTAAAGAGTTTTCAGTAATTGATACAGGTGGATATATTATTAACTCAGACGATGAGTTTGAGTCTGAGATACGTAAGCAGGTTGTATTGGCTATTGAAGAGGCTAATGTTATTCTATTTGTGGTAGATGTAACAACTGGTATTACAGATATAGATATGATGATGGCAAATATGCTACGTCGTACTGATAAAAAGGTGATACTAGCAGTAAATAAAGTTGATAATAACGATCGTATTTATGGTTCGCATGAGTTCTATGGTTTAGGTCTTGGCGATCCTTTATGTGTTTGTTCGCTAAGTGGTAGTGGTACAGGAGAGATATTAGACGAGCTTATCAACTCACTTAATGAGATAGAGATTCCGGAAGAGGAGTTAGATGATACAACACCACGTATTACTATTGTTGGTCGTCCGAATGTTGGTAAATCATCTATTACTAATGCGCTTCTAGGTGAAGAGCGTAATATAGTTACTCCTATTGCTGGAACAACACGTGACTCTATTGCTACGAGATATAATAAATTTGGTTTTGATTTTAATCTTATAGATACAGCTGGTCTTCGTAAAAAGACTAAGGTGTCTGAAGATATGGAGTTCTATTCGGTTCTTCGTTCGGTTCGTGCTATTGAAAATTCTGATGTGTGTGTGTTGATGATTGATGCTAAAGATGGTGTTGAGTCGCAGGATATGAACATCTTCCACCTTATTGTCAAGAACCGTAAGGGTTGTGTTATTGTGGTTAATAAGTGGGACTTAGTTGAGAAGAGCAATAACACTATGAAAGAGTTTACAGAGAAGATAAAAGAGAAATTAGCACCTTTTAACGATGTGCCTATTGTCTTTACATCTGTTATCAATAAGCAGCGTATATATGATGTTCTTCAAGAGTGTATGAGGGTTTATGATAACCGCTCTCGTAAGATTTCAACATCAAAAATCAACGAATTTATTCTACCTATTATTGAGCATACCCCACCGCCATCGGTTAAGGGTAAATATATCAAAATAAAATATGCTACACAATTACCAACACCTACTCCGCAATTTGCCTTTTTTGTGAATCTGCCGCAGTATGTACGTGATTCATATCGCCGTTTCTTAGAGAATAAGATGCGTAGTGAGTGGGATTTTTCAGGTGTACCTATCCAGATATATTTCAGAGCAAAATAGAGAAAGGAATTTATAATGAGTCTTTTAGAGAATATAAATAACTCAAGCGATTTAAAAAAGTTAAAAAGAGAAGAACTACCTCAATTATGTAGTGAACTACGTGAATTTATAGTAAGCAAACTATCCTCTAACCCAGGGCATCTTGGCTCTAGCCTTGGATGTGTTGAGATAGCTGTTGCCCTACATTATCTATATAACACACCTGAAGATAGGGTAGTGTGGGATGTTGGGCACCAAGCTTATGCACATAAGATACTTACTGGTAGACGTGATAATTTTGACACTAACAGAAAAAAGGGGGGAGTCAGTGGCTTTCCTAAGCGTGACGAGAGCGAATATGATGCTTTTGGGGGTGGTCATGCCTCTGTGAGTATCTCTGCTGCTCTGGGCATGGATGTTGCTGCACAGCTGCAAGAGAAAGATACAAAATGTGTGGCTATTATTGGCGATGGCTCAATAGGCGGCGGATTAGCTTTTGAAGGGCTTAATAACGCTGGTGTGTTGGCTAATGATTTGCTAGTTATCCTTAATGATAACGATATGTCTATTGACCCTAATGTGGGTGCAATGAAAGAGTATTTACTTAATATTACTACTTCAAAGAGATATAATCGCATTAAATTAAGGATAAAAAACACCATTAAAAAATCGCCTAGTACAGAGCGTTTTTTTCATAGATTGTGGACGGGTCTTAAATCATCGCTATTACTATCAAGTAATCTATTTGAGTCACTGAGATTCAGATATTTTGGAACGGTTGATGGTAATGATATAGAGGCTTTGTTGTCTGTGCTTGAGGATATGAGAGACCTTAAAGGTCCTAAACTGCTACACCTATGTACCGTAAAGGGAAAGGGTTATGAGCCTGCTGAGAAGAACCCCACTACATGGCATGCCCCAGGTGTGTTTAATGTGGATACAGGAGAGAGATTATCTTCTAGCGACGATTATATGCGTTATCAAGATGTTTTTGGGCACACCATAACAGAGCTTGCACGTACAAATAGCAAGATTGTTGGTGTAACACCAGCAATGCCAACGGGTTGCTCTCTTAATATTATGCAAGAGGAGATGCCTAATCGGGTTTTTGATGTTGGTATAGCTGAGGGGCACGCAGTAACTTTCTCGGGTGGAATGGCAACTAATGGGCTTCTTCCGTTTTGTAATATATACTCATCATTCATGCAGCGTGCTTACGATAACGTAATTCACGATGTTGTTCTTCAGGGTGTTGATGTTGTTTTTTGTCTTGATAGGGCAGGTCTTGTTGGTGAAGATGGGGTTACACACCATGGATTATATGATATATCTATATTCCGCTGTGTGCCAAATATCGTTATCTCCTCGCCCATAGACGAACATGAGTTACGTAACTTATTATATAGTGCTTCGCAAGGTGGGCAGGGTGCCTATGTAATTCGCTATCCACGTGCTAAGGGGGTACATAAGGAGTGGCGTAATAAGTTTGAGTATATTGAGACAGGTAAATCTAGGATAATAAAAGAGGGTAAAGATATTGCGCTTATCTCTTTTGGTCCTATTGGTAATAAGGCCATAAAAGCTATAAAGCGTATTGAGAACGATATAGATATAACAATTAAACATGTTGATTTGCGATTTGTTAAGCCTATCGACACGGTGATGTTGCACTCTCTTTGCAAGGAGTTTGATAATATAGTAACTGTTGAGGATGGAGCGTTAGCAGGAGGTGTTGGAAGTGCTGTTCTTGAGTTTATCAATGAGAATGGTTACACAACTAAAGTTGTTAGATTGGGTGTTCCTGACTCGCTCATACAACACGGACATGTAGAGGAGTTAATTACTGAGTGTGGTTATAATGAAGATGATATTTATAATACAATAAAGAGAATAAATGGTGCCAGAAAGTAATCCGCTAACTACAAGGTTAGGTAGTGATGATATTCGTAAACTGCTAATAAACTTTACTATACCTGCTATTGTGGGTCTTGTAATAGTATCTCTTTACAATATTATAGATAGAATATTTATAGGGCAGGGTGTTGGAGTGATGGCCATATCTGGATTATCGCTAACAATGCCTATTGGTAATATGGTTGCTGCTATCGGAACATTAATAGGGACAGGTGCCTCTGCACGTATATCTATTGTGTTGGGTAAAGGAGATTATGGTTGGGCTCGTAATATATTGGCTCATGTGCCAATGCTAACCTTTATATTATCTGCTATATTCACTGCATTAACAATGTTTTTTCTGGACGACCTTATTATGTTGTTTGGGGGGAGTAGCGAAACAGCGCCCTATGCAAAAGAGTATCTATTGATAGTTATACCTGCTAGTGTATTTACCAATCTATGTTTCTCTCTGAGTGCTGTTATACGTGCTACGGGTAATCCTCGCAAATCAATGTATGTTGTTTTGGTGGGTATTATTCTTAATATTATCCTCGACCCTATTTTCATTTTTGTATTTGATATGGGGATTAAAGGTGCAGCAGTAGCCACTGCAATATCAATGTTTATTGGTGGTGTCTATGCTGTAACACATTTCGTTGGTAAAGAAAAAATATTATCATTTAGAACTGAAAATTTCAGACTAAAAAAGAATATAATACGTAATATTATCTCGATAGGTGTTTCGCCATTTACTGTTAATGTTCTGGCTAGTGGTGTGGCACTTATAGTGAATAATCAATTGCAAAAATATGGTGGGGATCTTGCTGTTGGTGCATTTGGTATTATTATAAGTTATCTAACAATAGTGGTTATGATAGTGTTAGGTTTTTGCCAAGGAGCGCAACCTATAATAGGCTTTAATTTCGGTGCTGAGAGAATGAAACGTGTTAGAGAGACACTCTTCTTAAGCATTAAATTTAACACCTTGATTTGCATAGTGGGATTTATTTTGTTTCAATTAATTCCACGTCCTTTAATTTCTCTTTTTGTTGGCAAAGAAGAGATTGAGATGATTGAGATGGCTGTTAGGGGGCTGCGTATTACCTCTATGGCATTTCCGCTTATAGCATTGCAGATTGTTATCTCTCAATACTATATGGCGGTGAGTAAGGCAAAACACGCTATATTACTGAGTGTTATGAGACAATTTATTTTCTTAATACCACTGGTGATATTTCTACCCACAATATTTGGGTTTGATGGGGTTTGGTACTCATTCCCTATATCAGACTCAATAGCAACTATTTTTGCATGTATTCTTATCTATCGTGAAGATAGAGTGCTACATGTACGCAAAAATGGCAAAAGAGTAAAATATAAAGCTATAAGATATGAAAAGCAAACTGATAAATAATGGTGGTAATGACGCCCTACTTATATTTTTCGCTGGGTGGTCAATAGAGCCCGAATCGCTAGACACTTTCCGTCCTAAGGGGTGGGATGTGTTATTCATATATGATTATTCAGAACTCTCTTTCCCAATAGAGGCGGTAGCAGCAATTACTGAGTATAGTAGATTTTCGCTTATTGCCCACTCTTTCGGGGTCGCTGTTGCTCACTCTTTTAGAGAGCAACTACCAATAATGGAGAGCACTATTGCGGTGTGCGGAACACTATTGCCTATTAGCGATAAATATGGCATACCTAAACGTCTATTCGATTTAACCATTAAATCTATAGGCAAAGAGGGTATTGAGCTATTTAATAGGCGTATGTGTGGTAATAATCTTTCAGGGTATAAATACTCAACTCTAGATTTTAATTCGCAAATAGAGGCATTAAAGTTGTTAGGAGAGAGATTTTCGAGAGAGAATGATGATATTAGTTTAGAAGAGAAAGATTATTGGAAAGTGGCGGTTATATGTATGTTAGACGAGATTATACCCGTTGATAATCAGGTGGCATTTTGGGGAGAGAGTAGTAGTGAAGTTGTTGGTTTTAAGACACAGCCACATTACCCTTTTACTTCGGTATTTTCACAATTTATAACATCAATAATATAATTATGAACAAATTAATTATCGCACTCTTATCACTAGGTTTGATGAGCTGTGCACAAGAGAGTGTTGAGTTAGTAGATACTACTTGGGAACTTAACAGCATGAACAGTAAAGAGCTTGATCGTTCAATAGTAATGAATGAGGATTCATTTACCCTTATCATCTTTAAAGAGGGAGCTGAATTAAGATTAGGTGGTAGAGGTGATGGTAACTCTATAATGGGAGTTGTTGAATTAGATGCCCCTAATAGTGAGATAGAGTTCGAAAATATGGCAAGTACTCGTATGATGTCTAAAAATCAGACACTAGAAGATGAATACCTAAAGATGCTAGATGAGGTAGATGGCTACTCAATAAAGGGTAGTGAGTTAAATCTTATGGATGATGATAAGATTGTTGCAACCTATCTATACAAAAAAAAGAAAAATTAATCGAAAACATCTATGGCGAAGAGTAAGCAAATAGTAATTTGTAAACTCTCCGCCATATTTTTAATAATCACATATACTTGTTATGAAATCAGATATTCAAATTGCTAGAGAAACACCTTTAGCACATATAAAAGATGTTGCTAGTAAATTATCAATAGAAAATACATACCTAAATTATTACGGCAAACATATTGCGAAACTACCTATATCTCTTATTAATAGTGATGCGGTTGATAAAAGTAATTTAATATTGGTAACAGCAATAACACCCACTAAGTCGGGTGTTGGTAAGACAACTGTAACAGTTGGTTTAGCATTAGGACTTAATAAACTAGGTAAAAGTGCCTCTATTGCCGTTCGTGAACCATCTCTTGGACCTTGTTTTGGTATGAAAGGCGGAGGAGCAGGTGGTGGCTATGCACAGGTATTACCTATGGAGCGTATTAACTTACATTTTACGGGTGATTTTCATGCCATAACATCGGCACATAACCTTATATCTGCGCTATTAGATAATTATATATTTCGTAATAGAGACAGCGAGAAAGGTCTGAAAAGGATAGTGTGGAGACGTGTTCTTGATGTTAATGATAGGGCATTGAGAAATATCATTACTGGATTAGGAGATAGCACAGATGGTATCCCAACACAAAATGGATTTGATATAACAGCTGCGTCTGAGATAATGGCTATTTTATGTCTTGCAACAGATTTAGATAATCTAAAATATAGAATAGGTAATATTATATTAGGTTACAGTTTTAATAATAAGCCATTTACTGTTAATGATTTAGGAGCTACAGGTGCTGTTGTATCTTTGCTAATAGATGCTCTTGAACCTAATCTTGTACAGACAACTGAGAATACACCTGCATTTGTACATGGAGGTCCTTTTGCTAATATTGCACATGGATGTAACTCAATAATTGCCACACAAATGGCTATGACACACTCTCAGTATGTTATCACTGAGGCTGGTTTTGGAGCCGATTTGGGAGCTGAGAAATTTTTTAATATTAAATGTCGTAAGGGAGGTTTGAATCCTAAACTAACTCTATTAGTGGTAACATTAAGAGCACTTAAGATGCACGGTGGGGTAGATGAAAAAGCTATATCTCAACCTAATAGCGAGGGAGTAATCAAGGGGTTTGATAATATGAAAAAACATATCGATAACCTTAACTCTTTTGGGCAGAATATTGTAGTTGTCTTAAATAAATTCTATGACGATTTAGATGAAGAGATAGAGTTAATCAAAAATTTCTGTGGCGAAAATAGTGTCGGTTTTGCTATTAATAATGCCTTTGCAGAGGGGGGAGAAGGGGCTATTGAGCTAGCAAATATTGTTATTGATACAATTGAGAGTAAACCATCTTCGAAACTAGAGTTTACCTATTGCGATAGTGATAGTGTAAAGACAAAAATTGAAAAGATTACATCAAAACTATATGGCGCATCTGGTGTTATCTATGATAAGGCGGCAGAGAAGAGGATAAAAGAGATTGAAGAGTTAGGGGTGTCGCACTATCCTATATGTATTGCTAAGACACAATATTCATTCTCTGAGAACCCTAAAGCTTATGGAGTAGCGAAAAACTTTGAGGTTAAAGTTCGAGATATTATCATTAATAATGGCGCAGAAATGAATGTTGTAGTGATGGGAGATATAATGCGTATGCCAGGTCTGCCTAAGGTTCCACAAGCTAATTATATTGATGTAGTAGATGGAAATATAGAGGGTTTATCTTAGAAAATTTTAAACAGTTTCTAGGGGCAGTCGCAAAACTATATTAAAGCTGTATTTCAATCAGTTACGACCTAATA
>CAYJCU010000032.1:0-19765 GCA_964368765.1 uncultured Rikenellaceae bacterium
CTAATTTATTGCAGGATAGGCAGTTACTAGGTTTTTTGATTTTTTTACCGGACAATAAAAAAAAAGTGATTTGCAAAATTATGTTTTTGCAAATCACTTGACTGTAATACGATTATTAATTGCATGTAGTAGTGTTAGTTCGTCTGCATGCTCTAGATTATCCTCGAAACCAATACCCCTTGAAAGATTAGATATAGTTACATCAAAAGGGGATAACTTACGTGTTATATAGAAATTTGTTGTCTCTCCCTCAATTGAGCTATTAAGAGCCAAGATAACCTCACTCACACCAAGTGCTGTAATTGTATTTATGAGAGTATCTATTTTAAGCGATGATGGCGATATGCCACGCATAGGCGAGATAACACCACCTAAAACAAAATATAACCCTTTATAGTGTCCTGTCTGCTCAATAGACATAAGCTCTCTAACCCCCTCAACAACACACACAACACTGCGGTCTCGTGTAGAATCGCTGCATATAGGGCATAAATCGCCATCTGAGAGGTTATTACACTGCACGCAATATTTAATATTATGGCGGAAATTAATAATAGCCTCGCTAAACGCCTCTACATCCTCTTCTGAGCGTGATAAGAGATGCAACACAAGACGTAATGCGCTCCTCTCTCCTATTGATGGTAATTTAGCAAACTCCTCAACCGCTCTATTTAAAAGTGTAGACACTATATTATCTCTAAATTAGATGATTCAACCCAACCACTCTCGCCACTTGAGATAGTTATCTCACTCCATTTACCCACTCTCTCGTCAATAGATACCTTGATACCCTCGCTAAGCACAAAGAGATCTTTCCCTGAGTCATCTGGAGAGCTCTTTACAGGTACTGCCTTATCCATAATAACAGCCTCGTTAGTTGAGGTTAATAGACCCTTTTTATAGGTAGATGCAGCAATAGATACAACCATAAGAACAAGAGCAAAAGCACCTACTCCAAAACTAAATTTACGTGCGCCACTCTTAACCGATATAGTAAAGATAACCACCATAGACATAGTTAATAAGAATAGTACTATTGATAGTGTAGCCCATCCGTTACTTGTTGCGATATTGGCAATTGATTTAAGCCAACGCACAACAAAAAACTGCTCTACCGTTGGTATCTTATTTAGTGTTAGAGTATTCGCTGTCTCTATATTATGTTTTATATCTCTATTATTAGGCTCTAATCGCTCTGCCCTATAATAGTATAGAAGAGCTTTTCCTAAATCGCCACCTTTGAAATAGCAATTACCTATATTATAATATAGTGATGCAGACACACCTGCCCCTAGCTCTATTTTTGTATAGCTCTCAAGAGCCTCTTTATATTTACCCTCACTATAACTACTATTAGCACTGCTCCATAGCTGCTCTACATCTACCGCATGAGCAATAACCGATATAGATAACACCAATATTGATAAAATTAACCTTCTCATACCTCTCTATATTTTATTTTCTAGTTGAGTAATAATATTCATAGCTGATCTATATGTTTCAGCCATCTCTGTTGATGCCGTAGGGGCATAACGAGCCTCTTCGCACGATGATATAATAGCCATAAAGCCATTAATCAATTCATCTGATATACCTTTTGATTGTAGCTTATCAGATACCACTGCACGAGATAACGATGCCTTATCAATATTAAGCTTATCGGCCATATATCCCCACATAGCTCGTAATACCGACTCGTGGAATGTGCCCTTATCATTTGCATCAAGATAGCCTTTAGCCTCTTTTAGGTGCTTAAGAGCAATTTTATTGGCTCTCTTACTCTTAACCCTCACAACATTTTTAGACTCTTCAGCCATTTTACGCATCACAAATATAGTTGCCACACCTATTATAGCGATTATAAACATAATAACTAGATAGCGTGTTGAGCCTATCAATACCGAACCTACTGGGCGAAGAGTACCCATACTATTTGTGATATGGTTAATATCGCTACCTATTATCTTTATCTCTTCACGGTTGGTAGTTGCCATCACTGTCTCTCCGCTAAGAGATGATGATGATGTTGAGTCTGCCGCTATTGTCATAGCAAAAGAGCCGCTCTTCAGTGTAACAAACTCTCCGCTACGTGGGTTGAAGTATGTAAACTCTACGGGTTCAATAGTGTAGTTACCTTTAGCCCTAGCAATAAATGGGTAGGTGAACTCTTTTCTTCCTACTACGCCACTACTATTAGACGAAAATTTATCCTCTGTTGTCACTTTATAAAGCTCAAAAGTAGATGGCAAGCGCACATCAGGCTCTGTTATAAGTTGTAGGTTACCTCTACCCTCTATATTAACAATAAGATTAGAGGCATTATTAGCCATTATATTATCGCTACTCACAGATGCCTCCATACGAAACTCTCCCACCGCTCCGCTAAATGAAGCAGGTGTGATAGCAGGGTATGGTTTTGTTGTGATTATTACCTCTTTAGAGCTGATTATTTTGCGTAAATCTCTATAACCACCACCTCCAAAGAAGCTGTCAAACATAGAGTTACTACTTGAACGGCTATTATCAACCAACCTAGCAACAACATTCATAGTGGCAGGCTCTAATACTATCTCGCCATCTTGCTGAGGGAAGAGTAAGAACTCTCTCACCGTTGCCACATTATATACCTTGCCGTTATATGTCTCACGATCCCACTGCGCTTGACCCCCATTGTTATTTATCTCTTGTTGCCAAAAGCCTGCAAACGAAGGTACTTTTAGCCCCTCGATACCTGCTATATTAACAGCGGTGTATAGCTTAAGTTTTGCAAGAATAGCCTCTCCTTTATATGGTTTTTTATTACTAACATCCATAACAAGAAGAATATCATTGCTCTTAATAGATGTAGCGGTTGAGGCTGTATTTGAGCCCGAAGATGAAGAACCCGAAGACGATGAAGAGCTATTAGCACTCTCTTTAACCACCTCAATAGGTGTTGCCTTACTCTTTATTGTCTCTTTATTTACGGTAACCGTTGCCTCTTTGATATTAAAATTACCCTCTTTCTCGGCCGTTAGAACATAACTATAAGTTGTTGTTCTATTTGATGTCATACTACCATTAATAATGCTGGTATGCATACTATTAGAGACCGATGGCCCAGCCACTAGCTGAAAACCACTGAAATCAGGAGCCTTGAAATCGCTTGCATTGCCCTCACTGCTCTTTATAACAAACTCTACACGAAATGTCTCTCCTACGGCAACCGTTCTTGGTGTCATAAGAGTCATAGTAGCATCCTGTGCAAAGGTTATGATACTAGTTAATAGAAATATAAACAGAAAAAAACCTCTTCTTATCATAATATATTTATTTTCACAAATTAGCCTGCAAATTTAGTCATTTTTATTTAAACTACCTAATTGCCTTGATTTATATTAAATAATCTGATTCTTGAGATAACCCTATTTTTACGCTCTAGGGTAAAGAACTCAAGAAGTAGTAGGATAATAGCCAATCCAACAAAATATTGATATAGTTCATTACTCTCATCAAAAACAGTGGTGTCGAACTCAACACCCTCCATTGATTTAAGCTGTTTAACCAACTCATCAAGCCCCAGAGAAGCGTTTGTAGCTCTGATATACGAGCCACCACCCTCACGTGCTATATCAACCAACATATCCTCATTAAGGCGAGAAACAATTATCTCTCCCTTCTCATCTTTCATTAACTGCCCACCTATGGTTATTGGCGAACCCTCAGGTGTTCCGATACCAATAGTGCTAACTACTATACCCTTCTCTTTTAACTCTTTAACCACCTCTTGTGGCTCTCCTTCATGGTTCTCTCCATCAGAAATAACCACAATAGCACGATTTTTATCACTCATCTCAGAGAATGCCCCACCAGCAAGACGTAACGCTGCTCCCATATCGGTTCCTTGTGCCTCAACCATACCTGGCGACACATAACCCACAAAGCTCTTAGCTGTAACATAGTCTGAGGTGATAGGTAGTTGTATATATGGTTTGCCTGCAAAGACAACCATACCTATCCTATCATCAATAAATTTATCTAGTAGTGAGTTAATGGCATATTTTGTCTTCTCTAAACGAGAAGGTTTAAAATCCTCTGCCATCATACTGTTTGATACATCAACAACAAGCATTAGCTCAATACCTTTCTGTTTCATCTCTTTTACCTTAACCCCATATTGTGGTTGTGCAAGTGCCACCACTAAAGAGCTAAAGGCTAGTGTTAAGAGTATAAACTTGTTTCTTATTTTACCCCATGCCGCCTCAGGCATAAGACGCTCTACTGTTGATATTTTCCCAAATAGTGCTAAACGCTTACGATATACCACCCTAGCATATATCAATATCAGGTAGAATATAGGGAGTAATAACAGTAGGTAGAAATAATCTGGTTCTGCAAATCTAAACATATCGTTATGGTATTTGTCTTAAGTATAAATATTTAAATATCAGCTCTGAGATAAGAAGTATAACACCAATAAGCAAGAAGATAAAATACTCATCGTGGTATTTAGTAAAATTCTCTACCTCAACCTTAGAGCGTTCTAGCTGATTAATCTCTTCATATATCTCTTTTAGCTTCTCGTTATCGGTAGCCCTGTAATATCTTCCGCCCGTCATAACAGCAATCTCTGTCAATAGCTCTTCATCAATCTCTACGGGCAGATTAACTATTGTGTTACGCCCCCACGCATCTACCGTAGGATAGGGCGCATTACCTTGTGTTCCTACCCCTATTGTGTACAGCTTGATACCATAAGTTTTGGCTATCTCTGCCGCTGTCTCAGGAGCTATCTGTCCTCGGTTATTTACCCCGTCAGTCAGAAGAATAACAACTTTACTCTTACTGCCACTATCTTTAAGACGTGATATGGCTGTTGCAAGTCCATTTCCTATTGCTGTACCATCCTCAATAGAGCCACTCTTAAGTTGCAGTAACATATTAACAAGTGTGCCCTTATCTGTTGTTAATGGCATCTGTGTGTAGCTCTCGCCAGCAAATACCACTATACCTATGCGGTCGCTCTTACGGCTAATAACAAACTCTTTAGCCACCTCTTTAGCTGCCCCTATACGGTCGGGTTTGAAATCTTGCGCTAACATAGAGGTAGAGACATCTAACGCCATCACAATATCAATACCCTCAGTAGATGTTTTACTACTCTCTGATACCGATTGCGGACGAGCTATTGCCACCACAAAAAGAATAAAACCAGCTACCCTCAGCACAAAAGAGAGATGCCTTAAATAGTGTTTTAGGGTCTTGCCTGCCCCTCTCACACCACCAATAGATGATGTGTTGAGTGCCGCATGACCATCTCTACACTTAAAAATATAGTATGCAATAATAGGTATTATCAATAATAAAAGATATAATAACCCACTATTCTCAAATCTTACAATATCCATAATTAAAATTTCGTAAATTATTACCAATTCTTACCTGAGCCAACAACAATAACACCCTTTTTCTTATCTTTGAGTTTCTCTTGTGTCTTATCCTCATTAGCCTGAATAGCCTCTAATAACTTCTCAGCCTGCTCTTTAGATAGTTTAACCTCTTGTGGCTTACCTTCGCCCTCTTGCTCCTCTTTCTTATCTCCTTCGCCATCTTTTTTATCATCACCCTCTCCATCTTTCTTATCATCGCCGTTTTGGTTATCCTGATTCTGATCTTGATTTTGTTGGTCTTGATTCTGATTATCTTGGTTCTGCTCTTGATTTTGGTCTTGATTATCTTGGTTCTGGTCTTGATTCTGCTCTTGTTGTTGTTGCTGTTGCTGTTGCAGTTTCAATAAAGCGTAAGCAAGATTAAACTTAGCTGTTGTGTCTGAAGGGTTCATACGAAGAGCCTGCATATATGCTCCTGCCGCCTCTTCATACTTTTCAGCATAGAAAAGAGCATTACCTGAGTTATAAAACAGGTCAGGGGTATGCTTATTTGGTATAGGGTTCTCTGCAAGTTTTGTATATCTTTTTAGTGCTTCATCCAGCTGTCCCTGCTTATAGAAGGCGTTACCTAGATTAAAGATAGCGGGCATAGATGTAGAGTCAATATCAATGGCACGGAGATAATCAACCTCAGCTTCATTGAATTTACCCTCATAAAACTTTTTATTACCCTTACGTATATCTCTACGCTCCTCTTGCGAATATCCACTCACAACACCTACTACAAAAAGAGCAAAAAATAGTGAAATAATTAACTTAAAACCTCTCATAACTATATCTTCTCCTCCTCTCTCTTCTCATTACTACTCACCTCTTCAACATTAGACTCCTCTTCGTTATCAATACTCTCTTCTGCCCTTTTTGTGTGTTCAACAAAATCGTAAGCAGTAGCAAATGATCTCTCATTATCATCTATGCTAGGTGTGAATTTCGCAAATTTAACCAAATCAGATAACATAAGTAACTCTTGAAGCATATCTTTATCGCCCTGAGGTATAGCATCATCTTTTATAGATGTCATTATCTCGTCGGTAGTCATCTCCATCGCGTTTTTATGGAACCTATCATCAAGATAGTTACGTATGGTGTCTGTAATCATTGTGTAGTACTCTTTATGCTTACCCTGCTGCCATAACTGCATATCTTTAATCTTAGAGAGTTGGCTCTCTGCCTTGATATGTGCAGGCACCTTAGGCTTACTGAAGATAGGCTCTTTACGCCTTAATTTGATAACCACGTAGATAATGATAGCTATAACTATCAGAGCCACAATACCCAACATAATATAGTTAAGAATCTCTTTTAACAGTAATCGTGTGTGGATAGGTGGTTTTATATCAAATATGGTTTGTGTTGTGGTGTCTATAAGATAGGTATTAACCATCAACTTCATTGGTTGAGTTGAATATAGGGTATCTACCACATTGCCATCAAGATAAAAAACAGGTAGACTATCAATATGGTGCTCTCCAGCTACAAAAGTAGTAAGCAGATAGTTACGTGTTAGGGTCATCTCTCTTGAGTTATCCTGCCTAACGGTATCAATCGCCCCCTGCATAAGCACCTCTATATAGTCATTCATCTGCCTATCAAACTCCGGAAATGCCACCTTCTGCGACACATCTTTAGTAATTTTTATCTGCAAAATAGGCTGATCACCAATCATAATGGTAGTAGGAGAGAGACTAACCTCTATCTTAGGTTTGCCCTCTCTCTCTGCCTCACTGCGCCCCACAAACGGAGCAACAATAAATAGTATTAATATTATAATTAATCGCATTACGGAATATTTATTTATATTACAAACAATTATTGCCCGGTAAAAAAACAAAAATTCAAGTAACTGCCTATCCTACAACAAATTAAATATAATTTAAATTATTTAGGCTTACAAAAACTAAATTTTGTTTTTTTACTTCTAGTAGTCCCAATTTACCCAAAATTGGATTTAGGTGCGTTTTAGGGTAGATATGACGTATATAAATTCAATCCTCTGGTTCGCTGGACACTACTAGTTACAAACGAGATGCAAAAAGACGTATTAATGCCTTAACATAATCCTCGTCTGTTGTCACTAGGGTGCTATCTATCTTATAACGGGTGAAAACAGTGTTGATAATATCATTCGATTTTCTGCCATACTCAGCATAGTGCTCTCTAACCCTACGTGATGAGGTATCAACTGTTATTATCTCTCCTGTCTCATTATCTTTTAGTGTCAAAAGACCCACATTAGGGAGCTCTATCTCTCTCTTGTCATAGGTACGCACCGCCACAACATCATGTTTAGAGGCGGCAATACGTAGTGCCTTATCATAGTTAGCACTACCCTCCTCTACATTAACATCCATAAAATCAGATAGCACAAAAACAGTGGCGTGTTTCTTTAACACATTGGTCATAAATTGTAAAGCCACACCCACATCGGTACCTTTGCTCTCAGGGGCGAACTCTAACAACTCACTAATAATACGTAGAACATGTGTACGCCCCTTCTTAGGAGGAATATACTTCTCTATCTTATCACTAAAAAAGATAACACCTATCTTATCATTATTCTGCGCCGCTGAGAACGACAAAACTGCCGCTATCTCAGTAACCACATCTTTCTTGAACTTATCGGTAGTACCAAACATACGAGATGCCGACACATCAACAAGTAGCATCATAGTCAGCTCACGCTCCTCCTCATATAGTTTAATATGCGGAGTTCTCACACGTGCGGTAACATTCCAATCAATATCACGCACATCATCCCCTATACGATACTCACGCACCTCACTAAAAGACATACCACGCCCCTTAAAGGCACTATGATATTTACCTGCGAATATCTGATTAGATAATCCCTTAGTCTTAATCTCTATCTTACGCACCTTAGCCAATAACTCCTCTTTTTCTCTTATCTTGTTATCGCTCATTATTTATGGTATTAGATTAAGGTACCTCTACTGCATTTAATATCTCTGTAATAATATCCTCTGATGTTATATTCTCAGCCTCAGCCTCATAGGTTAAGCCTATACGGTGACGAAGAATATCATAAGCCACTGCACGCACATCCTCAGGCACAACATACCCTCTACGCTTAATAAATGCGTATGCCTTAACCGCCTTAGCTAATGAGATACTAGCACGTGGCGACCCTCCATAACTGATAAGTGGTTTAAGACGCTCTAGTTTATAATCTTCTGGATTACGAGTGGCAAAGATAATATCAATAATATAACGCTCTATCTTCTCATCCATATATACCCTACCAACAACCTCACGAGCACGTATTATATCCTCTGGCGAGATAACTTGCGTAGGTTTAGGGAAATTAGCCCCCAACATATTCTGTCTTACAATCATTCTCTCCTCCTCTTTCTTAGGATAGGTTATCTTAGCCTTAATCATAAAACGGTCTACCTGCGCCTCAGGAAGTGGATATGTACCCTCTTGCTCAAGTGGGTTTTGTGTTGCTAATACAAGGAACGGACGTGGCAGTTTATGTGTCTCATCGCCAATAGTAACCTGCTTCTCTTGCATAGCCTCAAGCAGTGCACTCTGCACCTTAGCTGGGGCACGGTTAATCTCATCTGCCAAGACAAAATTAGCAAATACAGGCCCTTTCTTAACCGCAAACTCCTCATTTTTTTGAGAGTAGATAAGTGTACCTATCAAATCTGCTGGTAATAAATCGGGCGTAAACTGAATACGAGAGAATTTAGCATTAATACACTGCGCTAACGATGTAATAGCAAGGGTTTTGGCCAAACCAGGAACACCCTCAAGAAGAATATGTCCATCTGAAAGCAGGCCAATCATTAACGAATCAACTAGGTGACGCTGTCCTACAATCACCTTCCCCATCTCAATGTTAAGTAAATCAATAAAAGAGCTCTCTTTCTGAATCATCTCATTCAGATCCTTAATATTTATTTCACTCATACCTAAATTATATATTTGTATTTTAAAATTAATTTAAAACTAAACTTTACCATTTTTATAACACAAAATTACGTCAAAATATTGTAAAAATTGATTATTTTTTATTTTTTTATCTTTTTATTCTTCAACAACCCTGCCCACCTATCTAATTTTTTGATTACAAAAATAAAAAAAAGTGACAATTATGTTTATTCTTTTAAAAAAAATGTGTACATTTGCGACCGTAAAGTAGTATTAAAACAAAAAAATTAAATAAAATGAGCAGTAAAAAGACAAATCAACAAGAGGATCCAGAGGTTCAAATAGAGCAGGCACTGGGTAAGAGTGAGCAATTTATTGAGAAGAATGGCAAGAAGATGTTAATGGCACTTTGTGTTGTTATTGTTCTTATTGGCGGTTATTTCGGATACGACAATCTTATCCGCACTCCAAAGGCAGAGAATGCTAAAGTGGCTATTTTTAAGGCTGAGACAGCTTTTGGTAGCGGCGATTACACGTTAGCTCTTAATGGTAACGAATCATTTTCTGGTTTCCTAACAGTGGCTAGCCAATATCCATCAACACCAGCTGGTAACATAGCAAACCACTATGCAGGTATTTGTTATATGAAGAGTGGCGATTACCAATCGGCTATCACTTATCTTAACAAATATCAAGCGGTAAACAATAAAGAGGCTGGTATCGTTAATGCTCAAAATCGTGGTCTTATCGGCGATGCTTATATTCAGTTAAAAGATAACGCATCAGCTATCAAATATTATGAGATGGCTATTGCTGCATCTGATAACAACCTAACAACTCCTTACTATCTATTTAAAGCGGGTGGTGTTTACTTAGCTGAGGGTAACAATGCTAAGGCGTTAGAGTGCTACGAGAAGATTAAGACTAACTATTATGGTTCTATGGAGGCTCGTGATATTGATAAATATATCGGTATAGCAAAAAAATAGTATTAGTGGATTGATTCACTATGCAAAAATATTATATTTAGAGGGGTTTGTTTCATATTATTATATATTATGAACAAGCCCCTTTTTTAAACAAATAATTATAATAATTATGGCATCATCACAAAACAACCTATCATCTTTTGAATTCGAAGTACCATCTGGCGAGGGGCTAGTAATTGGTATTGTTGCAGCAACATGGAATTCACAAGTTACAGATGCACTACTTGAGGGTGCAAAATCACTTCTTGAAGAGCAAGGGGTAGAAGAGATAATAATAAAAAGAGTACCAGGTGCTTACGAGCTTACTATGGGTGCTAATCTTATGTGCGAATATCAGTCGGTAGATGCTGTTATAGTGTTAGGAGCTATCATACGTGGAGAGACTCCTCACTTCGATTTCATAGCGCAAGGCGTAACGGCAGGTATCAATAGTGTTGGTTTAAAGCACAATATACCTATCATTTTCGGGGTATTAACAACTGATACTCTTGAGCAGGCAACAGACAGAGCAGGTGGTAAGCACGGTAATAAGGGTGCTGAGGCTGCTGCTACGGCTCTTGCTATGGTAGAACTGCATAACGATTTTATTGAAGAGGCTTATGAAGAGGAGATGGCTTCAATGGATTTTGAAGATGAAGAGGAGTAAAATATGAGACTACTACTTATTACCCCACCTTTGGTGCAGCTTAATGCGCCATACCCTGCCACAACACAACTAAAGGCCTATATGGATAGTGTTGGGGTTGAGACTGTGCAGCGTGATATGAGCATAGAGCTTGTGAAAGAGATATTTACTCGTTCGTTTCTTGAACCTCTTTTTAAAGAGGCTTTTGAGAGCGAAAGGCTCAGTGAGCGAGCTAAGAGTGTGGCGGCTAATAGGGATAGTTATATTGATACGGTGGATAGTGTGGTTGCTTTTCTTAGGGGAAAGGATACCACACTAGCTCCACGCATAGCGGCAGGCGATTTCTTACCTCGTGCAGGACGTTTTAGGAAGGTTGATGACGAGGAGATGGAGTGGGCTTTTGGCACTACGGGAGTGGTGGATAAGGCACGCCACTACGCATCGCTATATATGGTAGATTTGGCTGATTTCATTGGTGATATGACGGGTGGTAATTTCGCCCTTATACGCTATGGAGAGCAGCTGGCACTATCGTTACCTCTTTTTGAGTATATGAACCGTGCCCTAGAGAAACCCGCCTCTATCATTGACAGTAAGTGTATTGAGTTGATGGAGGGTTATATCAAAGAGCATAATCCAGAGGTTATAGGTTTTACTATTCCGTTTCCTGGAACACTATATGCTGCACTTAGGTGTAGTAGATATATCAAAGAGAATTATCCACATATAAAAATAGTTTTTGGTGGTGGTTATGTCAATACAGAGTTACGCCAAATGACAGATACTCAGATATTCAACTATATTGATTATCTTCTTTTTGACGATGGAGAGAGACCTCTTGAAACATTAATATCACACCTACGTGGCGAGATAGATATGGATAGGGTTATCCGCTGTAAATATCTTCTCAATGGAGAGGTGGTTGATAGCGGTGTGTGGCATGAGAATATCTCTTTTGAGGCTCTTCCTGCTCCAACATATAGGGGCTTGGATTTAAATAACTACATATCTATCATAGAGCTAACCAACCCAATGCATAAGCTATGGAGTGATGGCCTATGGAATAAACTAACTGTTGCGCACGGATGCTATTGGGCTAAGTGCACCTTTTGCGATACCACTCTCGATTATATATCACGTTACGATGCCCCTTCGGCTAGTGTGGTGGTGGATAGAATGGAGAGTATTATCAGTGAAACGGGAGTAACAGGGTTTCATTTTACCGATGAAGCACTACCCCCTAAGTTACTACGTGAGATAGCCGAAGAGATATTAAAGCGCAGATTAGTAGTATCATACTGGGGCAATATCCGTTTTGAGAAGAGTTTTAATAGAGAGCTTTGCGACCTATTAGCTCAGTCGGGGTGTATAGCGGTATCAGGAGGGTTAGAGGTGGCCTCTAATCGTATCCTGAAACTCATTAATAAGGGAGTAACTGTTGAGACCGCTGCCACGGTGTCGCACTATATGACTTCGGCAGGTATAATGGTTCATGCCTATCTTATGTATGGTTTCCCTACACAGACAATGCAAGAGAGTATTGATGCGCTTGATATAGTGCGCCAGATGTTTGAAGAGGGGCTGATTCAGTCTGCTTTCTGGCACCAATACACAATGACTATCCACTCGCCTAGTGGCTGTAATCCTGAAAATTTTGGAGCTAAGAGGGTGACAGAAGAGGTCAATCCGTTTGCTAATAATGGCATAAAGCATACATCTGAGGGAGAGGATATAGATTATAAAAAATTGGGTAGCATACTATACAAGGCTACATATAACTATATGCACGGTAACGGTTACGATATACCACTAAAAAACTGGTTTGAGAGTAAGAGTGCTGTTGCACGTGTTCCGAAAGATTTCATTTCACGTATTTTAGATAGATTAGAGTAGCTATGAGACTATTATTAATGTGTGTTGCTCTGCTATTTATGGGGTGCGTAGGTAGTCAGAGTGCCAATAGTGATGGCAAAGGCTCTGCCCCTATTATAACCAATAGAGAGGATATAGCTAAAGATGCTAAGTTACTGCGTATAGCCCAATATGAGGGTTATCGTGTTATGGAGATAATAAATGCGTGGGACACTACACGTCTACTAAGGAGATATATTCTTATTAATAAAGATAAAAGCATACCAAAAAATATCCCTAACGGAGAGGTTATCCGCACACCTATCAATCGTGTTGTTGCCTATACCGCTGTTGATATAGGCTCTCTTAGTGCTCTTAACGAACTAGATAAGGTTGTAGGGGTTTGCGAGGCGAGATATATTCAATCACCGGTGATACAAGATAGATTGAGAGAGGGTAAGATAGCCGATTTAGGGTCGTATGTTAGTCCAAATATAGAGATGCTTCTCTCTACACAAACAGAGCTAATTATTGCAACACCTTATGAGGGTAAAGGGCATGGCGTTATAGAGGAGGTGGGGACACCCATTGCCGATTGCGCTAGTTATCTTGAAAAAAATCCTCTTGCACGTTCTGAGTGGATAAAATTTTATGCAGAGTTTTTCGAGAAACAAAATATTGCAGACACAATATATAGTGGCGTAAAACAACGCTATAACGCAACGGTTGAGTTGATTAAAAGTAAGGTTAAAACCAACCCTAAGATACTTCCTGAAAAGAGATATGGGCAGGTGTGGTTCTTAGCAGCAGGAGATAGCTACTCAGCACAGTTATATAGGGCAGCAGGGGGCTACTACCCTTGGCAAGAAGATAAGAGTGGCACAACAATACCCCTATCTTTTGAAGAGGTGTATAGCAAGGCGTATGATGCCGATATTTGGATATTTGGATACACAAAACCGAATGGAGAGCTTACTCTTAAAGAGTTACAAGCTGAGTACGACTCATATTCATCTTTCAAAGCCTTTAAAAATGGGGGTGTATATGCTTGTAATACAGAGGTGGTGCCATTCTATGAAGAGTCGCCACTGCGTCCCGATTTAGTGCTTATGGATATAGCCAAAATGTTACACCCGCAACTTTTTAAAGAGCACACATTTGTATATTACAAAAACATCAAATAATGATAAGCAGAAGAGTAACCATATTTACACTTTTCATATTAACAACAGCTCTTTTGTTTGTTGCTAATATGCTGTTTGGTGCCGTTAAAATTCCGATAAGCGATATTTTTGAGACACTTTTAAGTAACAGCGACAGTGGTAGTGTGAATAGTGTTATTATTCTATCCTCACGCCTCCCTGCATCTATTACAGCCCTATTAGCTGGGGCGGCATTGGGTGTTAGCGGATTACTCTTGCAAACACTCTTTAATAACCCTTTAGCAAGCCCCTCTATATTGGGTGTTAGTTCGGGGGCTAGTGTGGGTGTTGCCTTTGTGACGCTACTTTTTGGTGGTAGCATATCATCATTAGGGCTATATGGACATCTAGCCACACTGGTAGCCGCTTTCCTTGGGGCGGGTGTTGTATTGGCTCTTATCATAGCCTTTTCGGCTCGCATTAAGAGCAATGTGATGCTGTTGGTTGTTGGTATTATGATTGGTTATATATCATCATCAGTTGTTACTATGCTCAATTTTGAGGCAGAATCAAAGGGTGTTGTATCATTTATCATCTGGGGTATGGGCGATTTTACGGGTGTTGGGCGCAGTAACCTCAGCTACTTCGTAATTCTATCTATAATAGGGGTAATACTATCTCTACTTATGATTAAACCCCTCAACGCACTACTGCTTGGAGAGCGTTATTCAGAGAATCTAGGTCTAAATATCAAGCGCACACGTATAGTGCTACTTATAGTTACGGGCATACTAACGGCAGTAGTAACAGCTTTCTGTGGCCCTGTCTCATTTATTGGTTTGGCTGTTCCGCATATCGGCAGACTACTATTCAAAACCTCAGCTCATGGGGTGTTAGTGCCTGCCACATTGATTATAGGCTCGTCTGTTGCACTACTTTGTAATCTATTAACGGTTACACTTTTTGATGGGGCAATAGTACCACTTAATGCTATTACTCCGCTTATAGGAGCACCAGTTATAATATATGTAATAATAAATAGAAATAAAATATCATATTTTAATTAGGTCTAAATTGTTGATTATTTGGTAATTAATATAAAGACGCAAAAAAATATTAAAAAAATATCAAAAAAAATTTGGTAACTATAAAAAAAATATATAATTTTGCAACGTCGAACAAGACAAAAGACGCTTTCAGCGGATGTGGCGTAATTGGTAGCCGCGCTAGACTTAGGATCTAGTGTCGAGAGACGTGGGGGTTCGAGTCCCTTCATCCGCACAGACCGTCACCTTAATTAGGTGGCGGTTTTTTTATTAGTAATAGTATAATTATATATAGCATAAAACAATGATAGTAACAAGAGAAAATTTATCACATCAGGTAGAACTGATTAAAGTGACAGTAGAGCCAGCTGATTACGCTACGGCTGTTGATAGCAAACTTAAAGATTTCAAGAAAAAAGCTAACGTACCAGGTTTCCGTCCAGGAATGGTTCCTATGGCATTAGTTAAGAAGATGTATTTCAAAGGTATCCTATCAGACGAAGCATATAACCTTGCATCTCGTTCGCTTTACAACTACATGCAAGAGAACAAAATAGAGATAATAGCCGAGCCTATGCCATCAGAGCAGCAGCCTGAGCTAACTCTTGAGGATGGTCAAAATCTAGAGTTCTATTTTGAGGTGGCTATTCTTGATAAGATTAATATAGATCTTTCAACTATCTCTATTAACAAATACTCTCTAGCTATCAATGAGGAGATGCGTGATGGTTATAAGAGCAATATGCTAAACCGTTTCGGAGAGCTTGTTGATGTTGATGCTATTGTTAAAGATGAGGCTGTTAGCGTTACTCTAGAGCAAGAGGATATGAAGATAGAGGATGCTTATGTAGGTCTTATCAGCATGAGCGATGAGGCACGTGAGCCATTTATCGGCAAGAAAGTTGGCGATGTTATGAGTGTTAATGTTAATGAGTTATACCCACAACCATCTCAAAGAGCTGCTATCCTTCAACTTAAAGAGGAGGAGTTAGAGGGTATCAACCCTGAGTTTACTCTTACTATCACACGTATCCGTAAGTTTGCTCTTCCTGAGATGACAGAGGAGTTCTTCGCTAAGGCATTCGAGGATGGTTCTATCAAGAACATAGAGGAGTTCACAGCTTATGTAGATGCTAACCTACGCACAGATCTAGATAGAGAGACTTACTATAAGATGATTATGGACACACGTACTAAGATGATTGATGAGTGCGGAGTGGTTCTTCCTGAAGAGTTCTTAAAGAATTGGTTATATATCATCAATGAGAAGAAGGTATCTAAAGAGGATATAGAGAATGAGTTCCCACAATTTGTTAATATGATGAAGTGGGATGTTATCAAGAAACATTTCATCCAAGAGGGAGAGCTTAAAGTTGAAGAGGCTGACCTTAAGCAAGAGGCTAGAAATAGCGCAAGAGCTCAACTTATGCAGTATGGCATGAGCAATATCGAGGAGGATATGCTAGATAACTATGCAGATCACATTCTTAACAATAAAGAGGAGCGTCGTCGTATCTTCGATTCACTTTACGATATGAAGGTTGTAGATTATATCTCATCTAAGGCGATTATCGTTGAGAAAGAGGTTACAATAGAGGAGTTTAGAGATCTAATCAAATAGTGTTATAGGGTAGCAGCCTTAGCAGTATTTAAATTACAAATACCAATTAAGGTTTGGAATATCTTTGGATTTTGGTAGCGCAAAGCGGCCGTTAGGTCGCTCGAAACCGACTTTAAGGGGCGGTTTCGTTTTTTGCAAGGCTTTAGCCGAGCTTTTTTCAAAAAAAGCGTCATATATAGCCAATAATGCCATATCCAACCAACTTTTCAAACTTCAATTCAGTTAAATTATCCAATTTAACTAGGGTAAAATACAAACCTTAATTGGCATTATAAAGCTGAGATATATCTATAATATGGGTGTATCTCAGCATTTTTTAAATCTGATTCGTAACGAATAGTGCGGTGTCGTGCAAAAAAAGGATCAAGTTGAAATTCTTGTTGGTGGTGGATAAAAAGATAACGATTCTAACGAATCGTGCGTCCACCGTGGAGAAATTATCACTCCGCTTCTCTACGTAATAATTTCTCTTTTAGGCGGTGGTGGACGCCGTGCCGTGCACAGAAAAACAATTTCGCCTCATGCCGGCTGGGCACTCTTCCAGAGCGGTAGTTTTAGCCGAAATAAAGAGAGCGGTAAAATTTGATTTTGTTAGACCACCTAAAATTCAACTTGAGCCAAAAAAAATTAATAAAAATATGGGAAGAATATTATGCCTTGACTATGGCAAAAAGCGTGTAGGAGTTGCTGTTACAGATCCTTTACAAATTATTGCCTCAGGCTTGACAACGGTAGAGACTAAAGATATTTACAAATTTTTAGAAGAGTACACCGCTAAGGAGAGTGTAGAGCTAATTGTTGTGGGACTACCTAGACAGATGAATGGCGAGCTTTCGGACTCGTATAGATATATTCAGCCATTCTTAGGCACTATACGTAAGCGTCTTCCTAATATACCTATTGAGATGTGCGATGAGCGTTTTACCTCTAAACTTGCGCAGCAGGCTATAATAACGGGAGGTGTTAAGAAGAGTGTTCGCCGTGAGGATAAGGGTTTGGTTGATATGGTAAGTGCAACTATTATTCTTCAATCCTACATGGAGGGGAGAGAGTTACGAGGATTAAAATAAAATATTATGAATATAGCTATTGTTGGAGCTAGCGGCGCAGTAGGTCAAGAGTTTTTGCGTGTACTAGACGAGCAAAATTTTGAGATAACTAACCTCACTCTTTTTGGTTCAAAGCGGAGCGAAGGCAACATAATATCTTTTAGGGGTAACGATTATATTGTTAAAGAGCTACAAGATAACGACGATTTCAAAGGTGTAGATATAGCCTTTGTTTCGGCTGGTGGTGGGGTCTCTAAAGAGTATGCCACAACCATAACTCGCCATGGTGCTATTATGATAGATAACTCAAGTGCTTTTAGGATGGATAGTGATGTGCCACTTGTTGTGCCTGAAGTTAATGGCGATGATGCACTACTTCACCCTAGAAATATAATAGCCAATCCCAACTGCACAACTATTCAGCTTGTTGTGGCACTTAATGCCATACGTGATATATATTCAATCAGTAAGGTGCATGTAGCAACTTATCAGGCAGCTAGTGGGGCAGGAGCGGCGGCTATGGCTGAGTTAGAAGAGCAAAATAGAGCACTTAGTGAGGGGAGAGATGTTATTATTGATAAATTTTCGCATCAATTAGCCTATAATCTCATTCCGCAGGTTGATATATTCAGCGATGATGATTATACTAAAGAGGAGCTAAAAATGTTCAACGAGAGCCGTAAAATAATGCACTCTCAATTATCTGTAAGTGCAACATGTGTTAGGGTTCCTGTTCTGAGGGCACATAGCGAGGCTGTTTGGGTTGAGTGCGATGAAGATATTGATATAGAGAGAGTAAGAGAGGCTTTTGCCAGTGCCAAAGGTGTTGTATTGATAGACTCTCCTAAAGATAGGCAATACCCTATGCCTCTTGAGGTGTCGGGCAAAGACCCTATATATGTTGGTCGCCTACGTAAGGATATATCAAACCCTCGTGGTTTCACTTTTTGGTGTGTTGGAGACCAGATAAAAAAGGGAGCAGCCCTAAATGCTGTACAGATAGCACAATATTTGATTTCTAAAAATGGTTTTACTAATAACGGGAAACATTTTAGAGGTTAGTTTATGAATAGGCATGTTCAAAATAATGATCTGCCCTTCATCAAAAAGGGTTGGATAGGTAATAGAGTACATAAGGGTAAGTTTGTTAATCGTAACTTATCCAAAAATCATGGTGTTAAGAGTGTTCTTAAATGGAAATTAACACCTAATGAGCACTTTAGAGAGAAACTATTTGATAAGTGGTCGCCTAAGGTGCAATCTGTACACTCTTTAGATGATAGTTTAGGAGATAATCTTATATGGTTAGGCCATAACTCATTTTATATGTCGGTTGATGGCAAAAGGATGATGTTCGACCCCGTATTTGGTAGTATTTATTTTGTTCGAAGAAAGAGCAAGATGCCTGCCGACCCCGCTATATTCAAAGATATAGATTATCTTATGCTGAGTCACGATCACTTTGATCACCTAGATAAAAAGAGTGTCAAGAGGGTATGCGAGCAGTCGCCAAATATCATTGTGTTATGTGGTATGGGTGTGGATAAGCTAATTAAGAGATGGCTTCCTAATACAAAGGTTGTTCCTATGGCATGGTACCAGCAATTTCAAGATGGTAGTATGAAATTTTCATTTTTACCTAGCCAGCACTGGGCGAAACGCTCTGCTAGCGATGGGGGTAGAAGGTTATGGGGTGCTTTTGTTATTGAGTCCTACTCTAAAACGATATATTATAGTGGTGATACCGGTTATGGAGAGCATTTCAAAGAGCTACCTAATCTTTTTGGGAAGATAGATTACGCACTTATAGGAATTGGGGCATATAAACCACGCTGGATGATGGAACCAAACCATATATCACCTTATGAGGCGGTGCAGGCAGCTATTGAGATGGGGGCAGCGGTTACAATACCTATGCACTACGGCACTTTCGACCTAGCTAACGAACCACTTAGCGACCCACCGAAAGTTTTTAAGGCAGAGGCACTACGTAATAGCATCAACCACCTAATACCCGATATAGGAGAATTAGTAAAACTATAAATAAAATAGTAGTGTCCGGCAAACCTGAGGATTGAATTTATGCACGTCATATCTACCCTAAAACACACCATATAAG
>CAYJCU010000033.1:0-18826 GCA_964368765.1 uncultured Rikenellaceae bacterium
TATCCACAACCCATCTTATATGGTGGGTTTTAGGGTAGATATGACGTGCATAAATTCAATCCTCAGGTTCGCCGGACACTACTAATTTTTTTCAGCTGACCGAAAAGGTTAACCGAAAAAAAGGCAGATTCGCAAAACCTAGTTTTACAAATCTGCCTTTATATTTAGTCGCTGAATTTTCTTCTATAAATTACTCCGCACCTACTCTACCGATGTCATAACAATATTAATATACTTACTAGAGGCCACTTGCACTGCATACCCCTTTATTGTTACCACCTTACCATTAAGAGGCTCTAAAAGTGCTTTTTGCTCATCGTTAGCATAAGAGATAGAACCTTGAGAGTTAGTTGTCCCCTCAATTGCAATATTAATATAACTATCGTAGCTAAGTACTCCTGTCAAAGAGATATACTCAACATCTATTGCCTCTTGACTAACAAATAGATCAGCAGCAGCAGCATCTAAAACCTTAGCATCAGGATAATTAACTGTTAATCCACTCTCTAATTTCTCTTCTACATCTGGATAACGGATACGAACACCTTTGTTATAAGTGCTTATTGCACCAATAACATTGACTTTATCACCGATACTTGGCTCAAGCTCTCCTTGATTAATATATATAGTTCCTGTTCCATCAGATATGATATATGAACCACTATTTATGGCAACAACTGTTCCCTCAATATTAACATATTCTCCGCTTGCTATTGCATCGGCAATAGTGCTTACAGGTGGTACGTTACCCTTCTGAGATACCGTTACAACAGCAGGTTTAACCTCACTATTACCAGTAATTGATAGTGTTACAGTTGCAGTTCTTGGTTGAACAGTCTCGTTAGCCTCAGCTGAGAATTTAACAGTATATATCTCCCCATCTATATCGATAGATTTAAATTTAAGCCAATCTGCATCAATATTCACATCTAGTGGGCCTGTCTTACATGTTACAATAATCTCAACCTCGCCAGCATTTTTGTCTGGCATTTCAATAGTAGTTGGCTCTACTGATAGAAGTGATTTCTTAATCTCATGGATAGTCACATTATTAAGATTATTATATTGAGTTTTCCACGGGCCACTTATTAAAATCTCATCTCCGATAGCCAATCCCCAGCTCTCGAAATTTTCCGTTTGACCATCTGCATCAAGAGTACCATAAGTGCTAATCTGTCCCGTAGCATCTTCAACAACTAGGTTACCGTATGTAGAGTTATTAATAGCCACAAGAACACCCCTCACATAGTAAGTCTTACCATCTATGCCATTTGTAGTTATTTCAGACACAGGAGTAACCTCTATAGAGCCTGTTAAAGCTACCTGTCTAATAATAACATGTTGCACCTTACCATCAACCGTAATCAAGATAGTTGTCTCTCTAGTTGATGTAGTCTCAGTAGCACTAAAAGTAATTTTCTCTCCCTCAGGATTAGCTGTTCCTGTAAGTTTACTAATAGTAAGCCACTCAGGCATACCATCCTCTTCCGCAGATGTAATTGTCCACTCTGCAGTAGTAGAAAGAGTAATATCCACAGTTCCTCCTTTAGTATCAATACCAACTAAAGATTGAGATACTGTTACCTCACTGTGATCCTTTAATTCAGGCGATGTACAGCCAACAATTAGGATCATGAACACCATAAATGATGTTATAATATATTTTAGTCTCATTTTTTATCTCCTTAATTTATTAATTAAATCTATATTTAACACCCACTTGCATATACCAGCATTGACCTACAGTTGATTGTTGAACCCATGTCTCAGCACCCGACTTCACAGCTGAGTTTGTTGTAAATACAGGCTCTCCATCAGCGTTGATGTGATCAACCGACAAAATACGTCCCTCTTTAAATGATGGATTCATATATTTACTTACACCCCATGATGAGTTAAATAGGTTAGCAATATTCATAAAGTCAAAGCTAAGTTGTAATGTGTTAGTAGCATTTCCTACTTTAACCTTGAAATCTTGTGTGAAACGTAGGTTAATACGGTGTGTCCATGGAGAGTAAACACTATAAGCCTCAGCATACTCGCCTTTGTTGCTAGATAGATACTTATCATTATTAGCAAACTCCCAATAACGCACTCTATCATCTTCAGATACGAAATTAATTTCTGAATCATCTCTAGGGATATACATAGCATCATAGTTGTAATTATCACGGTTTATATCGTTATCATACATATAACTATATACTGAACTACCACGATAAGCCTCGTAGAAAAGATTAAGGCTACTACTCTTAGTGAAGTAGGTAAGCGAAGCGATAAATCTATCTGGAGTAACATGCTCTGAGTTGTGAAGAGTGATATTGTTAGGGCCATTAACTGTTGATACATAAGTAAATACAGAAGATGGATTAGAACCAGGCATACCTGTAAGCTCTTTAGATAAAGTGTGAGTATAAGATGCCATGAAATCTAAATTCTGGATAGGTTGGATATTGAATGAAGCATTAAATACATAACCATAACCCTCATTAGTGTTTGTTAATACATAAGCATCTGTCTTAGTATATTTATGATCACTTGGGTAAAGGTAACGATTATCAGCACCATTAAGTCTAGCCCAACCACTAGGATCCATAATATTCCAGTTAGATACTTTAACACCATTTATTGTCTTATTAAAGATACCCTCAACCGATACACTCATTGGTATTACAGTTGTAAACTGATAATCAACCGCTAGAGATGTTTTCCATATCTGAGGCATCTTAAAGTTAGGATCAACAGCAGCAATACTATTAGGTAATACGCCATCTTCTGGAGTCATAGTTAATGGGAAATTATCAGGATCTAAGCTATTAAGTTTATTTACAATATCTTGAGAATTAGTAATCAAACCGCCTGCAAAATGCTCTAGTACAGGATTAACCTCATCTACGTTACCATCCTTGTATGTTGTTGTAGCAACAGCTTGGAACTGAACCGTACCTGAGTTAGTTGGCATATTAGTAAAGAATACTAGCGGTAAACGACCCGCAAAAAGACCTGTACCTCCACGCACCTTAAGGGTCTTATCTCCAAATACATCATAAGTAAAACCTACACGTGGCGAAATTTGTACGCTTGTTGATGGCCATGCACCTGTATCAATACTCTTACCATTATAATCAACTTCAAGGATAGCATTGTTTGTCATAACGTCGTCGTTATTAAAGACAAGAGCATCAAATCTAACACCAGCCGTTAATTTAAACTTCTCGTTCGGAGTCCACTCATCTTGAAAATATAAACCTAACTGATTGAAACGCACCTGAGCTGCTGGGTTAGCTTCACCATCATATCCATAAGTAATGGCAACTGTCTCAGGGGCAGCACCTGTAAGGAAATCATCTAGGCTATTGTAACGGTAGTAACCAGTTCCATTTCTCATATATGAGTTATTAGCCATTTGATACTCAAAACTAGCACCTGCAGTTATCTTGTGAGTACCTTTAGTGTAAGTAACATCATCTTTGATATTTAGTACTGTATTACGCACACCATTATTCCATGTGAATAACTCATAACCTACTGCCATATATGGAGTGGTTGGGCCTGTACCATCTAGTATATCAATAAATGGGAATGGCTCTGAGTTTGTACCACGTACATCATTAAGCTCTGAATAGGTAATAAGAAGCTGGTTAGATATACTGTTTGAAAGACGGCTATTTAGGTCTAATGTTGCCGAATTAACAATATTATCTTGAGAGTACATTGAGTTAGCAAAAGACATAGAGTATTGTGACACACGACCAAAAACAATATCTTGTGCAGGGTCTGCCGAGCTCGAGTTTGTTGCTCTCCAACCACGATTAAGAGTATAGTTATAACGAAGAGCTAACTTATGTTTCTCGTTGATATTCCAATCTATACGACCTAATATCTTCATATTACTCTCGTCAGCAGGGAAATCTGTATATGAACCAGTATCATAACCATACTTATCCATTAAATGATCAGATACCTTCTGCATATCTTCGATAGTAGTACGAGAGATATACTGCTCAGGAACAGCAACACCATCAGCCGATGGTTTCCAACGATTAACGATAGTAGGAGACTTCTCATACTCGAAGTTTACAAAAAAGAAAAGTTTATCTTTGATGATTGGACCACCAAGAGTCATACCATAAGTAGTTGTGCTCTCTTCTCCTCTATCACCTAGCTCAACACCATTTATAGTGTTACCTCTCATGTTTTGATTACGATGGTAAGTGTAAGCACTTCCCTTGAATGTGTTAGTACCCGATTTAGTAACCGCATTGATACCTCCACCAATAAAGTTAGACTGACGAACATCATAAGGTGCGATAACAATCTGAACTTCATCGATAGCATCTAATGAGATAGGTGTTCCTCCTCCAGGAAGAGCAGAACTAAGACCAAAGTTGTTGTTGAAATTTGCACCATCAACTGTAAAGTTAGATGAACGACCATCTGCACCTGCAAAATTCATTCCATTACCACCAAAAGGCGATAGCTTAGCTATATCAGTAATACTTCTACTTACCGATGGTAAGTTTTGTATCTGATAGCTAGAAACATTTGTTGAAGCACCAGTCTTCTCAACCGCAAACTTAGATTTAGGTGTAGATTTAACAATAACTGTACCCATCTCTTTTACATCCTCATTAAGTTCACAGTTAAGACTATACAGCTCTCCTAACTGAAGTGCAATCTCTTTGTATTGTACGGTTTCATAACCCATACTGCTAAATTCAACGATGTAAGGTCCTCCCGAACGCATACCTTGAATACTAAAACGACCATCCTCATTAGTGATTGAACCGTAAACAGTTCCCGATGGCTCGTGAGTAGCAACTACAGTAACACCAACTATTGGCTCATCATCTGTAGATGTTACTTTTCCACCCATTGAGGCAGTAGTTACCTGAGCATAAGCTGTAGTGGTAACTAAAAGAATCACTGCAAGCGCAGCAAACTTTTTGAAAAATTGTTTCATACGATAATTATTTAAATTTGTTATTTGTCACAAAGTTAAAAATAATTTTGATAATTCTATATTTTTTCACTGTTAATTAATTATTACATAGCATATTTTTACATTTTAGCCTTAGCTATATTTTTCAACAAATCAAAAGATATAGTTACATAATACAACAAACACATTCACTTTAGTATAAAAAGTAAATGTGTTTATATCAAATAATAAAAATTTAAAATTTTAAGATTATTTCACGCATTTTATCATATTGCTCCTCTATTGATTGTAGTAACTTATATTGAGCGTGAGTCCTTACTAAATTATGCCCTTCATAATGTGTTTTATAGTAATTATCTCCATCTATATAATCCATTAAAAAACGTAATACCTGCTCAACAGTGATATATCTACCAGAAAAAGCTAACCACTCCATCTCTAGTGCACTTAGATTATTCTTACGCTGCGAGAGATAACCATTAATATAAGCCTCATACCTCGATATATCCATAAACACATTATCAAGGTTCTTATCATCTTCTGCACCTCTATTTGTATACGAACGTATAGCATCCCCTATATCTGCCAGCGAGGTATTGCTCATAACAGTATCAAGATCAATCATACATAACACATCACCAGTTGCGTCAAAAAGCACATTACTCAATTTGGTATCATTATGCGTAACAGAGGTAGGTATTTCTCCACTCTCTACTAAACTCCAGAAATTAAGCATTTCAGCGCGCCTGCTCTCTATCCACTCAATCTCATCTCTCACATCTGCCACACGACCTACCCTATCTGCTGCAATAGTTTTATCCCACTGCTCAAATCGCCATCTTAAATTATGAAACCCTTTTATTGTTTCATTAAGTGGAGTGTCGAAATCTGATAAATCAGCCTGAAATTGACCTATACACTTCCCCGCATTATAACACTGGTCTAAAGTTTCAGCTACATCATAGGTTACTGAATTAGATATTCGGATACACATTGTCCAATAATTACCCTCCTCATCATTATAATATAAAGCGCCGCCATTAGTATAAGTAAGAGTTAATGCCTCACGAAGAGGGTCACCGCCTCGCCCAGCAATCTTCATTTTAAGATGATTTACAACAAATTCAATATTTTGCATCATACTTGGGACATCAGTAAATATTTGATGATTTTTACGTTGTAGGATATAATCATCACCAGCACCCTCTGTTATAACATTGAAAGTATCATTAATAAAGCCCTCTCCTAGAGGCGTAATCTCTCTAACAACTCCCTCTAATTTAAAATTAGATACAATGTCGAATAAATTTTTCATAATATGTAGGTTAGTAACCTTAGTTTTGGATAAGAAACAGTCATACTTTCTTTATTGCAGCTCATTTTCAGCACCTTATTGCAAAATACGATGCTCACGTACGTTAAGTACGCTCCACTTCGCTTTCACAATAACGCACTGAAACTGAACCACACTAAAAAAAGCCTGTTGTTAATTTTACATTTTACTTAATATCAATAACTTAAACTATTTCTTATCTAAAACTCAGGTTAGTAGTAAAAAAAATGATGTATTTGTGCAAATTTAAACTAATAATATTAGATATGCAAATATATAATAAAAAAAGAGCAAAAAAAAGAGCTCAAAGTTAAACTTCAAGCTCAATTTCCACTATAATTTGTTAGTTGTAACTCTCTAACAAGTGTAGCGTAGTAACTACTTATACTACAAACTACTCAGCTGCTGGCGCAGTCTCTGCTACATCATCAGTAGCTTTCTTTCTGCTACGACGAGTCTTAGGCTTAGCACTTGCCTTAGCATCTTTAACGTAAACTGTGTTAAAATCAACAAGCTCGATAAAGCACATCTCAGCTGAATCACCCTCACGGAAACCAGTCTTAAGAATACGAGTGTATCCACCTGGACGATCCATGATTTTAGGTGCTACTGCACTGAAAAGCTCAGTAACAGCAAACTTATTTCTTAAATATTTGAAAGTCTCACGACGCGAATGCGTAGTGTCCTCCTTAGAACGAGTGATAATAGGCTCAACATACATTCTTAAAGCCTTAGCTTTAGCTAGTGTAGTGCTGATACGCTTATGTAAAATCAATGATGTAGCCATGTTAGCCATCAAAGCTTTACGATGCGAGCTCGTCCTTCCTAAATGATTGATTTTTCTATTGTGTCTCATTTTTTTAATTATTCCTTATCTAATTTATACATAGAAACGTCCATTCCAAAACTTAAATTTAAGCTCTCTAGTAACTCATCAAGCTCAGATAACGACTTCTTACCGAAGTTACGGAACTTTAATAAATCATTACGCTGGAAACGAACTAATTCTCCTATTGTCTCTACTTCTGCTGCTTTTAAGCAGTTTAGAGCACGTACTGATAACTCCTTCTCTGTAAGCTTAGTCTTAAGAAGCTTGCGCATATTTAATACATCCTCATCAAACTCCTCATTATTAGAAGAAGACTCTATATCAAGAGTTATCTTCTCATCTGAGAATAACATTAAGTGATGAATTAATATCTTTGCAGACTCTTTTAACGCCTCTTTCGGATGAATAGAACCATCAGTTGTAATTTCAAGGTTCAGCTTATCGTAGTCAGTCTTCTGCTCCACGCGATATGGCTCAATAGAATACTTCACATTCTTAATAGGTGTGTGTATTGAGTCAATAGGAAGAACATCAACCTCCATCTCCGGACTTTTGTTCTCCTCAGCAGGAACATATCCTCTACCTTTCCCTATGACTAGATTCATCTGGAAACTAACTTCTGTTTCCATTCTGCATAGCACTAGCTCAGGGTTCAATACCTCAAAGTCAACTAGATACTTAGAGAGATGACCAGCTGTCAACTCTTTTAGACCTGTTACGTCAACAGAGACTGACTCTCTATTAACCTCCTCATTATTGTTAATTAAACGTACCTGCTTAAGGTTAAGGATAATATCTATCATCCCCTCCATCACACCAGGAATAGTATCAAACTCATGAGAAACACCAGGAATGCGAACCGAAGTGATTGCATATCCTTCTAACGACGATAATAGAACTCGACGCAATGCGTTTCCTATAGTCATACCATAACCGGGTTCCAATGGTCTGAACTCAAAACGGCCTACTGTCTCCGTTGATTCCAGCATTACAACCTTATCAGGTTTTTGAAAAGCTAATATTGCCATAATTTTAAGGTAGATTGTTATTTACTACTTAGAGTAAAGTTCGACGATAAGTTGTTCATTGATATTTTCAGGAATATCACTCCTTGTTGGACGGCTCATGAACTTGCCACATAAAGTTTCGCCATTCCACTCTAACCAAGAGAAACGAGCTCCTTTAACGCCAGCTAGAGATGCTGTAATAACCTCTAACGACTGTGACTTAGCACGAACACCAACAACATCACCAACCTTAACACTGTAAGATGGAATATTTAAAACATCACCATTGATAGTGATATGACAGTGAGAAACTAATTGACGAGCTGCTGCACGTGAAGGTGCAATACCTAAACGATAAACAACATTATCAAGTCTTGACTCTAGTAAGATAATTAAGTTCTCACCAGTAATACCACCTTGACTGTGTGCTTTGTCAAAAGTTCTTCTGAATTGCTTCTCTAGGAGACCGTAGATAGCCTTAACTTTCTGCTTCTCCTTTAACTGTGTACCATACTCCGATAGCTTTTTACGCTTACGAGCCAGACCATGCTGCCCCGGAGGGTGATTCCTCTTATCGAAAGCCTTATCTACACCATAAATCGCCTCACCAAATTTACGAGCGATTTTTGTTTTAGGTCCAATATATCTTGCCATTGCTTATTTTTATTTATTTAATGATTAGTTATAAAAGTATTAGATACGTCTTCTTCCTGGAGGACGACATCCATTATGTGGTAGTGGAGTCACATCAACTATCTCTAGAATATCAATTCCAGCTTGGTTAATAGTTCTTACTGCCGACTCACGACCAGAACCAGGACCCTTAACATATACTTTTACCTTACGTAATCCTAAATCATAAGCGACTTTTGCACAATCTTGCGCCGCCATCTGTGCAGCATATGGGGTATTCTTCTTAGAACCACGGAAACCCATCTTACCTGCTGAACTCCAACTGATAACTTCACCATTATGATTAGCCATAGTGATTATCACGTTGTTGAAAGTAGAGTGTACGTGAGCTTGTCCGATAGGCTCAATCTTAACCACTCTCTTCTTTACTGTTACGTTCTTTTTTGCCATAATTAATTATCTAATTACTTAGTTGCTTTTTTCTTGTTTGCTACTGTTTTCTTTCTACCCTTTCTTGTACGGGCATTGTTCTTTGTACTTTGTCCTCTAACAGGTAATCCAATACGGTGACGGATTCCTCTGTAGCATCCAATATCCATAAGACGCTTAATGTTTAACTGAACAGTAGAACGTAACTCACCCTCTACTTTATAATCCGCTAAAATAGTACGAATCGCTGAAATCTGCTCATCACTCCAGTCTTTAACTTTTGTGTTCTCATCAATGCCAGCTTGACTAAGTACAGAACGAGAAGTACTAAGACCGATACCAAAGATGTATGTAAGTCCAATAACGCCTCTCTTATTTTTTGGTAAATCAACACCAACTATACGTGCCATAATTTTTCAACTTTTGTTTTTAATGATTAATAATTTAATTAACCTTGGCGCATTTTAAATTTAGGATTCTTCTTACAAATAACGTAAAGACGACCTTTACGCTTAACTATTTTACAATCCTCACTGCGCTTCTTAATAGATGCTCTTACTTTCATTTTCTTAAGTAGTTTATTTGTATCTAAATGATATTCGCCCCTTTGTTAAATCATAAGGAGACATCTCTACTTTGACCTTATCTCCTGGAAGAATTTTGATGTAATGCATACGCATTCTCCCCGAGATATGAGCCGTAATAATATGGCCATTATCAAGTTCTACCCTAAACATTGCGTTAGATAGTGCCTCGATAATTACTCCGTCTTTTTCAATAGCAGCTTGTTTAGCCATAATTTTAAAATTTTATTTCGTTGATAAAATCAAAAGTTGATAACACATCTGGTGACTCTAAACCCACAGCAACCGCTAGTTCAAAGTGAGCGGATGGTTTGCGGTCTCTTGTTCGGATAGTCCAGCCATCGTCCTCACAAACCACATCTCTCTTACCCATGTTGATCATAGGTTCGATACAAATAACCATTCCTTTTTTTAGTAGAGGTCCTCTTCCTCGCATACCATAATTGGGAATCTCAGGTGATTCATGCATATTCTCACCCAATCCATGCCCTACTAATTCACGTACAACTGTATATCCATTACTCTCCGCGTGTTGTTGAACTGCGTGTGAAATATCACCTACACGGTTTCCCGCTACGGCATTTTTCACCCCAAACATAAGAGCCTCTTTGGTGACTTTTAAGAGCTTTTTAAGCTCTGGCGAAATTTCGCCCACAGCAAAAGTGTATGCTGTATCACCATAGAACCCCTTCATATTTGTTCCACAATCGATGGAGATGATATCACCCTCCCTAAGCTCTCGATGTGATGGCATACCATGCACTACCTCCTCATTAACTGAAGTACATAGTGTAAATGGGAATCCACCATATCCAAGGAAGCCTGGAACTGCTCCGTGACTACGTATAAACTCTTCAGCAATTCTATCAAGCTCAAGTGTAGTAACACCTGGCTTAATATAATTTGCTAACTCGCCTAGAGTCTTTGAAACGAGAATATTGTTCTCACGTAGCAGCTCTATCTCTTCCTCTGTCCTTAACTTTATCATAATTGTTAAACCAAATACGATTTTTTATCTTCCTTTGATTTTGCCATCCTTCATTAAGCCATCATAATGACGCATAAGAAGATAACTCTCTATCTGCTGAAGTGTGTCAAGCACAACTCCTACAAGAATTAAAAGAGATGTTCCTCCGAAGAACATAGCAAATTCACGGTTGATACCGAATTTCTCTACAAAGGTAGGTAAAATTGCGATAACTGCCAAAAAAATCGAGCCCGGTAACGTAATTCTTGACATTACTGTGTCAAGATAGTGTACTGTACTCTTACCTGGCTTAACACCTGGAATAAATCCACCATTACGTTTCATCTCTTCACTCATGTTAAGAGGATTAACTGTAATAGCTGTGTAGAACCATGTAAATAGTATTACTAGAACTGCAAAAACTACATTATACCATACTGAACCATATGCAAACGCAGCAGCAACACCCGATGTAGCCTCAAACTTACCAAAAAGTGTTGGGATTAACATCAAAGCTTGCGCAAAGATAATAGGCATTACCCCAGCAGCATTAATTTTTAGTGGGATGTACTGACGTACTCCACCATACTGACGGTTACCTACTATACGCTTAGCATATTGAACAGGAATACGACGTGTTGCTTGAACAAGAGCTATTGTTGCTACTACAATTAAGAATAGTATAAATAACTCAACAATTAACATAATCATACCTCCCGTTTGCTCAGTGAAACGAGTATTTATCTCCGCTAAGAAAGCGTAAGGTAGACGTGCGATGATACCGACCATAATTATCAGCGAAACACCGTTGCCAATACCTTTATCTGTAATCTTCTCACCTAGCCACATAACGAACATCGTACCTGCTATAAGGATAACTGTAGATGTGATAGTGAACAGAACACTTGACCCCCCTAAGACAAAAGCGTCTGGCCCCAATTGACTATAAAGGTTACCGATATAGGCTGGTGCCTGTACTACCATAACCAAGATTGTCAATAGACGAGTCCATTGGTTAATCTTTCTACGACCACTCTCTCCCTCACGTTGTATCTTCTGGAAATATGGAACCATAATTCCTAGAAGCTGTATAACGATAGAGGCTGAGATATAAGGCATAATACCTAGTGCAAAGATTGATGCATTAGAGAAAGCTCCTCCAGAGAACATATTCAACAGACCTACAAGACCATTATCTGCTGATTGACTCTGAAGTGCCTCTAAAGCTGTAGGGTTGATACCTGGTATGGTAACGAAACTACCCAATCTATAAATAAGTAAGATTCCTAAAGTGTAGAGGATTCTATTTTTTAACTCTTCTATCTTAAAGATATTCTTAATTGTTTCGATTAGTCTTTTCATCGAACTTCGTATTAAAGTGTGGTTACTGTTCCTTCCTTAGCCTCGATAGCTGCTACTGCACTCTTACTGAAAGAGTGAGCAGTTACATTTAACTTAACTGTTAATTCGCCCGAACCTAAAATCTTAACTCTATCTTGTCTGCTGATAACACCAAACTCTAAAAGAATTTCTGGTGTAATTTCAGTAACGTTATACTTTTGAGCGAACTCATTAAGTAATGATAGGTTAATTGGTTTGTTAACTACCTTATTGATATTCTTGAAACCAAACTTAGGCAGACGACGCTGAAGTGGCATCTGACCACCCTCGAAACCAAATTTACGAGAGTAACCTGAACGCGACTTAGCACCTTTGTGACCACGTGTAGATGTACCACCATGACCAGAACCCTGACCACGACCAATACGCTTCTCTGAGTGCGTCGAACCTGCTGCTGGTTTTAAATTACTTAAATTCATCTTCTATAATTATTTAAAAGATTATACACTATTTAACTTCTTCAACCTTTACAAGATGGCGTACTTTCTCAACCATACCTAAGATTATTGGAGAAGCACTGTGCTCTACAGTACGGTGCATCTTTGTTAATCCAAGTGAGTCAAGATTAGCCTTCTGCTTCTTAGAAGCACCAATACGGCTTCTAACCTGTGTTATTAATATTCTTTCCATGCTCTGTAAAGTTTAACCGTTAAACACTTTGCTTAAAGAGATACCTCTCGTCTCTGCGATAGTGTAAGCATCACGTAACTCAGCAAGTGCGAAGATAGTAGCCTTCACAAGGTTGTGAGGGTTAGACGATCCTTTACTCTTAGCTAATACATTGTGTACTCCAACACTCTCAAACACAGCACGCATCGCACCACCTGCAATAACTCCTGTACCGGCAGCAGCTGGCTTCATAAGCACAACTGAACCACCAAAACGGAACTCCTGCTCGTGAGGAATAGTACCCTTAAGGATAGGAACTTTAATTAAATTCTTCTTAGCATCTTCTACGCCCTTAGCGATAGCAGCAGTTACCTCATTCGCCTTGCCAAGACCGAAACCTACAACTCCGGCCTCATTTCCTACTACAACAATAGCAGAGAAAGAGAATGTACGACCTCCTTTTGTAACCTTAGTTACACGCTGGATGCTCACAAGTCTGTCTTTTAACTCAAGATCACTTGTTCTTACTTTCTTTATGTTAGGATTCATTGACATAATTATTAGAAATTAAGGCCACCCTCTCTGGCAGCTTCAGCTAATGATTTTACTCTACCGTGATATAGATAACCGTTTCTGTCAAATGATACCGTTGTGATACCTTTCTCTAGAGCACGCTTAGCTACCAACTTACCAACTGATGCAGAAGCATCTTGTTTGTTAAGTGATACTAGATCAGCAGCTATCTCTTTATCTTTTGTTGAAGCAGCAGCAAGTGTAATACCAGCTACATCATCAACTAACTGAACATATATATGTTTGTTGCTTCTAAACACCGTCATACGTGGAGACGATGCTGTTCCGCTAACTACTTTGCGGATACGCTTCTTTATGCGCTCTCTTCTTTCAATCTTTGTAAGTGACATAGTCTATTATTATTTAGCGTTAGCAGATTTACCAGCTTTACGTCTAAGCACTTCACCCTCGAAACGAATACCTTTACCTTTATATGGCTCTGGCTTACGAAGTGAACGAATCTTAGCAGCATATTGACCGATAAGTTGTTTATCAATAGATTTTAGTGTTACTTTAGGGTTACCTTTTTTCTCAGTAACAGCCTCTACTTTAATCTCCGCAGGTATAGCGATGTGTATATCGTGCGAATAACCTAAAGAAAGCTCTAAAATGTTTCCATTTACGTTAGCCTTGTAACCAACACCTACAAGTTCTTGTCTAATTTCAAATCCTTTACTTACACCTACAACCATATTGTTGATAAGTGCACGATATAGACCATGCATCGAACGATGACGTGGCTGATTAGTAGGACGAGTAACTAGCAAAACATTCTCCTCAATTGTTATCTCGATATCAGAATCAACTTTCTGAGATAGAGTACCAAGAGGTCCTTTCACGCTTACCACATTGCCAGGAAGCATTGATACTTCAACACCAGCTGGTAAGTTTACAGGTAATTTTCCAATTCTTGACATTTCTTAAATCATTAATAGATGTAACATAATACTTCACCGCCTACATTCTCTTCTCTAGCCTTCTTATCAGTGATAACACCTCTTGAAGTAGATAGAATAGCAATACCTAGTCCATTTAATACTCGTGGCATTTCAGCTACAGAAGAGTATCTTCTCAAACCCGGACGGCTAATACGTACTAAATTCTTGATTGCTGGCACCTTTGTTCTTGGGTGGTATTTAAGAGCAATCTTAATTTTCTCATGCCCTTTTTCGTCCACTTCGAACTTGTATGCCAAAATATAACCCTGCTCATGAAGGATGCGAGTCATATCTTTCTTAATTCTTGAGCTGGGAGCTTCAACCACCTTGTGATTGGCTTTCACAGCATTTCTAATCCTTGTTAGAAAATCCGCTATTGGATCAGTCATTGTTGTATAATTTATTAAATTAAAAAAATATTACCAACTTGCTTTTTTTACACCAGGTATAAGCCCGTAAGATGCCATCTCTCTAAATTGGATACGGCTGATTCCGAAATCTCTCATGTAACCCTTCGGACGTCCTGTGATACTACAACGATTGTGTAGACGTATTGGGTTTGAGTTTCTTGGCAATTTTGCCAGACCTTCGTAATCACCAGCCTCTTTAAGAGCAGCTCTTTTAGCAGCATACTTAGCTACTAATTTTTGACGCTTTACCTCGCGCGCTTTCATTGATTCTTTAGCCATTGTGCCTCTAAATTATTGATTGTTAGACTTAAATGGAAGACCGAACATCTTTAATAGACGGCTTGCCTCCTCATCTGTTTTAGCTGTTGTAACAAATGTAATCTCAACGCCTAGAATCTTTGTAACTTTCTCGATATCAATTTCAGGGAAAATGATATGCTCTTTGATACCTAACGTGTAGTTACCACGTCCATCTAATTTAGCGTTAATTCCTTTAAAGTCACGAATACGTGGTAAAGAGATACGAACTAATCTCTCAAGGAATTCATACATTTTAATATCTCTTAGAGTTACTCTAACACCAATTGGGTTGCCTTTACGTAACTTAAAGTTAGAGATATCTTTCTTTGAGCGTGTGATAACAGCAGCTTGACCAGCAATAAGAGATAACTCAGCTTGAGCTACATCAACTAGTTTCTTATCTGCAACTGCTTGTCCGATACCTTGATTGATAACAATCTTCTCGATACGTGGACACTCCATAACACTCTTATATCCAAATTCTTTAACCATTGCAGGAACTATCTCCTCAGCATATTTGGTTTTTAATGAAGCTACTCCCATTACTTAATTTCCTCCCCAGATTTTTTAGAATAACGTACTAATTTTCCTTTATCATTTAATCTGCGACCGATTCTCGTAGGCTTACCGCTCTTAGGATCTATCAGCTGCAAATTTGAGATATGAATGGGTGCTTCCTGCTTAACAATACCACCTTGTGGATTTGTAGCAGAGGGTTTAGTATGCTTAGTTACGATATTAACCCCTTCTACAATGGCACGCTGCTCACTTGGGAAAACCTCTAATACTTTACCCTTTTGTGTCTTGCTACGTCCAGAGTTTACGAATACCGTATCACCCTTTTTGATATGTAATTTAACTGACATTTTTTGTAAATTTGTTATAGTTTACAATACTTCCGGTGCCAAAGAAACGATCTTCATGTATGAATCACGTAACTCGCGAGCTACCGGGCCGAAAATACGTGTACCACGCATCTCGCCTGAATTATTCAATAGGACAACCGCATTATCGTCGAAACGAATGTAAGAACCGTCTGGACGACGAATCTCTTTGCGTGTTCTAACTACTACTGCTTTAGAAACAGTTCCCTTCTTAGTATCACCAGAAGGAGTAGCACTCTTAACGGTTACTACTATTTTATCGCCGATTGAAGCGTAACGACGCTTTGTTCCGCCTAATACGCGGATACAAAGTACCTCTTTTGCTCCACTGTTATCAGCTACTTTTAGTCTACTTTCTTGTTGTATCATAACTATTTAGCTCTTTCTATAATTTCAACTAATCTCCAACGCTTTGTCTTACTAAGAGGTCTTGTCTCCATTATGGATACTGTGTCACCAATCCCTGCAGTTTGAAGCTCGTCATGAGCCATTAACTTAGTTGTTTTGTTAACAAACTTTCCATATATTGGATGCTTAACTTTTCTCTTAACTGCAACAACAATAGACTTATCCATTTTGTTGCTAACAACCACGCCTATTCTTACTTTTCTAAGATTTCTTTCCATTTTTGTGAATTACTTTAGTGGTTATTTTTGTTTCTCTGCCAAGATAGTTAGCATTTTAGCAATATCTCTGCGAGATTTTCTTATTTTAGTTGTGTCCTCGATAGGAGAAACTGCATTCTCTAACTTTAATCTGTTAAGTTCGAATTTCGCACTCTCAATCCTCTCTTGTAGATCAACTACCGATAATTCTCTTATTTCTGATGTCTTCATCGTGTACTAAATTATTCGTGAGTATAATCTCTTCTTACTACAAATTTCGTAAGGATTGGTAACTTCTGTGCTCCTAAACGAAGTGCCTCTTGTGCTACTTCATAAGGTACACCTTCAATCTCCATAAGGATACGACCAGGAGAAACAGGAGCTACGAAACCCTCCGGAGATCCCTTACCCTTACCCATACGTACCTCTGCAGGCTTCTTTGTAATAGGCTTATCAGGGAAGATTTTAATCCAGATTTGTCCTTCACGCTTCATATAACGCACAATTGCTTGACGTGCAGCCTCTATCTGGCGACCTGTAATCCAAGCCTCTTCTAGAGCCTTGATACCGAACGAACCGAAAGCCAGTTGGTTACCACGCTGAGCGTAGCCCTTCATGCGGCCTTTCTGCATTCTTCTGAATTTTGTCTTTTTTGGCTGTAACATAATTATATTACTTTTTTATTTTACCTTGTGAAAGGATATCTGATGTTCAGACCTCTCACTTGGGTAAGTGAATCTTTATTTTCTTTTTTTGTTATTGTTGCGTCTTGGCTTACCTTTACCATCTTGCTGACGACCAGCAGGGCCACTCTTTTGGTTAACCGATACCATACCTGCTAGTGGAGTTAAGTCACGCTTAGCGTAAACCTCACCGTTACATATCCAAGTTTTGATACCTAGTAGACCTACTTTAGTTAAAGCCTCTACGTGGCTATAATCAACATCAGCACGGAAAGTGTGAAGTGGAATTCTACCATCCTTGAACGTCTCGCTACGTGCCATCTCCGCACCACCTAAACGACCAGAAATCTGAATCTTAATACCTTCAGCACCAGCACGCATTGTAGCTGTAAGAGCCGATTTAATTGCACGCTTATAAGAGATGTGTCCCTCAATTTGACGTGCCACATTGTTACCAACTAAGATAGCATCTAATTCAGGACGCTTAATCTCAAAGATGTTGATTTGAATATCTTTAGAAGTAATTTTCTTTAACTCTTCTTTAAGCTTATCAACCTCTTGACCTCCTTTTCCGATGATGATACCCGGACGAGAAGTAGTGATGGTAACTGTTACTAATTTAAGTGTTCTCTCGATAATGATCTTTGATATGCTTGCCTTTGCCAGACGGACATTCAAATACTCACGTATCTTAGCATCCTCTACAAGCTTTTTCGAGAAATCCTTCTTTGTACCATACCAAGATGAATCCCATCCTCTTACGATACCTAACCTGTTTGCTATTGGATTACATTTTTGTCCCATTTGACTATTCAGTTTTTGCGTTATCAACTTTATCAACTATAAGAGTAACGTGGTTCGATCTCTTACGTATTCTATGAGCTCTACCTTGTGGAGCAGGTTGAATTCTCTTGATCATACGACCACCATCAACATATATCTCCTTTACGCAAAGCTTTACATCTTCAAGACGCTCGTCTTGATTCTTCGCCTCCCAATTGGCGATAGCAGAACGAAGTAACTTCTCTAAGCGGTTAGATGCCTCTTTTTTGCTGTAACGTAGTATACCTAAGGCTTTGTTTATCTCAACACCTCTGATAATATCTGCCACAAGACGCATCTTACGTGGTGAAGTAGGGCAATCACGAAGAATAGCAATAGCTTTTTGCTTCTTCTCAGCCTTTAAGGCTTCCGCTCTGTTATGTTTTCTTGCACCCATTATTTAATCTAATTTCTTATTTACACTATTTTTTCTTGTTACCACCGTGTCCACGGAAGTTTCTTGTTGGAGCGAACTCCCCAAGCTTATGTCCAATCATGTTCTCTGTTACGTAAACAGGAATGAACTTATTTCCGTTGTGAACCGCTATAGTATGTCCCACAAAATCAGGAGAAATCATACTTGCGCGAGACCACGTCTTAATAACTGTCTTTTTGCCACCTTCGTTTTGGGCAATAACTCTACTCTCGAGTTTAGGCTCAATATAAGGCCCTTTTTTAAGTGAACGACTCATTACGCTAAGTTTTTTAAATTACTATTTCTTCCTTTTTGTGATAATAAATTTAGAGCTAGCCTTCTTAGGATTACGTGTTTTGTAACCTTTAGCAAGAAGACCTTTGCGCGAACGTGGGTGACCTCCTGAAGAGCGACCCTCACCACCACCCATCGGGTGATCTACTGGGTTCATCGCCACACCTC
>CAYJCU010000034.1:0-14907 GCA_964368765.1 uncultured Rikenellaceae bacterium
AATTAATTGACAGACAATTAATTGGATATTTTTGTTAAGTTTTCGGTATCGCCCTACATCCTCTTCACAATACGTGAAATAGAAAATAGCTGTAAGAGACCCCTTAAAATCAAAAAGAGTATCAATGCTAACCATAGCGCATTATTTCCTAAATATGAGCTCGTCGCGTAGTATGTTGCAAAAAATATCAACATAGCAATAATAATAGAGTTGCGCATTATCTTAGTCTTTGTCATACCCCCTGCTATACCATCATAGATAAATGCTAAGTAACCACATAACGGAATAGATGCCACCCACCAACGATAATTCATTGCTAATTCTATTGTTGATATATCATCTGTGAATATCTTTAGTATAGGTTCTGTTGATACTATATAAATAGCGGTAAATATAAGTGCCGAGATAAAACCAAAACGGTTAATAACACGTATCGAATGACGTAATAACAGACTATTACCTGCACCATAATAACGCCCTGCTAATGACTCAGCAGAGTATGCGAAACCATCTTCGATATATGAAAATAGTGTGAATAACTGCATAAGTAGTGTGTTTATTGCCAGCACCTCATCACTTATCTTAGCCGATGCAGAGGTGAAAAATGTAAATACCACCGTCAGTGATATGGTTCTAAGAAATATATCGCTATTAACACTAAAAAAGCGCTTCATCTCTTTAAGGCGCAAAGCCACTGCTAATGTTACACCCCTAAATGCCTTGCGGTAGAATCTGAGTATGATAAAAATAGATATTAACATACCGCTATATTGAGCTATGAGTGTACCCCACGCAACACCCTTCATCCCCATCTCAAACCACACGGCAAGGATATAACTAACCGCTATATTAACTATATTAAGTATAATAGCTATTATCATCGGGGTACGAGAGTTCTGCATACCTATAAACCACCCCTTAAGAGCATAGAGTGAGAGGGTGGCAGGTGCAGCCCATATACGTATGAAATAGTAATCGGCAACTATAGGTTTGAGTGTGGGTGATATATTCATAAAACGCTCTGACACCATGAAAAGAGGGTATTGCAGAGCCACAATAGCTAGTGCCACACCAATAGCTATTGTCATAGAGCGTGTGAGAGTAACACCACACTCATAAAGGTTACGTGCGCCATAAGCCTGAGCCGTGAGACCCGTAGTACCCATACGCAAGAAACCAAAATTCCAATAAATAAGGTTAAATATTGCTGTTCCTATGGCAATAGCTCCGAGATAGCTCATACCACCAATATGCCCCACTATGGCAAGGTCTACCATGCCAAGTAGTGGGACAGTTATGTTAGTGGCTATATTGGGGAAGGTAAGCGATAAAACTTTATGCACCATCCCATTTTTGTTTCTCATAATTAATAACGTCTGCGCTTAAGCGTTAAGGCTGTTAAGAACATAGGAGGTACGCCTGTGTCAAACTCCATCTCAACACCTGTTATAGGGTGTAAAAATCTCATGCGGTAAGCATGAAGAGCCAATCGGCCAATAGGAGATGGCGAACCGCCATATTTTCGGTCTCCTATAATAGAGTGTCCTAACTGCTGCATGTGCACACGTATCTGGTTCTTTTTACCTGTCTCTAACTCTAACTCCATAAGGGCATTATCTCGTCCGCTCTTCATAACCCTATATTTTGTTATTGCCAATTCGCCCTCCTCAGGGTTTTTTGTAACATACACATTATAGGCTTTATTTTCAGCTAAATACGACTCTATAACCCCCTCATCTTGTGCCGGAATACCCTCAACCACTGCAACATATTTACGCTCAAGGATATTCTCGTTCCAGTTATGTTGTAGTTGATGCTGTATCTCCATACTCTTAGCAAAAAGAAGTAATCCTGAAGTCTCTCTGTCTAGTCTATGAACAATAAAGACACGACCATTTCTATCTTTTGATTTAAGATACTCACTAATTATATAGTATGCTGTTTTGATGCGCTCTCTATCGGTAGCCATCGACAAAAGACCATATTTCTTATCAATGATAATAATATAATCATCCTCATACACAATACGTAACATAGGGTTACGGAACTGTTTCTCAGCCATACCCAGATTGATAACAACTATATCGCCCGCTTTTAATAGTTGATCGTGTTTAGTTGTTGGTATCTGATTAACAGTTACCTGCCTATTCCTAAGAAAAGATTTAACTGTTGTGCGGCTCTTATCTTTTAGTGATGATAACATAAAATCTAGTAGCTCTCCTCTACCCTCAGCTACTAACTCTATATTTCTGCCTTCGCCACGTTTACGCACCTTGCGTTCAGGTCGTTGCTCTCTATCATCACCCTCTGAAGAGTCCATCATATCAGCCTCTTCTTCTATCAATTTATTTATATCAAACTCTTCTACCATAATTCAAAAATTTTTATAAACTGTTTAAATTTTTATCGCCTAACTTACAGATAGCTATTTGGTTTTGATTGTCGATTTTGCAAATCTAGCTTATAGCGGGACTATTAGTTATATTTGCAAAAGTGAGAAGCAAATCTAAAGAGCCTCTGTAAGTTGCGTGAAAAAATTTTAAACAGTTTCTTATTCAACAAAAAATCTTTCGTCAAAATTTATAAAATAGAGCTCTTTAGTAGCCCTCGTAATTGCTGTATATAACCACCTCAGTAACTCTACTGTCATCTGCTCTTCGCCAAATATCATCCTATCAATAAAAACAGCGTCCCACTCGCCACCCTGCGATTTATGACCCGTTATGGCATAAGCAAATTTAATCTGTAAGGCATTCAGGTAGGCATCCTCTCGCATAGCCTTATATCTATCTGCCTTACGTGTGATATGTGCATAATCTTGCTCTACACTCTGCATTAGCTTTAAATTATCAGCGTGTGATAGTGCTGGTGTATCGCTACCTATTGTGTCTAGTAGCACCTTACAATCCATCTCCTGCTCTTCATCGCATGATAACCACATAGTTACATCGGCAAATCTAAAACCGTGAACCTCTTCGTAACGACGCACCCTGCGTATGAGAGCCACATCGCCATTAGCAATAAAATCGGTTGGTTTATCTTGCTGTATTGATTGTTGTGATGCCTGCGGTGCCCCTTGCTCCTCTTTTTTAGAGTATGAGTAGTTATTTTTAACTATCATAACCAAGTCATTAGATGATAGCTCCTCCTCTTGAAAGAGTATCCTCTCTCGCACTCCTCTATTAAAACGTCCTGCCTGTTTATTAGAGCGAGTGATTATCATACAACGCTCTTTACCATAACGATAATAGGCATTCTCTATCTCTTCAATAACATCCATCCCCCCGAGTAGCTTAACATCTGGAAAATTGAGATTAAATTTAGGGAATTGCGGATTATTATCCTCTATTAACTCTCTGCACGCTGTTGCATTCATCAGCACCCCCGACTCTTCTGCCTGACGTATTATATCATTCATTGAGAAGTAGTGCACATTGCCGTAATACTCCATATATGACACATCAAGAGCAGGCGAAAGGGGTGTTCCTATCGGCGGTAACTGTGCTATATCGCCCACCAACATAAGTCTGCAATTTGTGCCGTTACGCACATACTCAACAAGATCGTTAAGTAAGTCGCCACTACCAAAATTAGAGCCGTCGCCACCTCCTCTATTACCTATCATAGAGGCCTCATCAACGATATATACCGCATCTTTATCACGGTTAAAATCAAGCACAAAACTTTGGTCTGAGATAGATTTTTGACGATATATCTTCTTATGTATTGTCAATGCTGCCTGCCCCGAATATCCGCTAACAACCTTTGCTGCCCTGCCTGTTGGTGCGAGGATATACGATTTTATTGAGTGGGCCGATAACATCTTAGTAAAAGCAGCTATAACGGTACTTTTACCCGTTCCAGCATAACCATTTAGAATAAAAATATCACTACTACGCCCCTGAGTAAGATAGCTGCACATAGCATCTACTAACCTCTCTTGATCAGGAGTGGGTGTGTATGAAATATTTTCTATTACCTCTTGGGCTAGGTGGTCTGCTAACATGTTTAGTTATTTATTTCTATATAATAGTGTATTAACATACTCTTTTAGAGTGGTTTTTCTCTCTTCTGCCACCTCAACAGCATCCATAATAGCCATAGCATCTTCAAAATAACTACGAACCAAATCCTCTGCTATCTCTTTAACACCATATTTATCTAACAGAGCACGTGCCTCATTCACACGTTGAGCATCATCGCCATCTCTATCTGCTAATATATCGTGTAGTCGTTTTTTATCCGCCTCATCAGCCAACTCAAGACATAGAAGAGAGATAAAACTCTTCTTGCCCTCTATTATATCGCCGCCTATACGCTTACCAAAACTCTCTTTATCTGCATATAAATCTAATATATCATCTTGTATCTGAAAAGCGGTTCCTATATTAAGACCAAAGTTGTAGATAAGATTATTATCACACTCTGAAGCACCCCCCATAACTGCCCCCATCTCCATAGAGCCAGCTATTAATACCGATGTCTTAAGGCGTATCATATCCATATACTCCTCCATACTCACATCATCACGGCTCTCAAAATCCATATCCATCTGCTGCCCCTCACATAGCTCAATAGATAGCTGATTGAATATCTTAAGAACACGTTGTAGCTCTGGTGTAGGTGTATCTATTATCAACCCATAGGCGTAGATAAGCATAGCATCTCCTGAAAGGATAGCTACATTGCTACTCCACTTAGCATGCACCGTTGGCATACCCCTGCGTGTTGATGAGTTATCCATTATATCGTCGTGCAAAAGTGTGAAATTATGAAACATCTCAACACCTATCGCTGCATTCAAACACCCCTCAACACTCTCTGAATACATATTAGCTGTTAATAACATAAGTAGTGGGCGTAATCTTTTACCCCCCTCTTGCATAGCATAACGTATCGGACTATACAATAGTTGCGGACTATCTGATAGAGGAAGAGAGGCTATGCCCCTCTCGGTAAACTCTAATAACTCTTTTGCACTATACATAATATATGGATTATTTTATTGCTATTTTATCTACCCTTGCTTGGTGTCTGCCACCCTCAAATTGCGCCTCAAGGTAGGCATCTACAATAGCTGTTGCTTTATTTAAATCAACAAACCTAGCAGGAATAGAGCACACATTAGCATCATTATGCTCTTTAGCTAACTGAGCAATGACAGGCTCCCATGCAATAGCTGCACGTATTGATTGGTGCTTATTGAGTGCTATTGTAATGCCGTTAGCACTTCCACACATAGCAAAACCAAAATCGCACTCTCCACTCTCAATGCCCTCAGCCAAAGCGTGAGCAAAATCAGGATAATCGACACTCTCTGTTGAGAAACAGCCATAATCCTTAATCTCATAACCCATAGACTCTACATAACCTATTAGGGTCTCTTTTAACTCATAACCAGCGTGATCCGCTGCAAAACCTATTTTCTTCATTACTCTTTTTTAAAAATTATCGTAAAAATTACGAACTATCGTAAATATCACTATTATTGCCAATAATATATAGAGTGCCGTAGTGCTAAATAACCTCTTACGCCATTTTAAAACCCTATCTGTTGGGTTATCAGTAGACCTGAAATAGATGGCAAAACAACTCCATATAATTAAATATGGGATAGACAAAACCACCAATATATTCATCTGAATAGCCTCAGCTATCTCAAAATTTAAGAGATGGTGTATTGCCCTCTGCGAACCACATCCGGGGCACTCTATCCCAAAAACCAATTTAGTTGGGCAACGTGGAAATATACCCACCTCACTTGGCGAAAATGTTTTATATAAACACACTAAAGCTATGATAACCACCACAGCTATAATAATCTTTAGTGCAACTCTCTTCATTATTAAAATGTACTAAAAGCCATTCCCGATGTGGCAACAATAATAATATAAAGTATCGCACCTACCACACTAGCAACTGCCGAAATGATAGCCCACTTCTCAGCCTGCTTAGAGTAGTATAACGAACGCTCTTCGCTCTCATTATAGAAAGCTGTTTCAACCTTTGTAGCATATACAATAGATACGATACCAAAAGGCAAACAGCACAATATGGTTGTTAATATAGCCCACACAAGGTTGGATGGTGGCGGAACAGCTCTTTTTGCCTCTCTGCTACCACCGTTATTTATAGGCGGAACGGTTGTTGCTCCTCCATTAAATAGAGAGTCTAGCTCTACTAAATTTTTTGCATAAGTCCAATCAGCTAGTCCCTCATACCAAATCTGAGTATCAGGAGTAACACCCAAATCTTTTAGCTCTTCAATAGTATATGGACCGAATCTGGTCGTACCATCATTATAGTAATATTTTTTCATAAGTAAAACTATTTTATTTTTTTCGGTCTGCAATATAGTTTATAAATTCAATCATATTATCTCTACTGGTTGATGCAGGCAAGGCATTAACAATATCCAGAGCCTCGCTCTTAAACTGCTCCATACGATAAGAGGCAGCCTCAACACCTCCGTTATTTAAGATAAATGTTGATACCTCTTTTATATAATCTCCATTTGCACTACCCTTACGTAATACAGATAGAATCTTCGTAGCCTCACGCTTTTCTGCCTTCTTTAGAGCATATATAAGCGGAAGGGTAACCTTACGCTCTTTGATGTCGTTACCTAGCTGTTTTCCTGTATCCTTACCCACATAATCAAGAATATCATCTTTGACTTGGAACATCATACCGATAAGCTCACCTAGACGCTCCATCTTACTAAGTAACTCCACTGGCGCACCTGCTGAGCGAGCCCCTAAACGTGCTGCACTACCCATAAGGTATGCCGTTTTACGACGGATAACACTATAATATCGCTCTTCGGTCATATCAAGTTTAAGAGAGGCATCTATCTGCTCTAACTCTCCTATACTCATCTCCTCAATAACCCTAGCCAAATCATCTATTGCATAATCTATCTTATTTATAACAGCAGCCCTAATAGCCTTAGCAAGGATATAATCTCCTATCAACACAGAGCGTTTAGAACGCCAAAGGGCATTAACAGAGTAACGACCACGACGCTGATACGCCTCATCAACCACATCATCATGTATCAACGAAGCGTTATGTGTTAGCTCCAATACGGCAGCACAATATATTGTTTCACTATTTGCCCCACCAAACATATTAGCAACAAGAAGGGTAAGGGTAGGACGTACGCCCTTCCCTTGCCCCTCTAGCATAAACTTTACAAAGTCATACTTCTTACCACTATCATCTAACGAAAGAATATCAGCACAACACTTTTTTGTTGCCTCAAAATCTTTCTCAATAGAGATATAAAAGTTATTTTTTTTGCTCATATAAATTATTGTTGTCGGGTAAAAAAATCAAAAAAACTAGTAACTACCTATCCTACAGCAAATTAGTTATAATTAAAATTATAGGGGCTTACAAAAACAAAATTTTGATTTTTTGACCACTAGAAGTGCCTGTTTACCCAAAATTGGATTTAAGTGCGTTATAGGTGCCCTAAAACACACCTGCAGAGTACACTCGCACCGAAGATGATTTGTAAATATTATTTATTTCACGCTGCTAACTTATCTTTTTGGTATTTCTGCAACTTAAAAATAATAGAAGTAACACCATTACATCTATATTTTTAAGCTTTCGAAATCCTCAACAATATAAGCACATCGCAAAACAAATAATATCCACAACCCATCTTATATGGTGGGTTTTAGGGTAGATATGACGTGTATAAATTCAATCCTCAGGTTCGCCAAACACTACTAAATATAAATAGCAATTATTTTTTATATGCAGGATTAATGCTTATGCCTAACTCAACTGTCTGCTCATCAGCAATAGGCGATGGCGAGTCAATCATAACATCACGTCCTGAATTATTTTTTGGGAATGCTATATAGTCACGTATAGACTCTGTACCCCCAAATAGCGAACAGAAACGGTCGAAACCAAACGCTATACCGCCATGTGGTGGCGCACCATATTTAAATGCGTTAAGTAAGAACCCAAATTGCGATTCAGCCTCCTCTTTAGAGAAACCAAGAACCGAAAACATCTGCTGCTGTATGCTGTTATCGTGGATACGGATAGAACCCCCTCCAACTTCAACCCCATTAATAACAAAATCATAGGCATCAGCACGCACCTTACCTGGCTCACTATAAAATAGCTCCATATCCTCTGTTTTAGGCGAGGTGAATGGATGGTGCATAGCAAAGAATCTACCGCTCTCTTCGTCCCACTCAAGTAGAGGGAAATCAACCACCCAAAGAGGAGCATAAACACTACTATCACGCAGACCTAAGCGGTCTCCCATCTCAAGACGTAATACAGATAGTGCCGAAAGAGTGTGACGACGATCTCCGCATAAGATAAGGATAAGATCTCCTGCCTTAGCCCCTGCCTTGTCAGCTATCTTAGCAAGGTGCTCAGGAGTGTAGAACTTATCAACACTTGATTTAAAGCTACCATCAGCACCACACTTTATATATACCATTCCGCTAGCTCCCACTTGTGGACGCTTAACAAAATTTGTTATGTTATCTAACTCTTTACGTGTATATTCGCTACACCCCTCACAAACAACAGCACCAACATACTCTGCATTGTCAAATATAGCAAAATCTGCACCTTTTGTCTCCTCAGTGATATTCTGAATCTTCATCCCAAATCTAATATCTGGCTTATCATTACCATAATACTCCATCGCATCGGCATAGGTCATACGTGGGAACTGCTCATTAAATGTGATACCCTTTAGTTTAGTGAAAAGCTCTTTTGCTAACCCCTCAAAAGTAGATAACACATCCTCTCTATCAACAAAAGCCATCTCACAATCTATCTGCGTAAACTCAGGCTGACGATCAGCACGTAAATCCTCATCTCTAAAACAACGAACTATCTGGAAATATCTATCATAACCCGATACCATAAGCAACTGCTTAAATGTTTGAGGCGATTGAGGAAGAGCATAGAACTCTCCTAAATTCATGCGAGATGGTACAACAAAATCACGTGCCCCCTCAGGTGTTGATTTGATAAGATATGGAGTCTCTATCTCTAAGAAACTCTTCTCATCAAGATAGTTACGCACCACATGAGCCATTTTATGACGCAGTATAAGAGCCTCTTTTAGAGGATTACGGCGTAGGTCAAGATAACGATATTTCATGCGTAATTCATCGCCCCCATCACTATCATCCTCAATAGTAAAAGGTGGTGTCTCAGAGCGATTAAGTATATTGATACTCTCAACAATAACCTCAACCTCACCAGTAGGTATCTTGCTATTTTTAGAGCTGCGCTCAACCACTACACCCGTTGCCTGAATAACAAATTCACGCCCAAGAGACGAAGCGCACTCTTTTATCTCATTACTAGCCTCTTCATTAACCGTAATTTGAGTAATACCATATCTATCTCTTAGGTCGATAAAAGCCATCGAGCCTAAATTACGAACCTTCTGCACCCATCCAGCAAGCGTTACTTTGCTACCTACATGTTCAATGCGAAGTTCTCCACAAGTTGTTGTTCTATACATATTATTAAATCTATTTTATCTTCATAACAATTTATTCATGCAAATATACACAATAATTTTTTTACTAACAAATATTTGAAAAATAATCAGGGCAAACATACGAAAAATATTTTTTAGGTGCACCCAATTTTTTTGTTTATTTTTTCTGCAAATTACGCTTTTTAGAAAAAAGGTCGGCTTCCAGACTTGCAAAAAACCGTTTCGTAGCTCTGAGCTCCTCACGACGCTCACTCTCGCTCACTTCGGGGCAAACGGGGTAGTTTATTGATTGCATTTTACTTTTCGAGCGTTTGCCCTAGAAAAATAATTATTAGGTTTAACATTTTTATTAAGTTTATTAACCTGAGTCTTTGGATAAGAAAGTATGACTATTTCTTATCCAAAACTCAGGTTATTTAAAAATTATTCATATCTTTGCATATTAAAATTACATAATTATGGATTATATAAAATTAGAAAATGTTTCAGATGCGGTGGCTGTTCTTACTATCTCATCGCCTGCAACACTTAATGCTCTTAATAGCGTTATCTTAAAAGAGTTAGATGAAGCAATAGATACTCTGAATGCCGAGACAAAGGTTTTAATCATCACGGGTGAGGGGAAATCATTTGTAGCTGGTGCCGATATATCAGAGATGCAATCTCTTGATGAGCAACAAGGTTATGAGTTTGGCAAGAGAGGCGCTATGGTATTCAAGAAAATAGAGGATTTGAAAATCCCAGTTATAGCTGCCGTTAATGGCTTTGCTCTTGGGGGTGGTTGCGAATTGGCTATGGCTTGTGATATACGCATAGGTTCTGAGAAGGCTCTTTTCGGACAGCCTGAGGTTAAATTGGGTATCTTACCTGGTTTTTCGGGGAGTGTTCGCCTGCCTAAATTAGTGGGTCAGGGTATGGCTAAAGAGTTAATATATACAGGTAGAAATGTTGGGGCTGAAGAGGCAAAACAGATAGGGCTTCTTAACTCAGTAACCACTATTGAAGAGTTAATGCCAACAGCCATCAAATTAGCTGAGACAATAGCTAATAATGCACCTCTAGCTGTTAGTTACGCCAAAGAGAGTATCAATAAAAACTATGATATGTCTAACAGTGAAGCTATTGAGCTAGAGAATCAGTTATTCGGAAAATGTTTTGCCACAACAGACCAAAAAGAGGGTATGGAGGCATTCTTACAGAAACGTAAAGCAGGTTTTAAAGGAGAGTAAATAGAAAATAAAATAATAAAAAAATATGAAAATAGCAGTATTAGGTTCAGGAACAATGGGTTCAGGAATTGTGCAAGCATTTGCACAGGCAGGTTTGCCAGTAGTGATGAAAGATATTAAAGAAGAGTTTCTTGTGGCAGCAATTAAGCGCATATCATCATCACTTAGTAAGTTAGTTGAGAAGGGTAAGATGGAGCAGGCAACAGCCGACGCCACTCTTGCAAATATCACAACGACAGTATCTTATGACGATTGTGCTGATTGCGATTTGGTTATTGAGGCGGCAGTAGAAAATATGGAGCTTAAAAAGATTATCTTCAAAGAGCTTGATAATGTTTGTAAGCCATCAACTATCTTAGCATCTAACACATCATCACTATCAATAACAGAGATAGCAGCGGCAACAGCTCGCCCTGATAGAGTTATAGGTATGCACTTTTTCAACCCTGCAACAGTGATGAAATTGGTTGAGGTTATCAAAGGGCAGCAGAGTTCTGACGAGGTTACTAAAGTAGTTAGCGATTTAGCTACCTCAATAGGTAAGGTTCCGGTATTGGTTAATGAGGCACCAGGCTTTGTTGTTAATAGAATATTGGTTCCTATGATAAATGAGGGTATCGGTATCTTAGCAGATGGAGTGGCAACAAAAGAGGAGATAGATAGTGCTATGCAATTAGGGGCAGCTCACCCAATGGGGCCGCTAGCTCTTGGCGATTTAATAGGTCTAGATGTGTGTTTAGCTATTATGGAGGTGTTACATAGTGAGTTTGGCGAAGATAAATATCGTCCTCATCCACTTCTGAGAAAAATGGTAAGAGCTAACCTATTAGGTAGAAAAACAAAAGAGGGTTTTTATAAATATTAATATAAGATTGAGGATGACCTTTTGTGTCATCCTCTTCTCTGTTACCTATGATAAATATAGACGAAAAATATATGCGTGAGGCTCTTAAAGAGGCCATGCAAGCTGCCCTTGAAGATGAGGTACCTATCGGAGCAATTATTGTGGGTGGGGGGCGTATCATAGCACGCACCCATAATCAAACAGAGCAGCTACAAGATCCCACAGCACATGCTGAGATGATAGCCATAACGGCAGCAACTAATGCCTTAGGTGCAAAATATCTTCGAGATTGTACTCTCTATGTAACAGTAGAGCCATGCCCTATGTGTGCCGCGGCCTTATACCTTGCACAGATTAGTCGTGTGGCGTATGGTGCTAGCGATTCTAAACGTGGTTACTCCGTAATATCAGAAAAACTATTACACCCCAAAACAGAGATTATTAGTGGTGTTCTTGAGGTTGAATGTGGCGAAATAGTATCAAATTTTTTCAAAGCTAAAAGATAGCGAAATGGTTGATAAATATACACTTGCACTATCCTATTTTTCGTTCAAGAAGAGCGATCTCATATCATTTATGGATATATTCTGCTCGGCGCAAGCTCTTTTAGAGTGTAGCCACTATGATATGGTTAATCGTTATCAATTAAAAGAGCGTACAGCAGATAAAATAATAGCTAAGAGAGAGTTATTCATAGAGCGTGCAGAGAGAGATATAGAACTACTTAACGACTATCAGATTAGAGCCTTGACTTATGGCTCGCGGGACTACCCCACACTACTTGCCGAGTGTTGCGATGCCCCTCTAGTGCTATATGTTATGGGGAGGTGCGATTTCACCGCTTGCAATAGCAAGTGGTTCTCAATTACAGGCACTAAGAGTATGAGCGACTGCGGAATGCTTACAACCTCTAAACTTATTGAGGATATAGCCGCTTATGATAGTGAAATAACCACCGTTTCAGGTCTCTCAGATGGTGTTGAGAAGTTGGTGCATCGTGCCTCTATGCGCTTAAGGTTAAATAGTGTTGCAGTTATCCCCTATGCACTTGACTCTATCCCCACTGAAACACTGCGCATGATTATAGCAGATATTGTAAAGAGTGGAGGAACAATAGTATCTGAATATCCACTAGGGAGTAATTTTTTTGCAGGTAATCATAAAGAGTGTCATCGAATAATAGCAGGTCTATCACACGCAACAATAGTAACCGAAGCACCCCTTGACAGCAACACACTTAACACTGTTAATCTTGCAGACAGCTACTCACGAGAGGTGTTTGCATACCCAGGGCGTGCAATTGATGTCAGCTATGCTGGTTGCAACGCTACTATTAAGAGCGGTAAAGCGGAGATGATAACCTCATTCAGCGATATAGCAATATCCATGGAGCTTGAGAGCAAAAGATTTATAGAGAGCACACCAGCCACAAGACCAGAGGGGGATATGGGTAAAATTTATGATGTATTGAGCGACGGCGTAGCGCATAGCGACGAAGAGATAATGTTAAGTAGCGGATTGAATGCACAACAATTTAACTCTCTAATATCTATGATGGAGCTAGATGATATGGTGGTTGCATTACGTGGTAGGATGTATATAAAAAAGCTATAAACCTGAGCTATACACAAAGTTATGAACAAAATTATGAACATAGTTATGAACATTATGTCGAAAACTCCAGCAATGATATTATGCTGTTAATAACTTTGGGGTTGCGATATAGTTATGAACAATTTGTTGATAACTCTGTTCATAACGTGTAGATAACTATGTTAATAAATAAAATTATTGTTGTCCGGTAAAAAAATCAAAAAACCTAGTAACTACATATCCTACAATAAATTAGTTGCAATTTAAATTATAGGGGCTTACAAAAACAAAAATTTTGATTTTTTTACTTCTAGGAGTGTCAATTTACCCAAAATTGGATTTAGGTGCGTTATAGGTGCCCTAAAACACACCTGCGTAGTACATGGGTACTTTATATGGTGGGTTTTAGGGTAGATATGACGTGCATAAATTCAATCCTCAGGTTCGCCGGACACTACTAAAATAAAATAGAAAATAAAAATGATTGATACACACTCACATATATATAGTGAACAATTTAACGGAGACAGAGACGAAGTTGTTGAGAGAGCATTTAACGCAGGGGTAACAGATATAATACTACCTGCTGTTGATAGCACAACACACTCAGCAATGTTTGAGGTTGCTAATACCTATAATAATCATTACCCCACTATTGGGGTTCATCCAACATCAATAAAAGAGGATTGGGAGCGTGAGCTAGATATAGCGCATGAGTTATTGCAAAGATATAAAGATAAAATTGTTGCCATTGGCGAGATTGGTTTAGATGCCTACTGGGACACTACATTTTTCAAACAACAAGAGGTGGCTCTGCATAGGCAATTAGAGTGGGCAATAGATAACAACCTACCTGCAATAGTACACACCAGAGAGTGTTGGGATGAGATGATTAATCTGCTATCAGATTATAAGGGCTCTCCCCTAAGGGTTGTCTTACACGGATATAGTGGCACCCCACAGCAGGCAGATAGGGTGCTATCACTTGGCGATCATCTATTAGGAATTGGAGGAGTCTTAACATATAAGAAATCAACACTTCCTGATGTTATTAAAGAGATAAGTCTTGAGCGTTTAGTAACTGAGACAGACGCCCCATATCTAACACCTGTACCATACAGAGGCAAGCGTAATGAGAGTAGTTATATACCTATCATCATACAGAGCATATCCACTACTCTTGATAAAGATATGAGATTATGTGCAGAGATAACAACAAAAAATGCAAAGGATATTTTTAAATTTTAATATCAGCTTACAAGGATGGCTAAAAAGCAGTGGGTTGCGACGCTCTGACTACTAGAATAGGGGCAGTCGCAAAACTATATTAAAGCTGTATTTCAATCAGTTACGACCTAATAATAGTTGTTCATTACCCTTTATTATAATCAAATGGACTAAAATGGAGGTAACGACCCTCTAAAAATCCTGCGGATTTTAATGTAAATTTAACACTTTTTGAAAAAAGTGAACAAAAACCGAGTGCCTACTTCTTAAACGGCACTCGCTCGCTATCGCTCGTTATGGGCAATTCTCAAAACAGAGTTTCGTGAATTACCCAGAATAAACGGAGCGTACATTAAGTACGTGAATATTATTCTAGTAGGCTAAGAAGGAAGCAAATCGCCACTATTCGGGGACACCCACGTAGGATGGATAAAAAGCAGTGAGTTGCGACGCTCTGACTACTAGAATAAACGGAGCGTACATTAAGTACGTGAATATTATTCTAGTAGGCTAAGAAG
>CAYJCU010000034.1:15007-18774 GCA_964368765.1 uncultured Rikenellaceae bacterium
GTGAGTTGCGACGCTCTGACTACTAGAATAAACGGAGCGTACATTAAGTACGTGAGTATTATTCTAGTAGGCTAGGAAGGAAGCAAATCGCTGCTTTTTAGTCATCCTACATCCAGTTTCGTTTCGCTCTCACTAACACACCTGCCGTAGCACCATTTTTCATACTCTCTTCTAAATCTTCCCACGTCTCATTTAACCAGACTATATCCGGTTTCAATATCTTTAGTAGAGACATTGCCCAAATCTTTACAGCCACTTTTGCCTTTGGTTCTATTATCCAACTAACAGTTGTATAGGCTATCACTTCGCATTGCTCGGGTGTTGGTTTATGTGATTTAAGAATATCAGCCATCATTTTAGTGAAATGACGTTTAGCACTATGATTATTACAGTGAGAGTAATCTACAATAAAACGCTCTACAAAGGGAGCGAACAGTGAAGTATATTTAAAATAGATATACTCAAGAGTGTATGCACTTCTAAAAAGTAGAGCTTGCTGCTCTTTTTTTGATTTCACTCTAACTTTGTTCGTTGCCATTAAATATAATTCATCCACACCATTAAGTTTAATAACTAATGATGATGCAGTATGAACAAAATTATCGTAATTCCGATTTAACATACACTCTAATATCTGCTCTCTTGCTGTCACTTAGAGTACTCTATTTTTCATGTTTGTATTTAAACAATACTGAAAAGAGTAGAGCCACAACAACTATATAAGCAGCAAAAATATACCAACAGTTAGCCCATTGGGTTACACCGTTAGCGTCTGTATAATATTTTACCACTGCACCAGAGGAGTATGAACCTATTACTGCACCTATACCATTAGCCATTACTAAGAATAATCCTTGTGCTGACGAGCGTATTGAGGATTCTACATTCTTCTCAACAAATAGCGAACCTGATATATTAAAGAAATCGAACGCCATGCCATAGACTATCATAGAAAGTATCAGCATCCATAAGCCATCACCAGGGTTACCTGCTCCGAAAAGAGCAAAACGAGCCCCCCACGCTAACATACTTATAAGCATAACCTTTTTAATACCAAATCTACTAAGGAAGAAAGGTATTGCTAGAATAAATAGGGTTTCGCTCATTTGAGATAGAGATATTAGGATAACAGAATATTTAACACCAAAAGAGTCTGCATACTCTGGTATAACACTAAAACTTTGTAAAAATACCTCACCAAAAGCATTTGTTATTTGAAGTGCAGCACCTAAGAATATAGTGAAAATAAAGAAAATAGCCATCTTTCTCTGTTTAAAAAGAATAAAGGCTTTCAAGCCCATCATCTCAGCAAAAGATTTTTTCTCTCTGCTATTGCGATTTACAGGGCACGATGTTATTGTAAATGAGTATATACCCATGACAAACGATGCTACAGCAGCAAGAATAAGTTGCCAATGGTTGCTCTTAAATCCTGTGAATTCTACCGTCCACATAGCCACAATAAAACCAACAGTACCCCATACACGTATTTTGGGGAATGATTTTACAATATCTGTTATGCCACTTCTCTCTAATGCGATGTATGATACCGAGTTAGATAGGGCAAGTGTTGGCATATAAAACATCACATTTAACAGCATAGCTATATATAGTGTGGTGTAGTCTGTTTGCGTTGAGGCAAAGATAAGCATTGCACCTCCTAATATATGCGCTAATCCTAATACTTTTTGTGCCGGCATCCATTTGTCTGCCACAATACCCAATAGGGCAGGCATGAATAGTGATGCTATACCCATAGTGGCATAGAAACTACCTATCTGCATACCGTCAAATTTAAGAACGCCGCCCAAATATCCTCCGAAAGATATTAGCCATGAGCCCCAAATAAAAAATTGTAAAAACCAAAGAGCTGAAAGTCGTAATTTTAAGTTCATAGTAGTTATTTTAAATGATTTGTACCTCACCTGTTGTCTATTATTTTGACGGAACAGACTTTTCACACTACAAATTTACACATTTTATATTAATATACAACTATCATTATGTCACTAACCTGTGTTTTGAATAAGAAACAGTCATACTTTCTTTATTGCAGCTCAGGTTACTAAATAATAAACTAGCTTAAAATTATCTAAATAATAAATTAACATCCATTTAACCTAAATCACAACTAATATCTCTAATTTTGCAACATCAAACAAATAAACTAAACAGACAGATGAAATTGAGAGCACTACTAATTGGTATTATTTTATCAATTACAACGACAGGTTCGTTCGCACAAATGAAGAGACAGAGTTATCCATTCCCAAATGCTAATGGATATAAGGTATTAAAGGCAGATTTACACCTTCACACAGTATTCTCAGATGGAGAGGTGTGGCCAACAATAAGAGTAGAGGAGGCGTGGGTTGAAGATTTAGATGTAATTGCCATATCAGAGCACATAGAGTATCTTGAGCACAAAGGTGATATTAATTACGGTAATCACGATCGTGCATGGGAGATAGCTAAAGATAAGGCAGAGAGTTTAGGTATAACTCTTATTAAATCGTGCGAAATAACACGTCCTTTACCTGTAGGTCATATCAACCTAATTGGTATTGAGGATGCTAATGCTTTTGAGAAATTTTATGATAAGAGTAAGAAAAAAACAGATACTGTTGGTGTTTACGCTGCTCTTAAAGAGGCTAAGCGTCAGAATGCCTTTATACAGTGGAACCACCCAGGCTATCCTACGCTACACTGGGGAGATGTGCAAAAGAATTATATCAAAGAGGGACTAATAAATGGTATTGAGATAATAAATGGAGGTAAATATGTTCCAGAATCTTTTGATTGGTGTTTAGAGTACAATCTTGCAATAACATCTAACACAGATGCACACACAACAATGGCTCTTCAGAGGCTAAGAGATAACTCTAAGACAATGACCCTTATTCTCGCAAAATCAAATAGTCAAGAGGATGTTTTAGAGGCTCTTCACGCAGGTAGAACAGCAGGTCTGTGGAGAGATAGAATGTATGGCAAAAAAGAGATTGTATCTGAAATTATTAAAGGTGCACTAAATGTAACTATTGAGCGTGAAAAGGGAAAAGAGCAAGGTAATATTATCATCAAAAATGGTAGCGGTATGCCTTTCGTTGCAGAGGTGGTTGGAATGTCTAAAAATATTAAGATGTGGGCAGGACAGACAATGGTATTTGATGCTAAATCAGAGACTCTACTAAATGGCAAAATAAGTGGAAATAAAGGGCTTTATGTAACCCTTAAGTTTGAAAATGTTTACATCAACTCTAAAGAGACACTTACACTTAATATTCCAATTACTGTAAAATAATAAGGTGGGTATATATCATAAAATATCTTGGGTAGTTTACGGCTGGTTATCTCGTATATTATCCAAGATATTTAGGGCGATTCGCAAAACTCTGTTTTGCGAATTGCCCTTAACGAGCGATAGCGAGCGAGTGCCGTTTAGAAGTAGGCACTCGGTTTTTGTTCACTTTTTTTCAAAAAGTGTTAAATTTACATTAAAATCCGCAGGATTTTTAGAGGGTCGTTACCTCCATTTTAGTCCATTTGATTATAATAAAGGGTAATGAACAACTATTATTAGGTCGTAACTAATTGAAATACAGCTTTAATATGGTTTTGCGACGCCCCTATTTATTTTTTTCATCCAAAACTCAGGTTTATTGATAATTAATCACTAATTTTGTAGTATTAATTTTCAAACTAGTAGTGTCCAGAGAATCTGAGGATTGAATTTATGCACGTCATATCTACCCTAAAACCCACCATAT
>CAYJCU010000035.1:0-18586 GCA_964368765.1 uncultured Rikenellaceae bacterium
TTTTTGTTTTTGTAAGCCCCTATAATTTAAATTACAACTAATTTATTGCAGGATTGGCAGTTACTAGGTTTTTTGATTTTTTTACCGGACAACAATAAAATAGAATAATAAAAGGCTGCAAGTAATTTGATTATTTGCAGCCATTTTTATGGTATCAATACACCTCCAGCTCGCCAATAGTTTATGCGAGAAAGGCACTACTATAAAAAATACAACTAATGCAATGTAGTTTAATAGTAGATTGCATAAGAGTAATTTCATTTGTTACTTTTTTGTTTAACAAAAAAATCGTATATTTGCGCTTGAATGAGAATAATAGATAGAATATATAGCGGTTTAATACTAAATCTAGTGTGGTGTTTTGGGGTGGTAGTTGGCATTATGCCTCGCTTTGTGTGGGTGCTACTCTCTGAGATACTCTACTTTTTGCTATATATAATATTCAGATATAGATTGAAAGTGGTGAGAGAAAATCTTACAAACTCATTCCCCGAAAAGAGCCAACAAGAGTTAGAGGCTATTGAGAGGGAGTTTTACAGTTCGCTATCTGATATATTTGTTGAGATAATAGCACTTGCTGGGGTACCACGCAGGAGATTAGAACGCTATATGGTCTTTAAAGATATGGAGAATTTAGAGAGAGATAGCAAAAAAGGCTCTGTAATAATAGCTATGGCGCATTATGGTAATTGGGAGTGGGCAACAGTATATGCAGGGCATACAGATTCGGCTCTCTTACCCGTATATAACCCTCTTAAGACAAAATGGGCGGATGATCTGTTTTTGCGAATACGTAAGAGGTTTGGAGCTACTCCTGTACCTATGAAGATGGTAGGGCGTAAGATGGTGGAGATGCGAGATAAAAATGTTATGTTAGCACTTATCTCTGATCAGGCTGCACCTCCCTTTGAGAAGGGCAATTGGATAGAGTTTTTCCATCAAGATACGAAATTCTATTTCGGCATGGAGCAGCTATCAGTAAAATATGGCACACCCATTTATTTCTTTAATATGAAGAGGGTTAGAAAATTTTGCTATGAGGCTGATTTCATTAAGATATATGATGGAGTAGAACAACTAGAGCAAGGGGCCATAACACTGAGATATAAAGATATATTAGAGAGAACAATAATCAATAATCCAGCTATGTGGATGTGGTCGCATAGGAGGTGGAAATTTAAGAGAGTAGATAATGAATATAATTAAGACAGAGCTAGAGGGGGTAATAATAATAGAGCCTCAAATATTTGGAGATAGCAGAGGTTATTTTTTCGAAAGTTTCTCAGAGCAGAAATATAAAGAGATTCTACCCGCAACCAATTTTGTGCAAGATAACGAGTCTAAATCGAGTTACGGAGTACTTAGAGGGTTACATTATCAGCTTCCACCCTATTCGCAAAGTAAGTTAGTGCGTGTTGTTAAGGGGGCTGTTTTAGATGTGGCGGTTGATATTCGTAAAGGCTCTCCCACTTTTGGCAAGCATGTAGCGGTTGAATTGACAGAGGACAACCATCGTCAGTTTTATATCCCTCGTGGTTTTGCCCATGGTTTTGTGGTATTAAGTGAGACAGCAATATTTCAATATAAGTGCGACAATATATACGCTCCGCAGCATGAGGGCTCTCTGGCATGGAACGACCCAACAGTTGCTATTGATTGGGGTGTGCCTGCCGATAAAATATCTCTATCAGATAAAGATATTAAGGCACCTACACTAGAGGAGGCTATTTTGTTTAACTACTCAGATAAATTGTATTAGGCAGATGAAAAGGATATTAATTACTGGTGCTAACGGACAACTAGGTAGCGAGATAGCATCTAAAGCAGATACGATAAATAATATCTACTTTTTTACCGATGTCGATGAGTTGGATATATGCAACAGAGAGGCTGTTTGCGATTATATAACTAAAAATAGTATCGAGGTGGTTATTAACTGTGCAGCATATACAGCCGTTGATACCGCAGAAGATGATAAGGCAAACGCATATAAGATTAACAGTGATGCAGTTGAAAATATTGCTATTGCTTGTAAAGAGCAAGGGGCAGTGCTTTTGCACGTATCAACCGATTATGTATTTGATGGAAAAGGCGATACACCATATAATGAAAGTGATAGCACGCAGCCAATAGGTGTATATGGCGATAGTAAACTAAAGGGCGAAGAGGTGGCTATGGCTAGTGGGTGCAGTGCACTTATCTTCCGCACCTCATGGCTATACTCAGAGTTTGGCAATAATTTTGTAAAGACGATGATACGACTAACCGCTGAAAGAGATGAACTTATGGTTGTTAATGACCAGAGAGGATGTCCCACTTATGCGGCTGATTTAGCCGAGTTATTAGTTATGTTATCAGAGAGTGGCAAATATGAGGGGTGCGAGGGTATCTATCACTTCTCAAATGAGGGGGCTATAACATGGTTCGATTTTGCATGCGAGATAGCACGCCTAGCGGGTAATAACTGCGATATTAAACCATGCACAAGTGCACAATTCCCATCAAAAGTGACACGACCAAGCTACTCAGTAATGAGTAAGAGCAAGGTTCAAGAGGTTTTTGGTGTTGTGTGCAGAGAGTGGCAAGTGGCACTAGAAGAGTGTATTAATAAATTAAAATAATTTTACTAAAAAATGAAAATATCATTTGATAGCAAGAGGGCATTTAATAATTTTTCAGGTTTAGGTAACTACTCACGCACTCTGATTAGAGATTTAGAGAGAATGTTCCCTAACAATAGTTATACGCTCTACACACCAAAAATAAAAGAGTGTAGCGAGACTCGCTATCTGTTAGATAGTAAAAAATTCAAGATTATAGCTCCTAAATCTAAGCTACTTAGTAGTTTATGGCGCTCGTGGGGTGTTATAAGTGATATAAAGAGGGATGAACCTGATATATATCATGGTTTATCGCACGATCTGCCTTTCTCTGTTAGAAAAGGGGGGGGCAAAGGCACAAAATATGTGGTTACTATACATGATGTGTGCTATAAGAGCTATCCTGATATGTATGGCTTTTTTGAAAGATTAATATACACATTCAAATATCGCCACTCACTGAGGGTGGCAGATGCTATTGTGGCTATATCTGAGAGCACAAAAAATGATATTATAAAATATTTTCCGAATACAGATATAAGCAAGATACACACAATATATCAAGCACTTAACCCTCTTTATTACACGCAGATTGACAAAAAAGAGGCGTTTGATATTGTTAAAAAGAGGGGTATAGATGGCGATTTTTTCTTATATGTGGGTAGTATCAACTCTCGCAAGAACCTTATGGGAGCACTAAGGGGTTACCTCTCACTACCAGAGTCTAAACGTAAACCATTAGTGGTTATAGGTGGCGGAAATGGCAGCTATAAGAGCGATGTATTGAGGTATATTGAGAATAATGACCTTAAAAACGATATTATCTTTTTTAGCGATATAACAACATCAGAAGAGTTAAGAGCCTTCTACACAGCGGCTACCTTGATGGTTTACCCATCTTTTTATGAGGGGTTTGGCTTACCAGTAGCCGAAGCACTACTCTGCTCTACCCCAGTAATAACATCAAGTATCAGCTCTCTACCAGAGGCAGGTGGCGAGGGAGCATACTATGTAGACCCCTACTCATGCCAATCTATTGGCGACACCATGTATGAGGTGGTAACCAATTTAGAGAGGGCGCAAGAGAGGGCAAAAATAGGAAGAGAGTATATATTAAAACAGTTTGAGCCTCAAAAGCTAACCCAGCAGATGGGAGCACTATATAAAAAGATAAAAGATAACGAATAATAGGATATGGTATCGGTAATATTGCCAAATTATAACCACTCAGCATATTTAAAAGAGAGAATAGACTCAATACTAGCACAAACTTATAGAGATTTTGAAATAATAATTCTAGACGACAAATCAACAGACAATAGTATAGAGATAATAGAGGGTTATAGAGATAATGAAAAGGTGTCTCATATAGTGTATAACGAGACAAATTCAGGCAGCACCTTTAAACAGTGGGACAAAGGATTTGCATTGGCTAAAGGCGAATATGTGTGGATAGCAGAGAGTGATGATTATGCCGACCCTACATTTATGGAGAGGTGTATAGAGCAACTTAATGCCTATCCTGATGTTGTTTTCTGTTACTGCGACTCTAACCTTGTTGATGAGAGGGGAGAGAAAATATCGCACCCTATTGAGGGGCTAATAGACCCTGATTATGGTAAAGATATGATACTATCTGAAGGTAAAGAGTTTATTAAGGCTAGCTTATCAATCATGAATAAGGTTTATAACGCTAGTATGGTTATTTTCCGTAAAGAGTATATTAAGCGCATCAATCCTACATATAAAATATTTAGATACTCTGGCGATTGGCTCTTCTGGGTTGAAATGGCAGCTCAAGGGCGAGTTGTGCGAGTAACAAAAAAGTTAAACTACTTCCGTCAGCACTCTAATAAGGTATCATCATCTAAAAACAGGGGGAGTTTGCCTCTATACGAAGCATCATATATATTAACACATATATTTATTATGCTATATGCAGATGAAAAGTGTAATACATTAATAGATAGGGGTATAAAATCATTTACTGCTACTGAAATGGCACTTTTTTTTGATAATGTAAAGAAAAACAGACATATACGTAAAAAACTACTGTTTTATATAATGGGTAGAATTAATAATGTACTACACAAGATGAATGGGGGCATGAGTAAGAGAGAGATAGAAGATACTAAGAGAGAGCTAAGGCTAGTTTGGTATGCACCGATAGCAGGATTTTTGATAAAAAACTCTAAAAGCTTAACAAGAAGCCTAACAAAATAGATGAACAAAACTTTAAATGAATAGAGAGATGGTATCTATAATATTACCTAACTATAATCACTCGAAATATCTAGAAGAGAGGTTGAAGACTATTTTCAATCAAACCTACACAGATTTTGAGCTGATTATATTGGATGATAACTCTACTGATAACAGTCGTGAAATTATTATGAAATATAACGACGATTCGAGGGTGTCGCATATAGTGCTAAACAGCGAAAATTCTGGTAGCACTTTCAGGCAGTGGGAGCGGGGGTTCGCTCTTGCTAAGGGTAAGTATGTGTGGATAGCAGAGAGCGACGACTATTCAGATAGTAGGTTTTTAGAGAGATGTGTGCAAGAGCTTGAACAAAACACGAATGCCTCGTTCTGCTATACTGATTCGCACTTTGTTAATGAGGGAGGCGATATAATTCATCACCATCTAGATACATTAATAGAGCCTTTTACTGGTCAAGATATAATCTGTTGTAGTGGAAAAGATTTCATTAAAAACAAACTCACAGTAAGCAATAAGGTGTATAACGCAAGTATGGTTGTACTGCGTAAATCTTTTATAGAGAAGGTTAATCCACTATATAATAAATTCAGATTTTGTGGCGATTGGTTCTTTTGGATTGAATTGGCTATATTAGGCGATGTGATAAGAGTGCCTGAGAGGTTAAACTATTTTAGACAGCGCACCACTAACGAACAAAACAGAAGCGGAGAGGATAATATAACAGCTCTTGAAGAGATAACATATATTATATTTTACAGTGTGCTATTCAGTTACCACACAGCCTATTGGAATAAATTTAGGGAGATAAAAAGCTTAATTAATTTCAAAGATTATGTAGCAGTTATTGATTTGGCAACTAGAGAGCCTATAAAGAAGAAGATAAAACTACTTATAATTGGGAAGATGTATAATCTCTTGAAGAAAGCTAGGGGCAGAATGGCTAAAGAGGAGTATATATTTTTAAAGAGATATATTCGAAAAACTATCTACGCCCCGATTATTGCTTTTTTGATTAAAAATTCGAAGAGGTTATTTATTTGTTTAACTTCAAACTAAATTATTAATATGATTTCATTTATCTGTTGTACGATAAATCTTACAGACGCAAAAAACTTAGAGGATAATATTAAAAACACCATTGGAGATATACCCTTTGAGTTTATAGCTTTTGATAATAGGGAGACACACTACGGACTATGTAAAGTGTATAATATATGTGCTGAGAGGGCTAAGTATGATTATCTTTGTTTCTTACATGAGGACCTTAAGATAAATACTTTAGATTGGGGGCAAGGGATTATCAATAAACTAAGCGAAGAGGATTGCGGAGTGATAGGCTTTGCTGGTAGCGTTCTTAAGATTAACACCTCTAGCGGATGGCATGTGGGCAAGAGATGGGAACGCTCTAACTATATCCAGCACTTTAAGAGAGAGAAGAGAGAGGCACGTAAATTTTATGTCAATCCAAATAACGGAGACTATTCACAGGTGATAACACTTGATGGTCTTGCTCAGTTTGTCAGAAAAGATGTATGGCAAGAGTTTAGGTATGACGATGTTACGTTCAAGGGATTTCACTGCTACGATCTAGATTTTTCTATAGCTGTATCTCAGAAATATAAGAATTATGTATGTAATGTGATTACTATTGAACACTTCTCTGAGGGGCACTACTCTGCTGAGTGGGTTTTAGAGTCGGAGAGGCTATATGACAAATGGAGCACTATATATCCTGTTGCCTATTGTGATGATAGTATCACACCTCACATAATAAAAAAGCTAACAGACACCACAGAGCGTAATATGCTAAAGATGAAGGTTAAAAAGAGGGTTTGCGGATATAATGAAATTTTTAATTATATAGGCAAAAGACCACTCAGCCATAAGCGTTGGAATCTGATTCTCAAAAAGATGAAATATGATTTATTAAAAAAATAGAGATAATGCACTTTTCAATATTAATACCATCGTGGAATAATCTAGAGTATCTTAAATTGACTATTGATAGTATACGTAAGAACTCAGCTCATAAGCACCAGATATTGGTTCATATCAATGATGGTAGCGATGGAACACTTAAATGGGTTACTGAGCAACCTGATATAGAGTATGTTCACTCACAACAAAATATAGGTGTGTGTTGGGCTCTTAATGGTTTACGCCCATTGGTAAAGACAAAATATATTGTTTTTGCTAATGATGATATGTATTTACTACCCAATTGGGATAGCGAATTAGCTAAAGAGATAGAGAGAATAGGGCATAACATGTTTTTTCTATCATCAACACTCATACAACCACGCCCTTTCTTCTGCCCAAGTGTTATTGCACCTGCCAACTATGGCGAGAGTGTAGACTCTTTTGAAGAGGAGAGACTACTTAAAGAGTATACGAGTTATGAGCACTACGACTGGGCAGGCTCTACATGGCCTGTTAATATTGTACATAGCGATATATGGGATTTAGTGGGTGGATATAGTGTCGAGTACTCGCCTGGCATGTATTCAGACCCCGATTTTTCTGCTAAGTTATATATGGCAGGGGTGCGCATATTCAAGGGGGTCAATGCAAGTAGGGTCTACCACTTCGAGGCACGCAGCACAGGACGAGTGAAAAAGAATAACGGTTCGCAACAGTTTCTAGCTAAATGGGGCATAACATCATCTACATTTACTAAAAACATACTAAGACGTGGCGAACGATACACCTCTGAGCCGATGCCTATCAATAGTGCAAAGCTGAGTGTTAATGTCAAACGTTCGAGACTAAAGAGTTTTATCTCTGCTTTCAAAAAGAGGGGTGCTGCAAAATATCTATGGGAATAGAAGTTCGACCCTCTGGGGCGGTTGATTCTTCAGAATCGCAATAAATTAGGCAATGATGCCATTACTATTAATTAGGGGGACCTGCAAAACGATATTTTGCAAGTCCCCCTAATTATTATTGTTGTCCGGTAAAAAGGGCGATTCGCAAAACTCTGTTTTGAGAATTGCCCTTAACGAGCGATAGCGAGCGAGTGCCGTTTAGAAGTAGGCACTCGGTTTTTGTTCACTTTTTTTCAAAAAGTGTTAAATTTACATTAAAATCCGCAGGATTTTTAGAGGGTCGTTACCTCCATTTTAGTCCATTTGATTATAATAAAGGGTAATGAACAACTATTATTAGGTCGTAACTGATTGAAATACAGCTTTAATATGGTTTTGCGACGCCCCCTAAAAAAATCAAAAAGCCTAGTAACTATCTATCCTGCAATAAATTAGTTGTAATTTAAATTATAGGGCTTACAAAAACAAAAATTTTGATTTTTTTACTTCTAGGAGTGCCAATTTACAAAGCATTTGTTATCTCCCAACAGTAGGCACGAATACCCTGCTGCGAAGTGCGAGAATCAAGCTCACGTAGCTTAGTTAGTAGTGGCTCAACCTTATCATCATTAACAACACACATAATAGCACTATTAAGAGCAGGCCAAGCATGAGTGCCAAGATGTGGCTCGCCGTCTACACTACCCTTACCAGTTAAATCTTTCCATTTAGAGTAACCTCGTATTGATAGGCTACCTATTATCTCGTCTACCGCCTCAGTAAGTGACTGGGCATAGAATATCATTACACTCTGCATAATTATTTTATTTTTTTGTCTATAGAAGTGCCGATTTACCCAAAATTGGATTTAGGTGCGTTATAGGTGCCCTAAAACACACCTGCGTAGTACACTCGTACTTTATATGGTGGGTTTTAGGGTAGATATGACGTGCATTAATTCAATCCTCAGGTGCGCCGGACACTACTAATTTTTATTTTGCTAGTTTTTTACTTATCTTTCTACGTTGATTCATATCTTTCTTTAGCTCTGAATAGCTGAAAAGACTATAAACGATAGGAATAACAACAAGTGTTAGTATAGTTGAGAAGGTAAGACCACCTATAACCGCTATACCCATTGGCTGCCACGCCTCAGAACCCTGACCCGCTGCAAAAGCAAGTGGCACCATACCTAATATTGTTGTAAGGGTAGTCATCAATACAGGACGAAGGCGTGAACGACCTGCCGCAATTACCGATTGACTGATAGACATACCTCTTTCACGTAATAGGTTCATGTAGTCTACAATCACAATACCATTCTTAACCACAATACCCACTAGCATAATAGCTCCAATCATAGCCACAAGACTGAGTGGTGTATTGGTTAAGTAAAGAGCTAGGAATACCCCCGTAAAGGCAAAAGGTAACGAGAACATAATGATAAATGGCATTCTAAACGACTCAAACTGAGTAGCCATAACAATATATACAAGTATCACAATTAGAACAAGTAGTAATCCCATATCAGCGAACGACTCTACCTGATCTTCGATAGTACCTCCTACCTCAACAAATAACCCTTCAGGCACCTCAGCAGCATCAACAATAGCTTGTATATCTTTTGCCACCTCTCCTAGAGCATAACCAGCACCTATCTGCGACTTAACAGCTATAACCCTCTGGCGATCTTCACGCTGTATAACAGGAGGTGTCTCAACAATAACAACCTCTCCCACATCTTTAAGGCGAACGCTATTTCCGTTAGGAGTATAGATTAAGATATTACGTATATCCTCTACTGTCTTACGATGAGGCTCGTCGTAACGTACTATAATATCATACTCCTCACCATCTTCACGTAGTCTTGAAGCTATCATACCATTGATACGGTTACGCACGTATGTACCAACAGTTGCTGTATTAAGACCATAATATGCCAATTTCTCACGATCTAATTTCACATTATACTCTGAACGTAAATCATCACGGCTTAGCTTAACATCTTTTGCCCCATCAACACTACGCACCTCTGCCATCAGCTTACGAGCAAAATTCTCAGATGCGTTCATATCATGACCAAAAACCTTAACCTCTATCTCAGGTGGAGCATTCATACCACCGCCACCACCACTTGACGTAGCACCAGCAATAACCGTTGATTGAATAATCTCAGGGAAACGTTTTAAATCTTCACGCATTCTATCTGCCACCTCTAACATAGATACCGATCTAAAATCTTTATCTACAAGTCTCATAGTGAATGATATAACATGTGTTCCCACATCTTCGCTCATCATACTAAAAGTATCCTCAGCATCACTACCAGCAGTAACACTAAACATCTCCATCTCAGGATACTCTTTATTAATCATATCTTCTAACTTACGAGATGTTTTAATTGTCTCCTCAACACTTAAACTCTGTTGTAGCTTGATAACACCACTCACTAAGCCGTTATCTTGCAGTGGGAAGAACTCTGTAGGAACACGACTAAGTAGCATAAGAGATGATGCAAAGATAGCTACTGCCGAAACCAATAGTAATGTTTTATGACGTAGCGACCATCCCAATAATCTAGCATAACCACCATCAAGAGCACTAAGGAATTTATCAATAGGCTTGAACATCTTCATAATACCTTTATGCTCATACTTAGCCACAAAACGTAACATCTTACTAGTAAGCATAGGGGTAAGCGAAACAGCAGCCACTGTTGAAACCACCGTAACGATAGATACAATCCATCCTAACGATTTAAACATGATACCCGCCATACCTGTTAGCATGGTAAGAGGTAAGAACACCGCTAAGATAGTAAGTGTTGTTGCAATAACCGCTAACCACACCTCATTAGTACCATATATAGATGCCTCACGTGGCGAACTACCCCTCTCGATATGTTTTGTGACATTCTCAAGAACCACAATAGCATCATCCACCACCATACCAATAGCAATAGAAAGAGAGCTTAATGATATGATATTAAGGCTATCTCCCGTCATATATAGGTAGATAAACGATGTGATAAGAGATACCGGTATCGTAAGAACAATGATAAATGTAGCCCTCCAACGACCAAGGAAGAAGAATACAACCAACACCACAAAGATAAAGGCATACATGATTGTCTCACTCAAACTATTAATACTCTTTTTGATATTATCAGAGGTATCGAAAAGAACCTCTACATTAACATCTGAAGGGAGTGTCTTCTCAATCTCTGGAATCATAGCAAGCACCTCATTAGCAATCTGCACTGTATTGGCACCTGACTGCTTCATAACCATCATATTAAGTGACTGCTTACCAAGAGTACGCTGATCAACAACCATCTCCCTTAGGGTATCTTTCACATGAGCTATATCTCTCATAAGTATCTTGCGTCCACCTACATTGGCAACAACAATATCCTTTATCTCTTCAGAGGTAGAGAACTCTCCATCACTCTTAACAGAGAAGGTACTACTTCCTAAATCTATATTACCACCTGAGATAGATATATTCTCAGAGCGGATAATATCCCCTAAACGCTCAATAGATAATCCATACGCCTCTATTTTTTGTGGGTCTACATGCACATGCACCTCACGTACTGGCGTACCTGTTAATGATACCGAACCAACACCATTAATACGGTTGATACGGTTAGAGAATTTATCCTCCATAATCTTTTTAAGGGCAGGATAACTCTCATCAGCTGTTGCCGATAGTATGATAACAGGAATCATACTAGAGCTAAATTTAAACATAATAGGCTGCTCAGCCTCATCTGGAAGTAGCTCTTGACTTAAACTTATTGCATCACGCACATCATTAGCAGCCTCAGCAATATCAGAACCCCACTCAAACTCAAGTGATATAATTGATATATCGTCTTGCGAGCGAGATGTTATCTTATCTAGGTTATCAACAGTATTAAGGTTATCCTCAAGCACTCTGGTAATATTATTCTCTATATCTGAGGCATTTGCCCCTGGATACATTGTCATTACCGTTATCGCCGGTATATCCATATCTGGGTATAAATCGATAGCTAAGTTACGCATCGAGTAAAGACCCATTATGATTACCCCGATAAATATCAGTATTGTCGATATTGGTTTACGTACCGACGTTTCAAATATTTTCATAATTTTCTATTTACCGATTATTTTTTTATTTTTACCACATCGCCATCCATCAATCTGCCAGCACCTTGTGTAATAACAATATCTCCTCTATTTACTCCGCTAACAATCTCAGCTCTGTCTGCTTTAATCTCGCCCACCTTAACAGAACGACGACTTGCCACACCATTTTCAACAACAAAAACATATCTCTCATTGCTACCTATCTGCTTTTGAACAGCTATATCAGGTATAGTAATAGCAGGAGCACTTCCTAAATCAATAGATACATTTGTGTACATACCTGGACGAAGTGATAAATCTTTATTAGGTATTGTAACCTCAACCGTAAACGAGCGAGTAGCAGCATCAACAAGTGGATATATTAGAGATATGTTACCACTAAAAACCTTATCATAGTTATCTGTTGTAATATTAACCGCCATACCCTTAGTGATTGATGTGAAATACTCTTCAGAGATATTAACAGTTACCTTAACACTATCTATCTGCATAACAGTTACAATAGGCTGTTGTGTAAACATATCACCTTTATCATAGTTACGAGCTGTTACCACACCATTGATAGGCGAAAGAAGTGTTGCATTCTCTTTAAGATAAGATATAGCCTTTTTTGTAACATCATACTGTAATTGTAACTGATCAAGTTGCTGCTTAGATACCCCACCAGCATTATAAAGCTCTTGCATGCGTACTAAATCTACATTCAGGTTATTAAGTTGTAACTCTTGCTGAATAACTTGATTTTTATCAAGCTCTGCAATCATACTACCACGCTTAACCATATCACCCACCTCAACAAATATCTCATCAATACGAAGAGGCATAGCCGATGTTATATTATTTGTTTTATAGGGTGCTATATTACCATTATAAGTAATAGATTTCATTAAATCTATCTCAATTGCACCCTCAGCAGATACCAATTCAGGCGTTTTAATATCCTTAGGTGCAGCATTAGCACTCTCTTTAGGAGGTGTACACCTCACAAACATAACCGAAATAGCTGTCATTGCAGCTAGATACATAATTTTTTTCATCTTTTTTACTATATTTTTTATTATTATTTCTCTTCTCCTAGCACTTTTGAGTACTCGCTATATGCCTTTAATAGGTCATAATATGCTTGGTTTAGGTTTAACTCAGACTGCATAAGAGCCACTTGCGATGAGTTAAGCTCTAGAATAGTACCTGCTCCCACATTATAGCGTGTTTGTGATATGCTATACGCCTTTGCTGCCTGCTTAATAGCCACCTCGCTAGATAGTATCTGCTCTCTAGCACTCTTAATATTGCTAATAATACTACGCACCTGCATATTTAGATTACTCTCTGTGTATGAGCGTGTCTCATGCGACTTAGCCATCTCTGTCTTGATACGTAAATCAGCATATTTATTCTTAAATCCTGCAAAAATAGGTATCTTAAGATTTAACATCACAAAAGAGCTCTGCGCCCACTGGTAGTTACCAAATTTAAAATCGTTACTCTGAGACTGTGTAGTAAGATTATAATTTGCAACCAATTGAGGCAATCTATTTGCACGAGATAGTTTATATTGATGCTCTTGTAACCTTATTTGAAAATCTAACATAGAGAGATCTGTATTTTTACTTAAATCTATCTTAGACTCGCTCGGAACAGATGTTATCTTGCTATTTAAACCCTCTAAATCGTCTGTTAAATCTACTACCAACTCTTGCGGAAGAGATAGAAGAACCTTAATCATAAACATAGATATTTCGACCGCCGATTTAGACTTCTCTATATTAGGTAGTAGGTTTTGCAACTGCACCTGCGCTGTTAATAGGTCATACTCTGAGGCCATACCCTGCTCAAACTTCTTCTCAATATCAGAAACATTTGTCTCTAAAATAGTTTTATTCTCTAGAAGTACCGACAATGACTTATGAGCTAAAAGAGCATTATAATAGGCATCCTTAACCTCTTTAGTCATATTAACCTTTGATGCACGAGCACTCTCAACACTCATATTCAACTGCTCTTTAGACATAGCTATATTACGGTAAATAGCTGGCATATATAGAGGCACTGCACCCGATATAGCACTATTAAAACCATTCTCAAAACCCATCTGCATAGCTCCACCTGTACCAGGACCAAAGGCTCCATCAGGTAAAAACATAACTGGTAATGCTATATTATAGGTATATCCCCCCGAAGCCTCAAGGGTAGGAAACAGAGAGGCCTGCCCCTCCTTAACTACATACTCTGCTCTGATAATATCCATCTCAGCCACCTTGATAGTTGGATTCTCATCCATTGCAATCTCTAACGCCTTATCTAGCGAAAGTAGCAACTTTTCCTCTTGTGCCTGCGCTGATATAGCAAAAATAGCCATACACGAAGCAAGCAACAAACCTCTTAAATTAGTTAATCTCATCTTAAACTTGTTATTATATTAATATTATTATCTATGCAATATTCATCTAAAATATCCATCCCCTTCGGTGTAGATATAGCCCTCAGAAAGAGAACAGTTCCATAAACACTATATGATACTAGCTCTTTTGCTGTCACCTTATCATTAGGTCGCATCCTCTCATCAGTGAACATATCAATTAAAATTTTGATATTTATATTTGTGTAGAAATACCCCTCCGCACAACCCTGCTTTATTAGCTTAACCATCTTTTTCTTCATTATTTTAAAGCTAGGCTCATAATCAGCTAACAGTTGAGGATAATTATAAATCATATCGTGCCAAAATAACTTCTCTCCATGTGTGCGCTCATTAGTTGTAGAGGTAATAAGCAGTATCTTAATAATAGAACTACTATCATTCTCTAACACCTTTTTTACCCTCTCAGAGTTTTTCTTAAATAGCTCTGAGGCAACATATTTCAATAACTCCTCTTTAGAAGAGAATGCCTCATATAGTGTGCGCTTAGATATTCCAACAGCAGAGGCAATGGCATCCATCGCCACAGCCTTAATACCCCTCTCCATAAATAGTTTGAAGGCACTATCTATAATACGTGTTTTTAAATCTTTCTCTTTCATTTCATCAATTTATCAAAACTGAAAAAACCCAAATCGTTTTTTAAGTTTTCTTTCATGGTGCAAAGATATATAAAACTATTAAAACTCCAAAAGTTTTTTGAGTTTTTTATATTTTTTTTTAAAAAAAATTTGTTTTGGATAGAAAAAATATATACTTTTGCATCGCATTGGTTTCGAAAAGCTCTGAGAATTGGGCTTGAGAATTAAATGGGAATCGGGTGTAAATCCCGAACAGTTCCCGCTGCTGTAAGTTCCACTACCACTATTTGGTGATATGTTATTTTAACACTCTTTTGCCACTGACAAAACTGTTGGGAAGGCGTTAAAATAGGAATAAGTCAGAAGACCTGCCACGCAAAACATTGATTTTACAGCCTACGGGGATATGGGTTTGGGTCAAGATAAAGGTGTGGTGTATTTTTGCGGTATCTATTTCATTACTAATTTTTATCTAACTAAGGCTGTAATATTTATAAAATTTTAAAATTATTAAATATTAAGTAAAAGTTATGAGATTAAGAAACACTATTATTTTCGCACTTCTTGCGATGCTTACCTACACTTCATGTGGAGAGAACACAATCACAGAAACAGAGACAATTATAGACACGGTAATTATTCGTGATACTATTATTTATCAAGAGCCCGATCCGTATGAAAATTTCACAACAACAGGTTTTTATCTTCTTTCAGAGGGTACTTATGGGGCAGGTGATTCACAATTATCATATTATGACCTAAGCAATAGCGACAATCCTCTTACAATGGATTATTTAGGTAGCAAAAATAGTGGAGCTAAGCTAGGAGACACTGCACAAGATGTTATTGTTTACGGCGGAAAGAGCTATGTAATAGTTAATAACTCTAATAAAGTTGTAATTCTAAATGCACATAACGGCGTTATGGAGAAAGAGCTTGAACTGAAAAAAGATGATGTAGGTGTATCTCCTCGTTATGCAGTTGGAGCTGAGGGCAAGGTATTTATATCAACATGGCATGATGGTGTTATGGTATTAGATACCACTACACTTACACTAGATAGCTCTATTGCCCTATCGCAGGCTTTTAGCGAGGGGATAGCTTATGTTGATGGTAATTTGTATGTTGCTAACTCAGGCATAGCTGGCGAGCCTTACGGCGGAAATGGAAATACTATATCAATAGTATCTGTTGAAGAGAAAAGAGAGATAGGTACAATAGAGGTGCCTAAAAATCCAAATATATTAAAAGTGGCAGATAATGGAGATATGTATCTATCAACTTGGGGAGACTACTACTCTACTGAGGCACTTCTACATAAGATAGACTATAAAAATAAAACTGTTGAGAAGACATGGAGTGATTTCTCAGCCTCTAAATTTGCTATTACAGATAAATATATCTATACATATAACTTTAGTTATATAGTTTATGAGATGGTATATAAGCGTATCCACAGAGATTGCGGATTATATGAGGATTATGATATTCAATCAGAGGCTCTCCGTTCTGTTTATGGTGTGTCGTCAGACCCAATAACAAATGATATATTCATCACGTGCGAGAGTGGTGCCGTAGTGTGGTATAATGAAGAGGGCGAGGTAAAGAGAGAGTTTACTATAACAATACCTGAGGTGCATGGTGTTCGCACTAATAGAGTTGTGCCAGTAACATTTGAAAAACGATAAATGAGAAACAATCTTTTCATATTCGGGTTAGTGCTGCTCTTCGCCACCATTTCGTGTGGCGAAGGGGAGTCCCCCATAGATACAGATACACCAGAGCCTCAAATAGCATCGAAACATATAACAAAGGTGTTCGAATATATGCCTGCCGTTGGCTCTTTTGTAAATATATCTCCTCTCTATGAGGAGGGAGATACGCAAGAGAGTATAAATGCAAAGGTTTTAAAAGCTATTGAGGGCGACACACCAAACTACATAACATTAGGTGGTTATGGCGGCTATGTGGTTGTGGGTTTCGATACCACTATTGTAAATAGAGAGGGTGCCGATTTTAAGGTGCAGGGTAACGCATTTTATAACATATCAACCCCTAGTGGTATAGCTGGTGGTAGTTTCGAGCCTGCTATTATTATGGTATCAACAGACAGCAATGGCGATGGCTTACCTAATGACAAATGGTACGAGATAGAGGGTAGCGCACATAGAGATGCTAAACAAGAGGAGTGGTATAACCACGCTGCCGCTAATGACAACGATATGGAGTTTGTAAAAGAGTATGAGATGGTATATTATAACTCAAAATCAGACAATGTTATCAAATGGAGAGATAATAAAGGTAATAGTGGCGTTATCAACCCACTATCAACACATAGAAATGGTTACTATCCCGAGTGGATAGAGGCAGACTCATTGCTATTTAAGGGTAGTCGCCTACCACAAAACGGGGTGGATGAGAGCAGTGATGGACTAACAATATTCGTACTATATGGTTTTGAGTATGGTTATGCAGATAATGCACCTAATGGCGATATGAGAACCGAGATAGATATTAACTGGGCAATAGATGGTAATGGCGAGAGTATATATCTTGAAAATATTGATTTTATAAAGATATATAATGGTGTTAATCAATGGAACGGCTGGTTGGGCGAATGCTCTACTGAGATAGCCGGAATTACAATAATAGACTAAAAGAAAACGAAGTGGAGAGACAAACAAAATACAACATACTGCTAAAAATAAATAAAATTCAAATTCAATACCTCTGTTTGTCTCCCCACTTTAACGCATAGTTCTATGACGATTCGCAAAATAATGTTTTGCGAATCGTCATATTTTTCGGCTATAATCACAGGTTACATAAGACAGCCATTATCTTACATAGTGCGGCAACTCATAAGGGGTATCAAAGGCAAACTCCATAATACCTGCCACCTCTCCATCTCTAAACCACGCCATCTGGTGCACAACAGTCTTTTTACCCTGTTTCTCTAGTGTGTAGTGGTTAGATGTGCCTTCGTCAATTAATCGCTTTATTATGCCGTTCGAACGCTCGTTATGACATGGAGCAATATTCTTACCCATCATATCGCCATACTTCTCCATTGCCTTAGCCGAAGCATCGTTCATATATAATATATTACCATCTAAATCACAAACAGTTACCCTACATGGTAACTCTTTCACCCAATCATATCCATTTATCATATTTACTATCTATTTAAGTGTGTTAATAAAATTATCTAAGGCGATAGCGAGCGAGCCCGTTTAAGAGGCGCTCGATATTTTAAAAAATAATGCAGTAAAGGTATAATATTATTATCAATTATACAATAGGTATCGAAATAGTTTTTAAAGGGTAGCGAGTCAATAACAAGGAAAACGCACGATTCGCTAGAATCGTAACTCTATTTCGGCTAGCAAAACCGGTCTGGAAGACCGCCCAGCTGGCGTGAGGCGAATATGTTTTTCTGTACTGGCACAGCGTCCACCACCGCTAAAAAGAGAAATTATTACGTAGAGTAACGAAGTAATAGTTTCTCCACGGTGGACGCACGATTCGCTAGAATCGTAACTCTGTTTCGGCTAGCAAAACCGGTCTGGAAGACCGCCCAGCCGGCGTGAGGCGAATATGTTTTTCTGTACTGGCACAGCGTCCACCACCGCTAAAAAGAGAAATTATTACGTAGAGTAACGAAGTAATAGTTTCTCCACGGTGGACGCACGATTCGCTAGAATCGTAACTATGTTTCGGCAAACAAAACCGGTCTGAAAGACCGATAATATATCTACTACCCAAAACAAAAAAAAGAGGGATTCAAACAAATGTCTGAATCCCTCTTAAGTGGCGACTACCTAC
>CAYJCU010000036.1:0-17919 GCA_964368765.1 uncultured Rikenellaceae bacterium
TTGCAGGATAGGTAGTTACTAGGTTTTTTGATTTTTTTACCGGACAACAATAACAAAAAATCGAAAAATTATTCATGATGATTTTTGGGGTACGCATTGACGAAGTCAGGAAAAAGTGTTAAACTTACATTAAAATTCGCAGGATTTTTAGAGGGTCGTTATCTCCATTTTTGGCCACATTACCAAAAGAAAAGGAGAACCAAATCGGAACTCCTCTTCTGCTTCACTTCACAAAGATAAACATTAAAATCTAATTTTCACCAACCATTTTTGGCCACATTACTCCATTTTAGTCCATTTGATTATAATAAAGGGGAATGAACAACTATTATTAGGTAGTAACTATTTGAAATACATGTGTTAAATAGCTACTACCTTTATATGTGCCTTTTATAAGTTAGTGTGAGCCTTGAATAGTTCTAAAAAACAAGAACGGTATTGTTGGCCTATAGGTATAACCAGCCCACCCTCTACTATTAGGCTGTCTCCCTTTACAGACTCTATTCTGGCAATATTGACAACATAAGACTTTTGAACACGCACAAACCCATAGCCACTTAAACTGCTCTCAATACTCTTCATAGTGCTTTTAGTGACATATTTTCTGTCTGTTGTAATTATCTTAATATAATCTTTGAGCCCCTCAATAGCTATAATACTTTTAACCTCTAATTTCACTAAAGCAGAGTCTGCTTTAATCATAATGTGGTGCGAAGCACTATCGTCACTATTCCCCTCTCTTAAACTCTTTAATTCAAAAGCTCTATCAACCGCTTTTTTGAACCTATCGAATGAGAACGGTTTCATAAGATAATCAACCGCCTCTAATTCGAAACCCTCTACCGCATAGTTTTGGTATGCTGTGGTAAATATAATCATGGCACGTTTAGCAACTATTTTAGCCACCTCTACACCAGTTATATGAGGCATATTTATATCCAAAAAAATAATATCTACATCATTATTATCAATATAGGATATAGCATCATGGCCGTTAGTGAATTGACTTACCAGCTCTATGTCCTCATATTTTTTACAAAAAATCTCTATTACTGATAGGGCAAGAGCCTCATCATCTACCGCTATTGCACGCATAATTAATGTAATTTAAGTCTTAATTTAACACTATACTCCCCCTGTTCCTCTTTGGTAGATAGCGAGTAGTTATTTTGATATAGAAGGTCTAATCTTCGTCTGACGTTTACTATACCTATACCTGAACTTTCGCCATTATCTCTACGAACAACTATTTTATTGGTTAAATATAAATCAAAGTATCCATCATTTATATTTATTATGGTGCTAATATATGATGGCGTTACATTATCTGCACCATATTTAAAGGCATTTTCCAAAAATGGGATTATAAGAAGTGGCTCAATGGTATGCCCTAGTAGATCGCCATTAACCTCTAACGTTATTTTTGTTGTGTCGTTAAATTTTAGCTGTTGCATAGCAATATAATCTCTAGCAATATCTATCTCTTTATCTAGTGAAACCTCATCTTTATCTGTTTCATACAGCATATATCGCAACATAGATGCCAATTTGAGCACAGCATCTGAGGCGTTATCCGAATGGGGTAGTACAAGCGAGTAAATAGAGTTAAGAGCATTAAATAAAAAGTGTGGGTTAATCTGCTGTTTTAAGAATGATAACTCACTCGTAATTTTTTCACGCTCCATCTGCTCCAGATCTTCTCGGCGCTGTCGTGTCTTATCAACATATCCTAATATCAGTGCTGATAGATATATTAACAGTATAACATAGAACATGGTGAAATGTCTATATTCACGACCCTTATATGGGTATGGTGTTTTAATTTCGTTTCTCCTTTGTTGTGGTCTTGCCTGATTATTATCAGATCTCACATCATAATGCATATCTACATACATATTAGTAATACTATGCACCACGCTATCACTAACTGATTTAGATATACCAGCCTTGTTTATTGCTTCAGCAATTCTTTCAAGGTGTTTACCCTCAGCAACATTTTTATATAGATCCTCTCTACTGTGAATAACTCTTGGCATATTATTCGCCTTATTGCGGTGCATATCGCTCTCTCGCACCATGTAATTTATGCGAAAACAACTAACCACCAAAAATACCGAGCAGATTATATACATAGCTATCTTACCCCTATTCATTAATTTAGGAATAAGTATAAGATAATTGGTGTAAAATACCACTAGATATGTTATCCAAGTAAATATATTTAAAGAGATATATAACTCATATAGACTACTCTGATGGCCATACACATTGGCAAAGAAGAATAGGTTAATAGAAAGAATAATAACCCATACCAAAATATGGGCTGTTATCTTCTTTGTATTGGATGATTTATTAATTCTGTCCATATATCAAAATTTAGAATGGTCTACCACCACCGTGTCCGCCACCACCGCCACGGCGACCACTACCAGGACCATCACCACCAGGGTGGCCATCTTCTCTGAATTTATTAGCCATATTACGAATGCTGTTAAACTTATATGTAAATGTTAATGATACGTAACGTGAAAGATCATTTGCAATAGTCTCTGCTAAGTAGATGTCTGATACCTGTTGAGAGATATTTATATTCTGATTCAGTAGGTCATACACACTAGCACGTATTTCATATTGGTTATTCTTACCAAATTTCTTACCTAGCGAAATATTAACTATATTAGTAAACGGATCATCAAGAGGTGTGTTCTCAAGATATTGATATCTAAGGCTATAATCTGATGATACGAACATGTTGTTCCACACATTAACATACAGATTAAAGCGTAGGTTGTTTACAAAATAGTTATTATCTCCCACCATATTTGAGCTTGAAAGCTCATAAGTAGCGCTATTATTGATATTGAAATCAATATTTTGAGATATGTTACTATTTAATCCTAAGTTAAGATTGAATGAGCTTGATTTAGTAAAATACTCCTCTCCATTATACATTGATGGCATATTACTATAACGATACATACCCATGATATTCACTTTAGATTTAATCAGCTCAAAAGGCATAGAGTACATACCTCCCAAAGTGGCATCGAAACTACCATCCATATTTGTTAGGGTTGTATATTGTGTTCCAGCCTGCACATTATAATCCAAGCCACCTATCTCAATAGTTGTTGCCTCATCAAAAAGAGTAGTGTTATTAACAACTCCATTAAGTGTGTAGTTTACACGTGCGAATGCGCCATAGAAAGTAGATTTTTCCATATTCGCTCCACGATAGTGTAGTCTTAAGCTATTTTGGAATCCCTGTTGTAGATTAGAGTTACCTGATGATAGCTGAAGAGGGTTGTCGTTATTTATTACCTCTTGTAGTTGTGATACAGATGGGTAAGTAGGTGTTCCACGATAGCTAATCATAAGCATAGGGCTCTCTTTACTCTTCTGATACTTCATACGAGCACTTACTACTGCCCCGTTAAATGTGTAGTTATCTGTTAGTCCATTATCTGGGTATAACTGCTCATTCTCTAAGTCTGCTATACGATAACCTGCACTAAGTACCATTTTTATAGCATCTGTATTATAGTTATAACGAGTGCTAAATGTGTTTGTGTAGTAGTCTCTTAAAAAGTGGTTAGATAGCGTTGGGTCTAGTTCGTCCATAACCTCGCCTGTCATCTCATCAACCAAATATGTTTGACGATCGTTCTCGCTCCAGTTATATGCAAAATCGTAATTTAAGCTAATACCTCCATACTCTCCAACTTTTTGTGTGAACTCTGCACTTGCCTCAACACTATTGTTGTCGTTAAATATATTGTTCTCTTGATCTTGCGATATAGTGGTATCTTGCATCAATGTCTCATAAATAGTACTACCAATAATATATTTATCAGAGGTGCTATTATTAATATCTCCCTTGAATCTTAAAGAGAAATAGTTTTTATCACTTATCTTTTGTAGTAAATTTAAATCACCACTTATTGCATACGAATTAATATCGCTATTTGTCTCACGGCTACTAGTTGTATAATCTCCATCACGTGAACTTAAATCAAAAGTAGATGAATAATCATCATTAGTTGTAATAGTACCCTGTGGGCGGAACGTAATCTGTGTTGTCTCACCTAGATTAGTTTTTAAATCAACCGAAAACCTGTGAGTGTTTAATACATTTAAAGAGCTATCTTGTATAAGATAGGTGTAATCTGTATATTCAGGAGATGGGAAGTATGTGCGTAGAGTAGTTCCAACCTTATCTGTCTCTTTACGGTAAAAACTATATGATAAACCTATCTCTCCATCATTCTTAAGAGCATTAGTATAGTTAAGTGCTATTGCTGCCTGCTCATTCTCGCCACCTGTGTTACCTCTACCAAAACCACGGCGTTGCTGCATAGGATTAATATTAATGTTGTTTGCACCTCCTATGATAGATATTTGTCTGTCTCCCTCAATATGTGTGTAATTAACACTACCTTGGTACTTGTCTTCAAAACCACCGCCACCAATTATCTCTAATATGTAGGCAGGCTTATCACCTAAACGTCTTTTTGTAACAATGTTAATTGTCTTAACCTCAGTACCGTCATCCATACCAGTAAATTTCGATTTATCGCTACTGTCATCATATAACTCAATACTCTCAATCATATCAGCATCTAAAGCGTTAAGGGCAGTGGCAGGATCATTCTTAAAGAAACTCTTACCATCTACTAATATACGCTCTACCTTCTCGCCAGTACTTGATACCGTACCATCATCGTTTTTTTGGAAACCAGGCATCTTCTCAATCAAATCACTTGCCGTAGCATCTGGATTAGTCTTATATGCTGAGGCATTAAATTTTACTGTGTCGCCCACAATAACAGCAGTAGGTGCCGAACCAGCCACCTCTACATCTTTAATACGCATATTTTCAACTGTCATAGAGATAGGCTTAGCAATTATATACTCTTCTGAGGTAGGAGTCACTTTTACAACTTGTGAGCTATATCCCACAAATGTAATCTCTAATTCAGTCTCTTTATTAAGTTCTAATCCGCTAATAACGAACTTGCCATCGACATCTGTTATGCTACCTTTCTCAGTTCCTGAAACCAAAACAATAGCACCAACTAGAGGTTGCTGGTTAGTTACATCAATAACATCACCCTTAACCACGGCATACTTAATTTTGTTTGTCTCTTGTGCTGAAACGATATTAACGCAAAACGCCATCATTAGCACCATAATTACAACTACTTTTTTCATCTTTTTAATATTCTATTATTACTGTATTCTTGTTTTACAATACAAAAGTAGTGTCATTTTTTTAATAAACAATACCCCCACTTGTCATTATAGACAAACGGGGGTATATTGTAGACGAACATTGAAAAATACTATTTAGCAATGATATTAATCGTAACATACTCTCTATTATTTCTCTTTAGGGTTAAAATAGCCCTATCCCCCTCATTAGCCAATCTGTCGCAAGTAACATATATACCCATAAATATTTTCGAACCATTTGGCTCTATATGCATCCTCTCGTCACTCTCTATGCTCACTAATTGCCAGTTATATTTACTGTCTAAGATAATATATTTTGACTCTCCTATATTTATCTCCATTTTTTCATTAGATATATTATTACCCTGAAACTCATGGAATGTGCTATAATCACTAGAGGCAGCAATAACATTAATATATACACCTAAATCATCATACACCCTATAATGAGATACCCCCGATTGCTGAAAAGCGAAATCAATGGTGTTATCGCCGATATATTGCCCTGAAATAGCCCTACCTGCAATATGCTTTAGTTTATAACCATGCTTAAAACCAAAATCTTTAAATGTGAAAGTAGAGTTTTTATCTACAATACTTATATATTTAGCCATAATCCCTTCACTGTTAAGTATTTCTGCCGAAGAGATGAAATTAACCCCTTTTCTACGTCCCTTAGCATCTTTAATCACTAGCCAAGCATCATTAGCAAGCAGTTGTACAGATACATTGCCGTTGCTGCTTATAGTACCATCGCATAGGCTTGAAGTTAGAGTATCAATAACATACTCTCCATTGCCATCCAGTATCGAGAAAGAGGCTATGCTCTTATCCGTAAGTACGGTATAATACTCTAAGCTATCTGTTGAGGCAATATTTAAAGTGTGACTATCTTTATAAGAGAGTACAACCTCTTCAATCTTTGTAGGCTCATTCTCAGGTGTTGTAATCTCTTCCCTATCCCCTTTACCACATGAAACGAAGATAGATATTGTTGCTAAAAATAAAAATAGGTTTTTCATAAATATATCAATTTAGTTATATGTATGTTAATGGGGTGTAATACTATTTGTAAAACACCCCATTATTTATTTGATAAAATACCAACTATTTTGCTCTCTCTAACTCAACAGTAAAGTGACGCATAATAGGTAGCTCATTAGTTATAACGCAACCTTTAGTTATCTCAGCTCTTCTGTCAAATACATTCTTTAACGACGCAGCAATAACATCCATGTGGTTATTAGTGTATGTACGACGTGGGATAGCAAGACGAAGAAGCTCAAGAGCAGGGAAACGATTCTCACGTGTTACAGGGTCTCTATCAGCTAAGATAGCACCAATCTCAACACCACGAACACCACTCTCTAAATAAAGCTCTATACCTAATGTTTGTGCTTGGAACTCCTCTTTTGGGATATTCGGAAGAATAGCACGAGCATCTACGAATACAGCATGACCACCAACAGGGCGTTGGTAAGGAATACCATACTCATCTAGCTTAGCACCTAGATATTGAATCTGACGAATACGAGCATCAAGAACATCAAACTCTGTATTCTCATCTAAACCAACAGCTAATGCGTTCATATCACGACCCGCCATACCACCATAAGTAAGGAAACCCTCAAACATAATGTTATATAGCGATGCCTGACGATATAAATCTTCGCTCTTGAAACCAATGAAACCACCAATATTTACCTGTCCATCTTTCTTCGAACTCATTGTCATAAGATCTGCATACGAGAACATCTCTTTAACAATCTCTTTGATAGTCTTATCAGCATAACCCTCTTCTCTTAACTTAATAAAGTAAGCATTCTCAGCAAAACGAGCAGAGTCAAACATAACTAATGCATTATATTTATCTGCAATAGCTCTAACCTCTCTCATATTTTGCATAGAAACAGGCTGACCACCTGATGTGTTGTTAGTTACAGAGATATAAACAAAAGATATTTTCTCTTTCGGAGTCTCAGCAAGAACCTTCTCTAACTTAACACAATCAACATTACCTTTGAAAGGGTGAATAAGCTGAGTATCTTTAGCCTCATCAATAGTACAATCTAATGCAGTAGCTTTACGGAACTCAATATGTCCTTTTGTAGTATCAAAGTGCGAGTTACCCGGAACAATATCGCCATCTTTTACTAATACAGAGAAAAGAACATTCTCAGCAGCACGCCCTTGGTGAGTAGGAAGATATAGTGGGAAACCTAAAATATCATTAATAGCCTTCTTTAGGTTATAGTATGATGATGAACCAGCATAACTCTCATCACCTGTCATAATAGCAGCCCACTGATTGTCGCTCATCGCTCCAGTTCCTGAGTCTGTTAATAGGTCTATCATAACCTGATCACTCTTTAAGTTAAATAGGTTATACTTTGCATCTTTTAACCACTGCTCACGCTCTTCACGTGTACTTGTTCTGATTGCCTCAACCATCTTGATTTTATATGGTTCTGCGTAAGGTAATTCCATCTTAATTTATTTAAATATTTAACAATTAAAAATTTTTTTTAGTTTGAGAAAGTAGTAATGTGTAGATTTTAACAAAAAATTCCGTTCCTAAACGTATTTAAATTTATCGTTACGTTTTTTAACTGAATCTGCTATAAAACCTATGTAACTAGCTTTTTCAATGGCAAATATAATTAAAATTTTGTATTATAGCAATATTTTTATAAAAAAATGCAGGGCAAACGCACGAAGAGTTAAATGCAATCAATAAGCTACCACGTTTGCCCTGAAGCGAACGAGAGAGAGCGTTGTGAGGAGCTTAAAGCGACGAAACGGTTTTTGCAAGGCTGAAAGCCGAGCTTTTTTTCAAAAAAGCGTAATTTATAGAAAAATACATCAAAAATTTGGGTACCCCTTAAAAATATTTTTATGCGTTCGCTCTGAGAAAATGAACAAAAATAGTTTTAGGAATTTCACTGCAAAGTTGATTGATTTAGCATGATTTTTTATATGGGTATTGTTTGAGATTTTGCATCAAGGTTTGGATTATTAAAAAATAGATATGTGCATAGGTTTGGCATATGCTTAATGTAATTTTGTGGCAGTGAAGTACCACGTATATGGAAAACTTTTATTAACTTTGTAGCACATAAACATATTAAACAATAGTAGATGGCATAAAAACAGAGAAATAAAAGACATATTAAGAGCATTGAAAGCTTTGACTTTATTCTTAAAACCGACCAAGTAAAAAGAAAGTGGCGTTTACGCTGCAAAAAAAGTCCTGCGAAGCAAAATTTCGATACTCGCGCTATACCTTATAGCGTGGGCTTCACTTTTTGCAGGCAGGTACCTTGGTCGGACCTTAAGAATGAAAAGTTGTAAGTTCACGCTTTTCTTGTGTCCTGAATACAAGGGGGTAGCCGAAAACCATATTTCAGAGTAGGCAAAAAATAAACAGTTAAATTATGAAAGAGTACGCAAATGGAAACACAAAAGAGTCTATTATCTCTAAAACCTACAAAACAAAGGAATTAGCACTATGGCAGAAGATATTACAGGTTTATTGGGTTAATCCCAAAAGCTGGTTGCTAGATGAGTTCACTATTACAGATGATATAGTAACAGTAAGGGTTAAGAGTGGGAAAGTTATATCTGCACCTATAGATCAAATTAAAGTAAAGGTGCAGAGAGATAGTTATGCACGTCGAGAGGTTTATCTCTCACATAACACTGAGAAGTTGCATTTTAAAGAAATACCTTGGATGCTAACAGAAGAGCAATGGGATCAGGTTATTGAGATATTTAATGTTAGTGCAAACTCTAACCTTGCAAAAACGGCATGGGCATTATCAATCGCTGAAATATTGATGAGATAAGCAATTAATATGTCAATTTTAAATTCTAAAATTAATAATTATGAAAACAAAAAAAACACAATGTATATATAAATCAATAGTGAGCAGAGTTTTATTAATAATTTTGTCATTTTTCGTAATAACTTCATGTCAGTCTCCAGAACTTTATGAGGAAGAGATCACGGATGTCGTAAAATTTAATATTGCTGAGATAAACTATTTTGTAGAGAAGATTAATGAGCTTGCAGAGCAATTATCTAATCCTTTTGTTACTGAATTTATGGCAGGTGCTTATGCTTTGGGGCATGATCCTATTGACGAGTTAGAAGAGGAGGCTTTATTATTTGAAGAGGCGGCAAATACTCTCTTTATTGGAGGAATGACCTATCATCAAGCTCTTGAAGCACTCGCAAAGGAAGCTAAAACTGAAAATAAAGAGATAGCGGTGGCTGTACTTGACAATTACAACAGCACGTCAGTAGTATTAAGCGATTTTGTGTTAGTTTCTGATGGATCAAATCAAAAAACGTGGTCTTTTAAAGAGATTAGAACAGGTATAGAATTTCTGTTCACGATTGAATTTGGCGCAGATGAGGATGTGTGGATGTGTGAGGTGGTAGAAAGATCAACAGAAGCCTATTTTCTTGAAAACATTGACCAATAGGGGATAACCGAAAACTTAACAAAGAGGTCGTTTTTTAGAGTCTAAAACTCTTTAAGACGACCTCTTTTTTTATGTCAAAAACGGAAATAAAACACCTTTAGAAAGACCCTGTTAGGCATGTGTGGTCTCAATGTAATAACGATTCTAACGAATCGTGCGTCCACCGAGGAGATATTATTACTTCGTTACCCTGCGTAATAATATCTCTTATTAGCGGTGGCGGACGCTGTGACGTGTGCCGAAATTTAAAACATTTTCGCCTTACGCCGGCGGGCGGTCTTCCAGACCGGTGTTTTTTGCCGAAATAGGTGGATTCGCAAAACCCCGTTTTGCGAATCCTCCCACTTATTATAAAAAACCCTTACGAGTTACTATCTTCTGGTAGATTAATTTTGTCTATTGCCTCTTGGCGGTTACCCACAATCCAGAGTATATCTCCCGATTTGAAGATATATTTTGGATTGGGTCTAGTGAATCCAAATTTATCTGTATGATAGCCCACCAAGATAAACTCATAACCCTCTCTTAGTTTTGACACATTAGCGCACTCGCCAATGAGTGTTGAGTTGTCGTTTAGCATAATTTGGAATAGCTCCATATCAAAGAGCTGTGAGGTGTAAGGTACCTCTTCAATGGTATCAACTAAACATTTCAGATGTAGTATCTGCTCGTCATTACCTATAACTAATATCTTATCGCCACTATAAAGAGACTCTTCATTAGATGGGAGCTCTATATCGCCTCCTCTTCGGTGTATAGCTAGTATCTGGGCTCCTGTTCTGAATTTTCTGTGAATATCTTTAATACTACACCCCGATATAATACTATTTGAGGGAATATGATATATCTCTGTATGTAGCTCTTTATTAAGATGTAGCGGTATAGTTACCATTTTGTGTATTTTGCTCTTATCTAGATTAGATAGAAAACGGCTCTCCATGCGGTGGTATATATTACGAATTATGCGAGTAAACATAACAAATATAATCATATATGCTAGAGTAACCCCTATCGCCATTTGAGTGTTATTGATAAGGTTGAAAACAACAACATATACAAAAATAGAGCTAATAAAATAGCGCATAATAAAGAGTACTAACCTAGTACCGTAGGGTAGTTTAATAGTGCTTTTCCATGCGTTATTCTCTAGTGTGTCGTAATGTTTACCCGTAAGCGCATACATAAACGGAGCCATAACAATAAGCGAAATTATAGCTACATTAATCTTTATGCCCCAATGCGTACCTATATTTGTCTCAACAAAAGGATTGATAATATTGAGTGTAAATAACAATATAGCAGTTAGCCATATAAGGTTAATAAGCATTGTAACAATATAACGCCCTAAGATTGATGAAGTGCCACCTTTGATATTATCATTCAGCGTATTAACGGTGCCGTCACGCCTTAGGATATATCTCCATGAGCGTGGCATGCCTCGTATTATCCCATTATGTAGCGATGGCGCAAAACGCATGAAATAAGGTGTCATAAATGTAGAGATAACAGATACCGACACAATTATTGGATATACATTATCTTGCAGCACACCTAGACTTAAACCCACAGAGGCTATGATAAAAGAGAACTCTCCTATCTGTGCTAGTGAGTAGCCCGACTGAATAGCTGTCTTGAGGGGCTGTCTAGAGATAAGTAGTCCGATAGTTGCAACAGTGGGTTTTATTATAAGTACTGCCCCCGATATAATAAGAATAGTGTCCCAATAGGCGGCTATCTGTTTAGGCTCTACAAGCATCCCTACTGATATAAAGAAGATAGAGGCAAAGAGTTGCCTGATAGGTGTTATAATACGCAGTATTCGCTCTTGCTCGTCGGTCTCAGCAATAATAACACCCATGAGAAATGCTCCTAATGCCGCTGAAAACCCACTCTTAGATGCCACTACAACCATAGCAAAGCAGAGCCCTAGAGTAACAATAAGTAGTATCTCGTCTGTCAAAAAATGTTTTAGCTTGCGGAGTAGGGTAGGGAAGATAAATATCCCACCTGAGAACCACAAGAAGATAAAGAGCATTAATTTAGCCAATTCAAAGACAAGATCGCTGCCCCGTATATCGCTAGTAGCCCCTACGGAGGTGAGCATAACCATCAACAGCACAGCAATAATATCTTCGGCAATAAGCACACCAAAGACCACCTGCGTAAATCGTTTACTTTTAAGATTTAAATCCTCAAACGCCTTAATAACTATTGAGGTGGAGGATATAGATAGCATCCCCCCTAAAAATATAGATTCAATAGTGCTCCATCCCATGAGTTGCCCTAGGAGATAGCCAATAGGTGTCATAAAGAGTGCCTCAATAACACCCGTAATAGCACCCGAACGCCCTACTTTACGTAATTTTTTAAAATTGAACTCTAACCCAAGCGCAAAGAGTAAGAATATAACCCCTATCTCGCCCCAAAGGGTAATAGAGTCTATGTCAAGGATAGTTCGTTTAACAAGAAGTTGTGATCCTACAAGAAAACCAGTCAATATATAACCCAACACCAACGGTTGTCGCAACCATTTAAATAGAATAGTTGTGAAACCCGCCGTTACTAATATAACGGCTAATGTTATGAATAGTTCGTTTAGATGCATATAGTTTAAGTTTTTAAACCCCTATACACCACTATAATTCTACTCAATTCGAATTAATATTGCTCAGATTCATTTGGGAAATCTCCCGAGCGTATATCATCACAGTAGCGCACAAAAGCATCATTCATAGTATCATGTAGATTAGCATATCTGCGTAAAAAACGAGGGTTAAACTCATGGTTAATGCCTAACATATCATAGCTCACTAACACCTGCCCATCCACATGTGAGCCTGCACCAATACCTATAACAGGTATATTTATCTCCTCAGTTACTCTCTTAGCTAACTCTGCAGGTATCTTTTCAAGTACTAAGCCAAAACAGCCAGCTGCCTCTAATAACTTAGCATCTCTTATTAACTTCTCTGCCTCTTCCTCCTCTTTTGCCCTAACGGCATAAGAACCAAAAATATTAATAGCTTGAGGGGTTAATCCTAAGTGCCCCATAACAGGTATTCCGGCAGAAATAATTCTCTCAACAGACTCAACAACTCTATCACCACCCTCTAATTTTACAGCATCAGCCTCTGTCTCTTTCATTATGCGTATAGCTGAGGCTAGTGCCTCACGTGAGTTTCCTTGATATGAGCCGAAAGGCATATCAACAACCACCATAGCTCTCTCTACACCTCGCACAACCGCCTTACCATGATATATCATGTTCTCTAGTGTCATAGGTAGTGTGGTTGAGTATCCTGCCACCACATTAGCTGCCGAATCTCCAACTAATATCACATCTACACCAGCACTATCCATAATCTTAGCCATTGTATACTCATAGGCTGTTAGCATTGTTATCTTTTCTCCCGCCTGTTTCATCTGCTTAAGGCGGTAAGTTGTTACTACTCTTTTAGTTGTTGTTACTGTTGACATCTTATATTTTATTTATAAATACAAATGTAGATATAATTTTTTAATTTTTGCATATTTTTTGCAAAAAAAGATATTAATATGACTCTCTTAAACCTTTTAATATGGTACTTCTACATATATTTATTATAGTACTTACAATAGTAGATGCTATATTTATTACATACATATTAAAACACTAGCGACTCTTCTATTGCATTGGCTGGGCACTCACGCATACAGCTACCGCAATCGTCGCATCTCTCGCCAATAACCATATATTTTGTATCTCCTTTAGCAATGGCATCGAAAGAGCATATATCGCTACAAACTCCACAGCTAATACAGTTATCATTAATGCGCACACCAGCAGGGTTATAGGTAGCACCCCCAATAGCAAAACGAGTTCTTAATAGCTTGTGATTACGATTTACCTTCGCAAAATCATAATCGAATATCTCTCCCTTAGCCTTATATATTATAAAATTACCCTCGCCCATAGCAGGGTATAGCTCTATATCACGTGCAGCAACCTCTAACATCTTATTAGTTTTTGCCTTTTCAATTATCTCTTCGGCAGACACAAACCTAATATCTCCTATTATACGCAGTGAGTAACCAGGGGCAAAAACAGGTTCGGCACCCACCTCTTCATGGTTGAGTATTCCACCGCCATAATGTCCACACACCGTAACTTTCAGACTCTCTTTTAGTTGTCTGCCATAGGGTTTATTTCCCATAGTTCTGAAATATATACCCTCTTCATCATAGCCATTAAAGTGGGCTATACGTGAGTGAACCTCTCCGTTATATATTGTTGAGAATGTTAGCAACCCTATCTGATCAGCATATCTGTAAATCTCTTTTATCTCCATCGTTATTTGCGTTTAATTATACCCACCTCTTTAACAAAAGCCTCTGCCTTAGCCCTATCATTTTTAGTGCAGAACGAAACAGTAACATATATCACAAGACACCCTAAGATACCAATAAGAGCCTGCTCTGCTGAGGCTATCTCCCACGCTACTGGTAACTTAACACCTAAGGCAACCAGAAGGTTATAGGTTGAGAATATAAGCCCATAAATCATAGCTGCAAATGATGCTGTTGATGTGCCACGTACCCATATAAAACCAAATACAAGAGGAATAAATGCTCCTGAGGCTATGAAATCAGCCCCTATCCATGATATAGTTAGTACAGATTTAATATTTACCCCAATAAAAAGTGCCATAAGTGCTATGATAAGCGTTGATATACGACCCACATTAACGTAGTGCTTAGACTCTCTATCTTTTGCAATATATTTTTTGTATATATCTACCGTAAGAGATAGTGCGCCGGTGTTAAACATAGAGTCCATTGTAGACATTATTGCCGAGCATAGACCAACAAATATAACTCCGCTAATAATAGGATTTTCTAGTTGTAGGAGTATAGACGATACTATTGTACCCTCAGGAACAGTATCATAAATCAGTGCACTAAACATACCGGTAAAGGTAACCATCAGATATAGAGGTATAAAAGCAAAAAAGCTAATTGTCATCATCTTACGTGCGCTGTTAGGGCTTTTTGCTGCCGATATACGTTGCCATATATTAGCCTGTATCATCCATGAGGTACCAAAAGTAACAATATATGCCATATTATCGCCTATGCCACTAAAAAACGAGGTGTAATCACTATTACCACTCTCTGCTACCCAGTTATTAAGACCCTCAAAACCTCCGGCACCGTTATATGTAAATATAAATAGAAAAATACCAGCAAACAGAAAGAATACAAACTGAAAAAGATCAGTTAAAACCACCCCTCTAAAACCACCAAATAACGAATAGAAGAGCACTAATCCCGTGCCTATAACCGCCCCCATCTCATAGCTAACACCCAAGAAGGCTTGAAAAAACTCTCCAATAACAATAACCTGAATAGCTGCGCCTATTGTCATAAAGATGATGATGAAAATTGTTAGCATAAATGACGAACGCTCATCATAACGTTTTTGTATCAATTCAGGCTGACTTATAGTAGATACCTTACGTATCCCTTTAGCAAAGATAAACATAAGAAATGTGGCTATCAAAACAGGTACTCCATATATCCAAAAAGAGCTTATACCATCTTTGTGTGCCACATCTACTAGGTCGATAGCCGAGCCTCCTCCCCACCACGACGCCACAAAGGTAATAGCCAGCAGCCATGCAGGCAGTGAACGAGATGCCAAGAAATAATCTTCGCTATTTTTGCTTTTACGATACCTAAAACCTATATATGATACTGCCAAGGTGTAGATAAGCAGCGTAATAACTAAAAATAGTTTATTTTCGTGTCCTCCCATATTTTTTTATTTACTATCTTTAAATAGATCAAACTCTCCCTTCTCTATTGCATGATAGATAGATACTAGGTGTGCCACAAGTGGCGATATAACCTCTATAACATCATTGATGTGCGAAACACTCTCTTCATCGCCCCTTAGCCTCAGAAGAACTACCGAGTATAAAGCCCTAAAACACACCTCTATATCGCTTGCCCCCTTATCCTCAATCATAACACGCAATTTTGCTACGTCAGGTGCTGTAACTGCATAGCGTGCTGCATAGCTTGCCCCTGATGGTAGTTTAAGTAGTTGCAGGTGTAAATCATTCAAATCAGAAATTAGGTGTAGAGTGTGCTCTATATGTCCGCTAGCACTTTTTCCCTCACTTTTCAATAAATTTATAATATCTATATACCAAAATAGTGCCTGCTCTTTTTGTTCAGCGGTCAATTGCTCTTGCGGCTCAATAAGTTTCATCCAAATAGCCTCATTATTAAACTGTAAGGCACGAAACAAATCCTCTAATTGCCATATATATAGAATATACTCAGCAATATTCTCTCTTCTCTTTTGCTTTGCTATAAACATAGTTATTTTGTGTTGCGATTAAATAGTCGAATAATCAACAAAGTTAATCAACTTTATTGTAATATCAAAATATTGAAAAAATAATTCAGGGCTTCTCCATGCGAAGAAACCCTGAAAGCTTACTATTTTTCTATTGGTAAATACTGATAAGGCACTTTTTCTATAGGTTTTGATGATTTAGTTTTACTGTTCTCATCTTTTACTGGGACACCCCAACCATTACCAAAAAATATCCCTATAGCCTTTCCTGTCTCTGTTTCAATCATTACTTCTACAAGGTATCCATATTCCATATACTTACGGGCAAAATCATTGGTAAACCTTATTCTATATAACTCTTTTTTAGACCATGGTGCTTCAGGGTCTGCTGGTAATACTTTTATACTATATTCTGCCCCATCAACCCAGTAACGACTATCGCCATACTCTAAAGCTGTCTTTTTAGCTATTTTTATAAGTTTTTCGACCCTCTCTTTCTCTGGCAGTTTTTTCAAATTTTCGCTTTGTGCAATAGCTCCTATTAAACACATAACCATAATTAATAATATTTTTTTCATAGAATTATAAGGATAAGTTATTATTAGCCTATGAGTAATATTGTAATTTAGTAGTGTCCTGCAAACCTGAGGACACTACTAATACATTTACTATTTTTCTATTGGTAAATGCTGATAAGGCACTTTTTCTATAGGTTTTGATGATTTAGTTTTACTGTTCTCATCTTTTACTGGGACACCCCAACCATTACCAAAAGTAATCCCCACTGCCTTTGCGGTCTCAGTTTCAATATATAGTTTCACTAAAAATCCAGCCTCCATATACTCACTAGCAAAATTATTAGTAAATGTAATTACATACAGCTCATTTTTTGACATCGGTCTTTTGGGGTTTGGAGGTAAAATTTTAATTTCATACTCTGCCCCATCAACCCAGTAACGACTATCGCCATACTCTAAAGCTGTCTTTTTAGCTATTTTTATAAGTTTTTCGACCCTCTCTTTCTCTGGCAGTTTTTTCAAATTTTCGCTTTGTGCAATAGCTCCTATTAAACACATAACCATAATTAATAATATTTTTTTCATAGAATTATAAGGATAAGTTATTATTAGCCTATGAGTAATATTGTAATTTAGTAGTGTCCTGCAAACCTGAGGACACTACTAATACATTTACTATTTTTCTATTGGTAAATGCTGATAAGGCATTTTTTCTATAGGTTTTGATGATTTAGTTTTACTGTTCTCATCCTTTATAAGGTAGCCCCAACCATTACCAAAACCAATCGTAACAGCCTTTCCTGTCTCTGTTTCAATCATTACATCTACAAGGTATCCATATTCCATATACTTACGGGCAAAATCATTAGTAAACCTTATTCTATATAACTCTTTTTTAGACCATGGTGCTTCAGGGTCTGCTGGTAATACTTTTATACTATATTCTGCCCCATCAACCCAGTAACGACTATCGCCATACTCTAAAGCTGTCTTTTTAGCTATTTTTATAAGTTTTTCGACCCTCTCTTTCTCTGGCAGTTTTTTCAAATTTTCGCTTTGTGCAATAGCTCCTATTAAACACATAACCATAATTAATAATATTTTTTTCATAGAATTATAAGGATAAGTTATTATTAGCCTATGAGTAATATTGTAATTTAGTAGTGTCCTGCAAACCTGAGGACACTACTAATACATTTACTATTTTTCTATTGGTAAATGCTGATAAGGCACTTTTTCTATAGGTTTTGATGATTTAGTTTTACTGTTCTCATCTTTTATAGGGTAGCCCCAACCATTACCAAAACCAATCGTAACAGCCTTTCCTGTCTCTGTTTC
>CAYJCU010000037.1:0-17658 GCA_964368765.1 uncultured Rikenellaceae bacterium
AGGTGTGTTTTAGGGCACCTATAACGCACCTAAATCCAATTTTGGGTAAATTGGTACTCCTAGAAGTAAAAAAATCAAAATTTCTGTTTTTGTAAGCCCCTATAATTTATATTACAATTAATTTATTGCAGGATAGGTAGTTACTAGGTTTTTTGATTTTTTTACTGGACAACAATAATAATTTACTGAAACTGTGAGGGTAAATCCTTAGATTATTGGGACTTTTTCAGTGCCCTCAAACCGAGTGCCTATTTCTTAAACGGCACTCGCTCGCTATCGTTCGTTTGTGTAATTCACAAAACAGGGTTTTGCGAATTACCCTATATAGAACGATGCTATTGTAAAAGAGGCATAAAGGAGGCTTGCCATACCGTTAAGAGTAGCAAAGGCTAGGTTTACTCTTGAAATATCTTTTGGGGTAACTATTATATGTTCCCATATAAGTATTAGGCTAAATATTGATGCGCCGATATAGTATATGTAGTTTAATTCAAAAATATACCCTATAAGATAAACCCCTGAAATTGCACATAGATGTAGTGCTGCACTAACTATCAATGCACCCTTTAATCCTAATAGTGCTGGTATTGATTTTAGGCTGTTCTCTCTATCGAAAACCCTATCTTGTAGAGAGTATAATATATCAAAGCCTGATGTCCATAAAAGTACCACACCAGCCACAATTATCGGGAAAAGTGTTATCTCTCCTAATATAGCTATTGATGCGCCAACAGGGGCAATAGATAGTGATAAACCCAATATTATATGGCATAGTGCCGAGAAACGCTTAAATAGCGAGTATCCTAATATTATTGTAAGTGCCACAGGAGAGAGGTAAAAACATATTGGATTGATAAAATATGTCACCCCTATAAATGCAACGCAGTTAAGAATTATAAATATAAGTGCGCTCTTTGATTTAATAGCGCCCGAAGGTATTTCACGTATTGCTGTACGTGGATTTAATGCGTCTATATCCCTATCAGCATATCTATTGTAACCCATAGCAGCATTGCGAGCAAATACCATTGCTGCCACTACTAAAATCAGTTTCTTAATCGTCAGTTCGCCACCCCCTATTGCTATTGCAGCAAAGAAACCCACCATGGCAAATGGTAGCGCAAATATTGTGTGTGAAAATTTAACTAGCGATAAATATTTTAAAGCCATAATAATATATCTTACTCTCTGATTAACCCATTTATAAGAGTCTTTACCCACTCCATCTGCTCAGCTACTGTCATATCACTATTGTCTAATATCTTAGCGTCGTGAGCTGGTCGTAAGGGGCTATCTTCTCTTGATTGATCTAAGTAATCTCTCTCGCTTAGGTTATTTTTTATCTCCTCAAAATTAACCTCTAACCCTTTATCTTTTAATTCTTTATATCTTCTTTTGGCTCTTACCTCCTCTGATGCAGTCATAAATATTTTAAGTTCTGCATTAGGAAAAACAACCGTACCTATATCTCTTCCATCCATCACAACACCTTTTAGCTCTCCCATCTTCTGTTGCAGTGTTACTAGGTGGTTGCGCACCTCGCTAATGCTACTTATCTGACTAACATAGCTACTAACCTCAAGAGTGCGTATCTCCTCGCTAACATCTCTTCCATTTAGTGATGTGTTATTACCACCATTAGGATTAACAGTTAGTTTTATATCTATATCGCTAAGCGATGATATTACGCCAAGATTATCTATCGTGTTGTTATTGATTAATCCATTATTCATAGCATATAGGGTTACAGCTCTATACATAGCACCGCTATCTATAAAGACATACCCATACCTCTTCGCTATCTCTTTAGCAAAGCTACTCTTTCCGCATGATGATAACCCATCAATTGCTACTATTATTCTCTTCATAATTGGATTATACCTTTACAAATGCCGTAAATATTGCTCCTGCCCCTAGAATAGCGATAACTATTCCTGCTACCTTGTTAATGTAGTAAATATGCTTAATGGTAAATCTCTTACGCACTAAATTTACCATAGTTATAAGAAAAGTCCACCACGAGCAGGCACCTATAAGCACACCTAATATCATAACTATATGAGTAAAGAGTGTGAAATGAAAATCGCCTATCTTAAAAGCGGCAAACCACCCAAAAAAGACTAGTATATATGCTGGGTTACTCAGTGTAAGACCAAAAATAGAGAAGTAATCTTTTACTAATCCTCTTGTACTTTGTCTGTTACGCCTTAGTTTTGTGGTTGTCTTCTCGAAGAATAGTTTTAGCCCTATGGCTATTATAAGCACACCCCCAACAATCTTTATCAGATGTATATGCTTCTCTATATATGGTAGTACAATAGAGTAAAAAAGAAGTGCAATAGTAGCAAATACCACATCGGCAGTAGCTGCTCCAAAACCTGATGCTAGCCCCGATATATATCTCTTATTTATGGTGCGCTGAATACATAACACACCTATTGGTCCTAGCGGAATTGACGCCAGTAGACCAATAACTATTCCTCTTAGTAATATAGATATAAAATCTTCCATAATTTTACTGTATAGTAGGCATAATGCCTAACTCTTTCAGAGTATTGTATGATGCTCTCTGTTCTGCCTCTTTCTTTGAGCCTCCTATACCATATCCATAATCCTTGCCAGAAATATTGACAACCGCTATAAATTGCGGTTCGCTATTTGTGTACTCCTCTCCATGTTTTGAGTGAATAGAGAAGTTCTTTCTGTTCTTCTGACACCACTCAATCAACCTGCTCTTATAGTCGGTCTCTGTCTCTGTTACCGCATTTAAATCAAGGTGACCCTTAATAATACGGTTTATAAGTAATCTGTTCACGAAATTGTACCCCTTATCTAGATATATTGCCCCCATCATAGCCTCAAACGCATCGCCATTAAGATGTTTCTTGCTTAGTGATGCACTACTCTGTGCCACAATATATTTAGATATTCCAACCCTCTCTGATAGCTGGTTAAGACTGTTACGTGATACAATCTTAGAGCGTAACTGTGTCAAAAAACCCTCATTTTCATAGGGGTATTCAACATAAAGCATATCTGAAACAACCGCCTCGATAATCGCATCGCCAAGATACTCTAAACGTTCATTGTTTATTGATGTACCATCCTCTAGCACAATAGATGCTGATTTGTGTACTAATGCTAATTTATAGAGTTCAATATTATTAGGATATACTCCTAGAATATCATTCATCGCTCTATAATAGAACCTATCCTTACTAAAATGTGCCCTAAACTGAAATATTATGAATTTAAACACCTCTTACTCCCAATTTGATATTCGTTAAACCATCAAAAGAAGTTGTCTCACAAAAAAATTAGGAAACAACTTCTTCAAAAATATTTGAAACTCTATACTACTTACTCAGTGTATCTCTTTAAGATAATAGTTGAGTTGTGTCCTCCAAAACCAAACGTATTACTTAAAGCATAGTTTATCTCTCTCTTCTGCGCTGTGTTAAGCGTTAAGTTTAAGCGTGAGTCTATCTCTGGATCTAGGTTCTCATTATTGATTGTTGGAGGAATAATCCCTCTGTTAAGCGACATGATACAAGCTAAAGCCTCAACTGCACCAGCAGCACCTAATAGGTGACCTGTCATAGATTTTGTTGAACTTATATTTAACTTATAAGCGTGCTCACCAAAAGTAGATAATATACTCTTTATCTCGGCAATATCTCCTACCGGAGTAGAAGTTCCGTGAGTGTTTATATAGTCTATATCTTCAGTAGATATTCCTGCATCACTTAATGCGTTTAACATAGATAATTTCGCTCCCGCACCCTCTGGGTGTGGTGCTGTTAGATGATATGAGTCTGCACTCATACCGCCTCCTACAACCTCTGCGTAAATTTTTGCTCCTCTCTTCTTCGCGTGCTCTAACTCTTCAAGAATAAGAGCGGCACCACCCTCAGCTAGTACAAAACCATCACGATCGACATCAAATGGTCGTGATGCTTTTTTCGGCTCCTCATTGCGAGTTGATAAAGCTTTCATTGCGCTAAACCCGCCTATACCTGCCTCTGCTACAGCTGCTTCAGATCCTCCTGCAATAATAATATCTGCTTTGCCATATCTAATCAACATAAGTGCATCTATAATTGCGTGGCTTGACGAAGCGCACGCTGATACAGTTGAATAGTTTGGTCCCATAAGACCATATTTCATTGATATATGACCAGCAGCTATATCTGCAATCATCTTAGGGATGAAGAATGGGCTAAATCTCGGAGCTCCATTTCCCTTAGAGTAGCTCATAACCTCCTCTTGAAAAGTTATAAGACCACCGATTCCCGAACCCCATACAACACCAGCACGAGTGGCATCAAATTGACCCTCCTCTAATTTAGAGTCTAGGTACGCTTGTTCTGCAACACACATAGCATACTGAGCGTAAAGGTCATACTTCTTTGCCTCTTTACGATCAAGTATTGTATTTGGGTCAAATCCTTTAACCTCACAAGCTATTTGCGTTTTGAAATTGGTAGTATCAAAGCGTGTAATTTTATCGGCACCACTTACGCCATTAACTAAACTATCGAAATACTCTTCAATACTGTTACCTAGTGGGTTAATAGTACCTAATCCTGTTACGACAACTCTTCTTGTTTCCATTTTCTAATCCGTATTACTTGCACATAATAAAACTTATTGGGGGAGTGACCCCCCAATAATATCTCTCTTTTATACTAAAAGCAACAAATGTATTACTGCTTCTTTGCTGTGATGTAAGCAACAGCATCACCTACAGTACCGATCTTCTCTGCATCCTCATCTGGAATTTGGATATCAAACTCCTTTTCGAACTCCATAATTAACTCAACAGTATCAAGTGAGTCTGCACCTAGATCATTTGTAAAACTTGCAGTTTCAACTGCCTCAGCTGCATCAACGCCTAATTTCTCAACGATGATTTCAACTACTTTTGATGAAATTTCCGACATAACTTTCTTTTTTAATTAATAATTACATTTTTTTATTTGTGTATCAGTACATTAATATCAAATTACAAATACTTAAACATTAAATTTTTGCAAAGATAATATTTTTTTTTTATTTTTGCATTGCTTTTAGATATAAATTTACTATAAAAAAACATAAATGACTGAAAATGAAAAACATAGCCATATTTGCATCGGGTTCTGGCTCGAATGCCGAAAATATAATTAAATATTTTGCTAATTCTAGCGATGTAAATGTTGCTTTAGTGGCAACAAATAAGAGCGATGCCTATGTTATTGAGAGGGCGCAGAGGTTAGGAGTGCCCACATATATTTTCAACAAAGCTACTCTATCTTCATCTACTGAGGTGTTGGATGAGTTGAAGAGATACTCTATTGATTATGTTGTTCTAGCAGGATTTTTGCTACTTGTGCCACCATTTATTATTCATGAATATGCGGGTAAGATAGTAAATATTCACCCGGCTCTTCTTCCTAATTACGGTGGGGCTGGTATGTATGGAGATAGGGTTCATAAAGCGGTAAAAGAGGCTGGAGAGGAATTTACTGGTATAACTATCCACAACGTGAATGAGAAATTTGATGATGGAGATATTATTTTTCAGGCTAAGTGCGATGTGGCAGAGCAGGATACACCTGACGATATAGCCTCTAAGGTCCATGCTTTAGAGTATGAGCACTTCCCAAGGGTTATTGAAGAGCACATTGCGAAAGTATTTGTGAATTAATCCCCTTTATATTTTTATTTCTCAATTATTTTGAGTTAATTTGCGCATTATAAATTTTATATTATGGTTAATAAGGTTATTTTAATAGGTAATGTGGGTGCTGATCCTGAGATACGCACATTTGAAGATGGTAGTAAGGTTGCACGTATAAATGTAGCTACAACAGAGAGGGTGTATAATCCTAATACTCAAGAGCGTAGTGAGCGTACAGAGTGGCATAGAGTAACCGTATGGAGAGGACTTGCAACGGTTGTAGAGCAATATGTTAGAAAGGGTACTCAGGTATTTGTTGAGGGTAAGATACGTAGCAATGAGTGGACAGATGCCAATGGGCAGAAAAGATATGGTATTGAAATTGTAGCCGATTCACTAAATCTACTTGGTCGTAGAGATCAAAATCAGGGGGCTCAGCAAGGTGGCGGATACCAACAGCAACAACAGTACGGACAGCAGCAGTATGGGCAACAACAGTATGGAGGAGAGCCTCAACAGCAACAACAGTATAGACAAACTGCTCCACAGCCTGCACCGCAGGCCGCACCAACACAAAATATTCCAGAGGAAGAGGATGATTTACCATTCTAGTTAGTTGTCCTTTAAGTAGGGAGCTATATAGCTGAAAGATAGGATATATGAATATATTATTAAAAGATGTGGCATTGCCACAAACTGTACCATTTTCGAGACTTAGAACTATATTCTCGTTTCGTGATGGTATCTATACACCTATTGAGCGTGTTAAGAGGCTCTATGGTGAGGGGTGTAATATCTATTTTACTCACCCTGATGAAGAGTACACAAAATTAGTTGCGCCAGTAGATGGGCTCATACCCTACTACGGAGATGCAGATAGTAGCGAGTTTCAAGAGATAATATCGTCGGAGAGAGTTGATACATTAACAATACTTGATAGGGTAGAGCAGAATATAATAGATGATTTGGCACTATTAGATAAATCAAATTTCTACAATGGCGAAGAGGTGTTATCTGCCTTCCCAAATATCGAGATTATTGGTAATGTAAATAACATTTTTATAGCTAAAGATGTTAAGATAGTAAGCCGTAACACAATACTAAATGCAAGTGATGGTATTATTGTGATAGATAGCGGAGTGGTAATTAATCCATTCACAACAATCTCTGGAACAATTTATATAGGTAAGGGTAGTGAGATTGTTAATGCACGTATATCGCACAACACTCTTATTGGTTATAATTGTAGAGTTTGTGGTGAGGTGTCAAGTGCAATAATGAACGACTATTCATATAAGTCGCATGATGGATTCTTGGGTCGTAGTATATTGGGATTATGGGTTAATCTAGGGGCATTAACAACAACCTCTAACCTTAAAAATAACTACTCTGATGTCTCTCTAATGCTACCTGAAACATTAAGTATTCGTTCGGGCTTAGTGCGTGTATCAACGAAAAATATAAAGTATGGTTCATTAATAGGCGATTTTACTAAGACAGCTATAGGCACAATGATAAATTGTGGCTCTGTGGTTGATACAGGCTGTAACATATTGTCGCAACGTCTTTATAACTACTCGCCACCGCTCAGATGGTTAGATAATGAAACTGAGTATGATGTAGATCGTTTTGTTAGAGATTGTAAGTTGATAGTAGAGCGTAAAGGGGCTACATTACATCCAAATTTTGAGAAGTTAGTAAGGTTTTTACTAGATTAGGTGAGGTTTGTAAATTAACCGACCCCACGAAAAACCAAAAAAGGTATGTAACCCCACAAGCGAACGATAGTGAGCGTCGCCGAGCGGTAGCGAGGCGTGATTTTTGAAGCGAAGCGCACTTTTTCTAAAAAAGTGTAATCCGAAGCGACAGCGACGGCAAAAGAAAAATCTGCAAAGCAGATATTGAAGAGTTTGGGGCTACCAGACAAACAAGGGCGATTCGCAAAACAGAAATTTTGCGAATCGCCCTTGTTTGTACAAAGATGCCGAAGATGAAGTGATTTTGGGAAAAGCCCTCATACGCTCCACCCACTTTTTGCACTGACCCGATATTTTATTGGGTTTTTGGTATAGACCTATACTATATATTGCCCCTAAACTGCTCTATCCTATCATAATTAAACCTATCCATCCAGTCGCAAATATCTCTATTCATTACCTCTATCTCATTTACCCCCTTCTCATAAAGCACAGTACATAACTGCACTGTTGTTGCGCCTGCTAAAATCATTTTAATAGCATCAGAGGCTGAATGTACACCTGTCGATGCCGAATAATCGATATTTGGCACTGTTTTATTGGCAAGTGATAACCATCTTAGGGTGTGGCGTATATCGTTACTAGTAGATTGCCAGTGACTCTCTTTGATAGTCATGGTGTCAATGTCTATATTAGGCTCTAATAATCTATTAAAAAGAACCACCCCCTTTGCTTTACGGAAATATATCTCAGAGATAATATTTAGTGGATTGGTAAAATTGTTACACAACTTAATAGCTACAGGAATATCTACCACCTCAATAACCGATGCAATGGTTTGTAGGTATGACTCTTCTATATCACAAGCTCTCTGTTGTGGAGATAGAGGAGAGTAGATAATATTTAGCTCTAAAGCATCGGCACCAGCTTCAGCCATTTTCTTTGCAAACGGAACCCACTCGCCACCTTTCACGCAACTAATACTAGCTATTATGGGTATCTCACACTCTCTCTTTGCCTCTTTAATTAGAGTTAAGTAGCTATTAATAGCATCCTCTTTGATATAGGTAGAGATGTAGTCTAGTTCGGCAGAGTATGATGAGCTCTCTTGTGCAGTGGTGCTCTTATCAATTATCTGCTCTTCGTAGAGTGATTTAAGTACCACAGCACCTGCGCCTGCATTCTCAATATCTTTAATAGTCTCGACGTTAGAGGTTAATCCGCTACTACTTGCTATTAATGGAGATTTTAGCGATAACCCTAAATAATTTACACTTAATTTGTTCATAATACTATGTTTTATTTTATAAATTAGACACTTATCCTCTTTGGAACTTAAAATATAAGAACCACAGCAAAGATATATATTTTTTTTATATAATATTTGGTAATTGTAGAAAAAACAGTATCTTTGTGTCCAAAAATGCAGAAAAATTGTTTACCGAACAGAGGAATATGTATATAAGCCCTCGACCAATACTATGAAGAAATTTATTTTATTTACATTTGTTGCATTGCTATCTATTACAGCTAAGGCGCAGCAACAAGATCCATTGATTAAGTTGGTGAGTAATCACTCTATTGGTATTAATTTAGTTGGTGCCGAGTATCAATATGAGAGGCATGTTAAGGGTAATTTTACAGTGAGTTATATTGCAGGTCTAGCCACTAACCTCTACATGTCTAATGATGACTTTTCATACACAATAATACCAAAGATAACGTTAGAACCACGCTACTATTACAACTTCGATAAGAGGGTTAATAAGATAAAGAATACAAGATATAACTCAGCAAATTACGTGGCTCTTAAAGCACGTATATTATTCCCGTTTGTTCACTCTAACTTCAATCCAGTGAGTAGTTTCGAATTTCAGTTAGCTCCAGTATGGGGTATGAAGCGTGTATTTATCAATAAACTCTTTATTGATGGGTATCTAGGTTTTGGAGTAAGTTTAATAGCACATAGCCACGATATAGATTTTGGTTATGGCGCAATGGCTGGGGTTAAGATTGGTTATATATTTAAGTAGTAGTGTCAGGCGAACCTGAGGATTGAATTTATGCACGTCATATCTACATTAAAACCCACCTAAATCCAATTTTGGGGAAATTGCCCTTTTGAGATATAGGAGGTTAAAATGAAAAAAGCGATTCGAAAACAAAATTTTCGAATCGCTTTTTTCTTTTAAACCCAAACGGTTGTTTCTTACATCTCATTTGACATAAATGGTACAGGCTTATTAAATTCGCCTTTATCCATTTTGTCTTTACATGCCACGAAACAATCAATTGTATATTTAACATCCTCTAGCGTGTGAAGAGATGTTGGTATGATACGTAAGATAATCTCATCTTTAGGTATTACAGGGTAAACCACTACTGAACAGAATAGATTATATTTCTCACGTAACTCTACAGCTAAGTTTGTTCCCTCTTCTGCTCCACCTTTCATATATACTGGCGTAACAGGAGACTCAGTGATACCTATCTCAAAACCATTATCTTTGAATCCTTGCTGTAATGCTTTTACTATTGTCCATAGCTGCTCACGGTATTCTGGATGGTTACGGATAAGCTCTAAACGCTTAAGAGCACCCATTACCATAGGCATAGGAAGACTCTTAGCATAGGTCTGCGAACGCATGTTATAACGTAAGAAATTAACTATCTCAGGCTTAGCAGCAACAAAACCACCTACACCTGCCATACTCTTAGCGAAAGTAGCGAAGTGAATATCAATTTGATCCTCAACACCATAATGCTCAGGAACTCCTGATCCTCTCTCACTACCCATAGTACCAAAACCATGTGCATCATCTACTAATATACGGAAGTTGAAATCTTTCTTCATCTCAACTATTTTGTCTAATCTTCCAAGGTCGCCTTTCATTCCAAAAACACCCTCAGTGATAAGAAGTACGCCACCACCATTTGTATTAGCTAGCTTAGTAGCTCTCTCTAGTTGCTTACGACACTTCTCCATATCATTATGTGGGTAAACATAACGCTTACCACCTTTAGCTTTGTGAAGTAAAAGACCATCGATGATACAAGCGTGCGCCTCTGAGTCGTACACAATAACATCTTTAGGAGTTACTAGAGTGTCAATGATAGATACCATACCCTGATACCCGAAGTTAAGCAAGAAAGCATCCTCTTTCTTAACGAAAGCTGCTAATTCACGCTCAAGTTGCTCATGCCATTTAGTCTGTCCACTCATCATACGAGCACCCATAGGGGCTGCCATACCAAACTCACGTGCTGCTGCCGCATCTGCCTCGATAACCTCTGGATGAGCCGCTAGACCTAAATAATTATTCAAACTCCATGTCAAGACCTCTCTACCACGGAAGTTCATACGTGGACCAATGGTGCCCTCTAATTTAGGAAAAGTGAAGTAACCGTGTCCTTGCTTCATATACTGACCGATAGGACCACCGCTATCTTTCATAATACGCTCAAAAATATCCATCTTTTGTACTTTTTATTTAATTTATATAATATTTATGCTATTTTCGGTGGCAAAGTTAATCTTTTTTATCATATTTATAATAAGTATAAAGTCTTATTTGCAGTGATTATTATCTTTTTTTACACAATATTTAATTTAATGACTCTTTTTTGTTTGTAAATAGAGAAAAAGGTATTACCTTTGCACGTTGATGAATATATAAATAGATTATATGAAGATAAAATTCTTAAAGAGGCTATTTGTAATAGCTATTTTTGCGGTGTCGTGTAGCGACTATGCAAAGTTGTTGGAAAGTAGTGATTATGAATTGCAGTATCAAACTGCTCTTCAGTACTACAGGGAGGGTAAAACTAGTAAGGCTATAAATCTTTTCTCTAATGTGATGAACATATATGCAGGAACCGAGAAGATAGATACTATTAAGTTTTACTTTGCTAGTTCGCTATTCGATAGGGGTGATTTCACATCTAGTGGTCCTCTTTTTGATGATTTTAGGAAGAGCTATTCTCGCAGTCCATTTATAGAGAGAGCAGAGTATCTATATGCTATGAGCTACTACTATGATTCTCCGGGCTCTGAGTTAGATCAGTCGATAGCTGCTAAGGCTACAGCTGCTTTTGAAGAGTTCATTTACCGCTATCCAAATAGCGATATGGTTGAGAGATGTATGGCTTATATCGTTGAGTTAGAAGAGCGTAAACATAAGAAAGATTTTTATGTAGGTGAGACCTACTATAAAATTGGTTATCATAAATCTGCTATCACAACTTTAAAGAATATCTTAAAGCGTGACCCTGATACGCCACTGCGTGAAGAGATTTTGTTTATGATTCTTAAATCTAATTATGCCTATGCAAAAGAGAGTATATTAGAGAAGCAGAGAGAGCGTTTTTATAATGTTATTGATGCCTATTATAGTTTAACATCTCAATTCCCTGAGAGTAAATATTCTAAGATAGCTAAGAGATTGTTTGAAGATGCTCAGGCTATTACAGAGGGTAAAGCTATGGTTAGCGATTTCTCACAAGATGTGGTTCTTACTCACGATAAGGTGTATAAGAAAAAAGAGCGTATCGAAGAGAAGATTTTAGCGGAAGAGGCTAAAGTGGGAAGAAAAGATGACGAAAAGTTAGCTAAGCTACGCAAAGAGCTTGAAGACATTATAAATGAGATAGAGGCTCTAGAGAGAGGTGAGCTAGAGACAGAAACAGAGAGCTCGCCAGAGGGTGAAGCAGTAGAGAGAGAAGAGTAGTAATAATATATAAAAGAAATAAAGATGAATCCTAAAAAAGGAAATATTCCAACTAACACAGTTACACGTAATTTAGCGGATATAGATCACTCAACAGGTAATATTTACGAGTCGTTAAATGTTATCTCAAAGAGAGCTAACCAGATAGGGCAGCAGATTAAAAAAGAGCTAAAGCAGAAACTAGATGAGTTTAGCAATGTAAACGATAATCTTGAGGAGACATTCGAAAACCGTGAGCAGATAGAGATTTCTACCTATTATGAGAAACTGCCTAAGCCAGTACTAGTTGCTACTGAGGAGTTTCTTAAAGGTGAGTTAATCGTTAAGAGATAGTCTCTAGTCATAACGATAGTATATACCATATATAATTATTGGTGTTAATATGCTAAAAGGAAAAAATATATTATTAGGAGTTACGGGAAGCATAGCCGCTTATAAAGCAGCTATGCTTGTCCGCTTATTAGTAAAAGAGGGAGCGTCGGTTCGTGTTATTATGACCAAACTCTCTAAAGAGTTTATCACACCTCTTACACTTGCCACACTCTCTAAAAACCCTATCTTAGTAGAGTTTTTTAATCCAGAGAATGGCGAGTGGAATTCGCATGTGTCACTTGGGGAGTGGGCCGATGGCTATCTTATTGCTCCTGCAACAGCCAATTCAATAGGTAAGATGTGCACAGGTGTTGCTGATAATCTACTTATCACAACCTATCTGTCAGCACGTTGCCCAGTCTTTGTTGCGCCTGCAATGGATTTAGATATGTATAACCATATCACAACACAGCAAAATCTTGTTACACTACAAAAACATGGCGTTGGTATCATAGAGCCTAATAGCGGAGAGCTTGCTAGTGGTCTTATAGGCAAAGGTCGTATGGCAGAGCCTGAAGAGATTGTTGAGTATTTAAATAACTATTTCAGTAGTGAGTGTGACCTGAAAGGGAAAAAAGCAGTTATTACAGCGGGTGGAACTATTGAGAAGATAGATGCAGTGCGTTATATAGGTAATCACTCAACAGGTAAGATGGGTTACGCTATTGCTGAAGAACTTAAGCGTAGAGGTGCCGATGTTACTATTGTGAGGGGTTCTATCGACTCTCACTTAGAGGGTTCATTAGCTGGTGTTACTGAGGTAGAGGCTTTATCGGCTGAGGATATGTATCTGTCTGCAACAGAGATAGCAAAAGAGAGTGATATTATTGTTATGGCGGCGGCAGTTGCCGATTACACACCTACCAATCCATCTGATATAAAGATAAAGAAGATGGATAGTATGAGTGTTGAGCTTGTTCAAACAAAAGATATAGCGGCAACTATTGGGGCTAGCAAGAGAGATAATCAACTATTGGTTGGTTTTGCTCTTGAGACACACTCTGAAGAGGAGTATGCCAAGGCTAAATTAGAGAAGAAAAATCTTGATTTTATTGTCCTTAACTCTCTAGCAGATAGTGGGGCTGGTTTTGGATGCTCAACAAATAAAATTACTATCATAGATAGAGATACTCAACATTCATTTGAACTAAAGGATAAAACTCTAGTTGCAAAAGACATTGTAAATGAAATAGTTAGAAGAGTGCGATAGTTTATGATTAAGAGACTACACATAGAGAACTATATTCTTATTAACTCTCTCGATATTATATTCGAGGGGGGGTTAAATACCATCACAGGAGAGACAGGAGCAGGTAAATCAATAATACTTGGTGCTGTCTCGCTTATTCTAGGGGGGCGCGGCGATAACTCGCTAATACGTAATAGCGATAAAAATTTGGTTTTAGAGGGGGATTTTCTAGTTAAGAATATAGCCTCAATACTACAACCTATATTTGAGACAGAGGATATAGAGTATAGCGATACATTAACTATTAAACGTATTATAACCCCTTCAGGACGTTCTAAGAGCTATATTAATGATGAACCAGTAACAATAACTTTTCTGCGTCAGATTAGTGGCTATCTGGTTGATATTCACTCGCAACACCAAACGCTGTTGCTCTCTAATAGCAGGTTTCAGACCCATTTGATGGATCTATTTAGTGGTGGTTTGTTGCAAGTTACCAATTACAGCAATCTATATAACAACATACTAAAAAAACGTCAAGAGATAGCACTTCTGAGCGACGAGAGCGAAAAGGCTAGACGTGATTTAGATTATATTTTGTTTCAGCTCAATCAACTCTCTGAGGCTAATCTTAAAGAGGGCGAAGAGGAGGAGCTAGAGCATGAACGTGACCTATTAGCTAATGCCTCTCTTATTGGGGAGACTCTTTTCTCAGTTAGCACCACCCTTTCGGGGCAGGAGTTATCTGTCATAACATCTTTGCAGAGTGTTAATCAGCAGATAGGTCGTATAGGCGATTTTTTATCTAAGAGCGATAATATAGAAGAGCGTTTACTATCTGTTTTAGAAGAGCTTAAGGATATAAATAGAGAGATAGAGATAGTGGGTGCGTCGGTTGAAGATAATCCGCAGCGTTTATCAGAGGTTGAAGAGCGTCTTGATACGATACACACTCTAGAGCATAAGCACGGTGTGCAAAGTGTAGCCGAATTAATTGCTCTACGTGATGAGTTACAATCTAAAAGCGAACTTATAGAGAGTAGCGATGAACATATAGCAGCGCAAAAACGTGAGCTAGAGCAGCTAGAGGATATGGCATGGAGTGAGGCGCATGAGATACACTCGTTACGTGCCTCTAAATCAGAGTTATTGAGTGAGAAGATAGTAACCTATCTGCAATCATTGGGGATACCATCGGCTAGATTTGCTATTGAGATAAATATATTAGATAGATTAACAGAGACAGGGGCTGATGAGATTAAGTTTCTCTTCTCGGCAAATAGTGGCTCTAAACTTGAACCTATTGATAAGGTGGCATCGGGTGGTGAGATGTCTCGTTTGATGTTATCACTCAAGGCAATAGCCTCAGCAGACGGAACCCTTCCAACAGTTATCTTTGATGAGATAGATACGGGGGTTTCAGGTAAGGTGGCCGATATGATGGGTAATCTTATCTCTGAGCTATCTAATAATATACAGATTATAAATATAACACATCTCCCACAGATAGCTAGTAAGGGAGAGCATCACTACTACATATATAAAGAGCAGAGCGGAGAGGAGAGTTATAGTAAGATAGTAAAACTTTCTCCTGCTGAGCGAGTACAAGAGATAGCTGTTATGATTAGTGGCGATATGGTTACTGATGCAGCTATCAAACAGGCAAAATTATTATTAAAAAAATAGAATATATGACACTTATTAAATCAATATCAGGAATACGAGGCACAATAGGCGGAGGCATAGGCGATAACCTAACACCTCTTGATCTAGTTAAATTTGTTACTTCATACTCACAATGGCTTAAAGAGCAGAACGGAGATAAAAAACTAACTGTTGTTGTTGGTCGTGATGCTCGTATGTCGGGTGATATGGTATCTAGTATTGTTGTTGGTACGCTTATGGGGTGCGGCATTGATGTTATCAATCTAGGCATGGCATCTACACCTACTACGGAGTTAGCTGTTCAGGGGCTTAATGCAGATGGTGGTATCATCTTAACAGCTAGCCATAATCCTAAACAGTGGAATGCTCTTAAATTACTAGATGGCAAGGGCGAGTTCTTAAACGGAGCTGCTGGTGAGGAGATTCTTAAAACAGCTGAGGCAGAGGCTTTCACTTATAGTGAGGTTGATGTTCTGGGTGGTGTTGTGGGTCGCTCTTATGATGAGGAGCATATCAATCACACGCTAGCTCTTGATTTAGTGAATGTAGAGGCTATCAAGAGTCGTAAATTTAAGATAGCTGTTGATGGCATAAATTCGGTTGGTGGCATTATTATTCCTGCACTATTAGAGCAGTTAGGGGTAGAGGTTATCAGATTAAATTGCGAGCCAACGGGCGATTTCGCACATAATCCAGAACCTCTTAAAGAGCACCTAACAGATATTTGCCAATTGGTAAAGAGTAGCGGTGCTGATATGGGTGTTGTTGTTGATCCAGATGTAGATCGTTTGGCTTTTATCACTGAAGAGGGTGAGATGTTTGGCGAAGAGTACACATTAGTAGCTATGGCAGATTATATCCTACGTCACACGCCAGGTAATACAGTTTCTAACCTGAGCTCTACACGTGCCCTACGTGATGTTACACAGTCATTAGGTGGCGAGTATAGTGCTGCGGCTGTGGGAGAGGTTAATGTGGTTACTAAGATGAAAGAGGTAGGAGCTGTTATAGGCGGCGAGGGTAACGGAGGTGTTATCTACCCTGCATCGCACTATGGCCGTGATGCTATTGTTGGTCTAGCTCTTATGCTTAGTTATGTTGTTGAGCAGGGTAAACCACTTTCGGTATTACGTGCAGGTTATCCACAATATTATATGAGTAAAAATAAGGTAGAGTTACTACCTACTACCGATATAGATGCTATACTAAATAGGGTAAAAGAGGTATATTCAACAGAGAAGATAACAGATATTGATGGTGTAAAGATAGATTTCGAGCGTGGATGGGTTCATCTTCGCAAATCAAATACAGAGCCTATCATACGTGTCTACTCTGAGGGAGATAGTGAGGAGTTAGCAGAAAAGCTTGCTAGTGATGTTATGTCTACTATGATGGTATAATAATTGTGATAATCTGATTGAGGCAGTATAAATAGTCGTTTTTTGAAAAAATAGTTAAAAATATTTGGTGGTTTCAGGAATTATTGCTAATATTGCAATTGCAACTCATATTTTTATAATTTTAATAACAGAAACAGTTTGCCTATTGAAGAAATATACTCATAAGAATTAATTATTATTAACTCACTAAATGAGATTAGTATGATAACAACAGGAGTAAATTTAAACGACAGAGATAGTAACCTTATAAAGGCATACTATAATGGCGATGATAGTGCTATTTCAGAACTGTTTGCACAATATGAATCAAAGATATATAACTATATACTGCTAGTAACAAAGAATGATATAGTGGCAGATGATATATATCAAGATCTATTCATCAAAGTAAGTCAATCACTAAAAAAAGGGAAATACGTTGATAACGGCAAATTTATGTCGTGGGTATTGCGTATTGCCCATAATCAGATAATTGATCATTATCGTGTTTTAAAACAGCGCAAAGGTATCTCTATAGAGGAGCAGGGCTCGTCAATAGAGGGGGATCAGGTGTCGCCAGAGATAAGTATCGAGGATAAGATGATAGCTGAGCAGGTACAGATAGATGTACGTAGATTGGTTGATTCGCTACCTATGGAGCAACGAGAGGTGGTTATTATGCGCCACTATCTTGATATGAGTTTTAAAGATATAGCAGAACAGACGGGTGTTAGTATCAATACTGCACTTGGTAGGATGCGATATGCGCTTATCAACCTACGTAAGATGATGGGCGGTTCCGCATTGGCACTAGACCTAAATCAATAAGAGATAAAAAAAAGAGTTAGCTTTATGCTAACTCTTTTTTTATTATTGTTGTCCAGTAAAAAAATTATTATTGTCCGGTAAAAAAATTAGTACTGTCCGATAAAATATTTTGCGTACAAAAATTAGGGCAGATTTCCGA